>NZ_JABMCZ010000005.1:1200000-1500000 GCF_013186535.1 Nocardia terpenica
CGGCGACTTCCTCACCTGTGTCCAGCACGAGCTGCCGGTCAAGGTGGTGGTGATCCGCAACGACACCCTGGGCCTGATCAAATGGGAGCAAATGGTGTTCCTCGGCAATCCGGAATACGGCGTGAACATGGCCCCGCTGGACTTCGTGAAATTCGCCGAAGCCTGCGGCGCCACCGGATTCCGCATCGACGACCCCAAGCGATGTCGCGACCAGCTCCTGGAAGCGCTGAACTGCGCCGGACCCGTCATCGTCGAATGCGTCGTGAACGAGCACGAACCACCCATCCCGGCGAAGGTCACCAAGGACCAGTTGCAGAAGCTCTCCAGTGCGCTGCGCGCGGGCACTCCGAACCGGCGCCGCATCGCCGCGCAGATGGTCAAGGACATGCTCGACGAGGCAACCTTCGACGCCAGCCCGGGGCACGTCATCCCCGACGCCGTCGGCAAGGTCGCCCGCCCCGTCGTGCATCGTCGCGACCGGAAGTGAACCGTGCAAGCAGCCTGATCACTGCGAGATCGAGCATTCCCGTGGCCTTCTCCGCGGACATCCCGGCATGGCAACCTCGAGCACCCGATACATCTATCGACGCACCAGGCCGTGGCGGTGGCAGTTTGGCCCGTGTCGGGCCGGGTAACGCGAGCACATGTCCAGCACTGCCACAGCGGGCATCTCAAGCCGCCTACCCGGCCCGCGTACCCGCACCGTTATCGATCCGGCCTCCGAACAGCCGCTGTTCAAGACCGGAGCCGCCCGTATCCGCCGCGTCCGCGAGCAATCTCGAGCGTCGAGGGCTTTGGGCGTGGACCGCGATCGCGATACCCAGACCGTCGACAACAGGTAGGTGAACGAGATGACCACCGACCGGGGGCAAGCACGTGCGCCGATGCTCGAGGCGCTGGCGGAGTATCAGCGATCGGGCCGGTACGGCTTCACCCCGCCGGGGCACCGCCAAGGCCGTGGCGCCGACCCGCGGGTGCGTGCGGTGCTCGGCGGCGCACTGGGCTGCGATGTTCTCGCCGCCCCCGGCATCGACGATCGGCTCACGCGCAGCCATCTGCTGGGTGACGCCGAGGAGCTGATGGCCGAAGCGGTCGGCGCCCAGACGGCCTTCTTCTCCACCTGCGGCAGCTCGCTGTCGGTGAAGGCGGCGATGATGGCCGTGGCGGGCGGGGACGGCGGGCTGATCCTGGGCCGGGACAGCCACAAATCTGTTGTCGCCGGGCTGGTGTTCTCCGGGGTGCAGCCGTATTGGGTCACCCCGAAATGGGATGCGGCCCGCCATTTTTCGCATCCTCCGTCGCCCCAGGCGGTGCGAGAGGCGTGGGAGCGGCATCCCGACGCGGCCGGCGCGTTGATCGTGAGCCCCAGCCCGTACGGCACCTGCGCCGACATCGCCGGTATCGCACGGGTGTGCCACGAACGTGGCAAGCCGTTGATCGTCGACGAGGCGTGGGGCGCGCACCTGCCCTTCCACGAGGATCTGCCGCGCTGGGCCATGGACGCGGGCGCGGACGTCTGTGTGGTGAGCGTGCACAAGATGGGTGCGGGATTCGAACAAGGTTCGGTATTCCATATCCAGGGTGAGCTGGTCGACCGATCCCGCCTGAAGCTCTGCGCGGATCTGCTCATGACCACCAGCCCGAACGTGCTGCTGTACGCCGCGATGGACGGCTGGCGCCGGCAGATGGTCGAGCAGGGACACGAATTACTCGGCGCCGCATTGGAAATCGCGGATTACACCCGCGACGGGCTGGCGACGATACCCGGTGTGACGGTCATGCACGACGAACTGCTCGGCGCCGAAGCCTCCCACGAACTCGACCGGCTGCAAGTGCTCTGCGATGTCTCCGACACCGGCGCCTCCGGCTACCAGGTCGCCGACTGGCTGCGGGAGAACCGCCGTCTCGATCTCGGTCTCAGCGACCACCGTCGCATCCTGGCGACATTGTCGATGGCCGACGACAAAACCACCGTGGACGCGCTGATCGATGCGCTCACAGCGTGGCGCACCCGGTTTCGCGGCCCCACCGCCCCGCCGATGGTGCTGCCCGAACCCCGGGACCTGCAAATGACATCGGTGCTGCGTCCGCGCGAGGCGTTCTTCGGGCCGTGCGAGTCGATCCCGATCGAGCAGGCACCCGGCCGAGTCGCCGCCGAACAGGTCACCCCCTACCCGCCCGGTATCCCCGTACTGGTCCCCGGCGAACTCATCGACCGCGCGGTCGTCGACTATCTGCGCACCGGCCTGGACGCGGGAATGAACGTCCCCGACCCCGCCGATCCGACCTCGAGCACCCTGCGAGTCGTCGCCCACTGAACCGATCCGGCTATCAAGCAAGTTTCAGCGACCGCCCGATGATCTCCTTCATGATCTCGGTCTTCGCCGACAACAGCCCGATAGGGGGCTTTTTACGCTCTGAACTGCATTAGCATCAGCCCGACCGTTCCCGCCGTGTCCCAGCGAATCCCATCGATCCGATATGAGCAGCGGGACAGTGACGGGATCTGCCGCATATCCGTACGGGGTATTAAAGCGGAGATGAGGGCATGTGACCACACTCCCATGCCCTCACCATCGGTATCGGCAGCTGCCAGGGATTTCCGATCAATCGCTACCCGCCCGATGATCTGTTATAGCCGGTCGCGGTGGCCGATCTGGAGAATGCGTGGAGAGCCCCGGAGGCAGGTCGGAACTTCCCACGTCCCACTGTCCCACTCCCGCACCATCATTCCGGGTGCCGACTGCGAAGTCGAGCCGATCCTCCCGAGTCCCACAGCATCCGGCGCAGCGGCCAGCCAACCACCATCGGCGTGTCGCCGCGTCGACACGCCGACGATTTTTTCTTCCGGCATCCAGTCAGCAAACAAGGCGCTCTCATGACCTGTCACGTCAGCTGTCCACTATTCACGGCCTGGCTACAGCGGCTGAATTCGTGTTGTCGCTGGGCTTGACGGCCGTGGCTGGTGGGTGGGGTACATCTGGTGGGTGCGGTATCCGCAAGGCGGTGGGCTGACCGCCGAGCGACGGATGTTGCGGGAGCGGTTGCGGCTGGAAGCCGCGGACGCTTTCGCCCGGGGCGAGGACAATGCGGTGATCGCCCACCGGCTGCGAGTCAGCGTGCGGTCGGTGCAACGGTGGCGCCAGGCGTGGGGATCGGCGGGGCGGGAAGCGTTGCGGTCCAAGGGCCCCGCGTCGCTGCCGTTGCTGTCCGACGAACAGTTCCAGGTACTCGAACACGAGCTGGCCAAGGGCCCGGCCGAGCACGGCTGGCCGGACCAGAAATGGACTCTGGCCAGGATCAAGACCGTGATCGGGCGCCGGTTCCACATCTCCTACACGATCAAGGGGGTGTCGTTGTTGTTGCACCGGCACGGGTGGAGCCGTCAGCAACCTGCCCGCCGGGCGGTCGAACGCGACGACGCGGCGGTCGCGACGTGGGTGAAGGACGTGTGGCCGCACGTAAAACCGCCGCGGCGGCGCTCGGAGCCTGGGTCGTGTTCGAAGACGAAGCCGGGTTCACGATGACGCCGCCGACCGCACGGACCTGGGCGCCACGCGGGCACACCCCGATCGTGCGGGTCCGGGGCCGAACCACCCGCCGGATATCGATCGCCGCGCTGACCTGCTACAAGCCCGGCCATCGGTCCCGGCTGATCTGGCGACCGTATCGGCACGACCGAAATAGTTCGGGCAGGAAGAGCTTCGCCTGGACCGACTACCGGGACCTGCTCATCGCCGCCCACCGGCAACTCGGCGGGCCGATCGTGGTCTGCTGGGACAACCTCAACACCCACCTCACCGCCGGCATGCGCCGATTCGTCACCGGCCACGACTGGCTCACTGTCTACCAACTGCCCGCCTACGCGCCCGATCTGAATCCGACCGAAGGCATCTGGTCACTACTGCGGCGAGGCCGGCTGGCCAACCGCATCATCACCGACCCCGACCACCTCATGCGCATCGTGCGCAGCGACCTGCACCGCATCGGCTACCACCCCAACCTGATCGACGGCTGCCTCACCGCAACCGGACTCACACCCACCCCGAAACGATCATGACGACAACACGAAATCAGCCTCTGTAACGGTGTTGGCCTTCCTGGCCGAGTCGACGAACGGGTGTACCGCGTGGGATATCGCGGTCCGTTTGGGAAGGATCAGTTCGTCGGGAACCACCAAGAGTCTCGAGACGATGCAGCGCGACGGTTTGGTGGTCGGTGTGCGTCCGGCGGGTCCGGGGTCCCGGCCGGTGTGGACGCTGACCGAAGAGGGCCGACGGATGTGGGAGCGCACGCGAACCCGGCAAGCCGAACAGCAGGCAGGCGAGGGGTTGGAAGCGGTGGTGTACGGCTTCATTGCTGGTTGTGCCGGAAGTTTCATACTGCCGCGTGAGGCTTCGGAGCTGAACGAGTGGGCGGCTCGCTGCCGAACTCGTGTCGGCGATCCAGCGACTTTCGACTCCCATCATGCGATCGTGCTACTTCGGATTCCCGCGCCGAGGTGTTCCATCACGAGAGCAGCTGTAGCCATAACCCCGCCCCGAGAGGCGGCCGGAATAGAAACCCCGATTTATCAATGCTGTTGCCGTTATTTGCATTTCAACTCGAATCACGGAAGAGCGAGGCCAAACGATGACGATGCACCGAGCCTATCCGTCGGCCGTCTACGGGCCGTACACCGAGGAAGAAGCACGCGCGCTGGTGGAGCGCCCGTCCACCTACCTCAAACCACCCGGTGACAGTTTTCATGTCGGACGCCGAGCCATCCCGTTGCTACCGGGAACACCCCCGCCGCCGGAGTTCGTGCCGATGGACGACTCGGACAAGTAGAGCTGCTTCGGCATCGACCGCCGTGTCCCCTGTCAGAGGTGAAGGAGTGCAATGGAATCCGGGCAACACGACAGCGCGCCGGAACACAGCGCGGATCGAGAGGACGACCCGCCGGGAGATGATCCGAAGAGTGCGGAGTGGATCACCAAGATGATCACCGCCGCCGAACGCGCCGGATACCGGTTACATCCCCACTCCAACCCGCCGCATTCGCTGCTGTGGCAACGCGTCACCGACGACCCGAACGCCGAACCGGTATGGGCCGACGACTTGCCGGAGTGGCTGCGATGACCACCCATGTCCTGTGACAGTGAATCGTCCTTGGTGTGGGTGCTCTGACCTGTGGATGAGGAATTTTGAGTGGCGAACGGGGGTGTAGGTCAGGGTCGTTCGGGAGCTGCGGAGGCGGGCGAGTTCGCTACTTGATCTTGCTCGTTTTCGCGCGTGCCGAGGATCGCTGGGACGAGTGCGATGGCGCCGGGATATTTGGCTGACCTTCGTTGGTCCGGTCCAGTTCGCCCTATCCCGGCTGGATGGAGCTCTGGTTCGCGTCGCGCCGGTAGGCGTAGTGGATGAGCCCCTTGTGAAACTTGCCCACCTTGTCGTAGAGGGCGCGGGCTGGGGCGTCTTCCAACGTGTTCCAGTAGAGGCCCGGGAAGCCGTGCTTTTCGGCGTCCTGCGCCACCCACTCGATCACTGCCGTCGCAACACCCCGCCGTCGAACTTCCGCATCGACGAACAAGTCCGCCAGATAGCATTTCCCGGCATACCAGACACTGGCGTGGAACAGGTAGTGCGCGATGCCGACCATCTTGCCGTCAAGCCGGGCGGCGATCCCGCGTATCTGCTCGTCGGCGAGCAGGCGCCGCCATGTCCGTTCGTAGTCGTCGTCGCTGCGTTCGACCTCGAAGAATGTGTCTTTGCCGCGGGCCAGCACTTCCCAGCATGCGCGGTCAGGCTCGGTCAGGAAGCTGATCTCCACCACGGCGCCATCCTGCCATGGTCAGGACAGCGGTGGATGGACGCAAACCATGCTGGCAGAGTAGGCAACTTGAGGACGATCTACTGGCAAATGGGACGATTGACTGGCACCGGACAACCCAAGCCGTATCGACGGCGAGGGTTAATCGTTTGGAGCAGAGCAGGGTCTCAAAATTCGTGGCACGCGCCGGTTGGCTGACCTCGGTGTTTCCGGTTTGTCTCAGGTCGATTGTCGGTAACGCCTGCCATCATGCACGCTATGACGTCTTCCGACCCCTTGGCCCCATTCCGGTGGCTCCACGGCGGTGACTGCTTGCTGGGCGAGATCTTCACCGTGGCCTTCTTCCGCGGGCTCGACCCGTCGGAGGTGGTGCGCCGTTTCAGCCGCGGCGAGGATCACGGCCAGGAATCGGGCTTCGCCGGCTGATGGAGCAGGCCACCGAGTTCTCCATCGAAACCGGCGGCGGATCCGGGGGAGGCACCGTGGGTGTCGTGCAGGTCGGTGAGTGGAGCGTGGCCATCGAGCCGATCGGGTGGATGGCCACGCTCCCCGATGTTCTGGCCGAATTGTCGCGTGATGGTGAGGTATTGGCCATCACTCGGCACGACTACGCCGAGGACAGCCTCGCGTACGCGATCGACGGCACGATTGTCACGGGCTACCCCCCCTTGGACTGCCCCCACCTTCGACACGGCTCCGAGCCCGACCGGCTCAACGGGTTCATGCGGGAACTCGGCATGACGGTGGACAGGCGGGACGACGAGAACGATCGCGACGACGCGGACGACTGGGACGATGAGGATGACAGGGCCGAGAGCGACTACTTCTCTGCCCTGCCGAGTGCTTTCGCCTTGGCCGCGAAGCTCACCCAAGTGCGGTTCATCCCGGAAGTCCTCGATCGCGTGATGCTCGTCGGACCCGTCGCGTACAGGTGATCGCCCAGTAGCCGCAGCGACGAGTACGGAATCTCAGAACCACGGCGGATCCGCCGCATCACCGCCACTCATTCTGAGATTCCGTCACGAGTTCTGAGACCCTACAAGCAGTGCAGGTTTCAGAGCCGGTCGAGTTCACCGCGATGGTGCAGTTCCCGAGCGATCGTGTCTTCGGGTGCTGGGGTGACGATGGTGTCGTTGTCATCGACGGCGATCAGGTAGCGTCCGGCTGCCGGGTGGTCGTCGCGGATGTCGATCCAGTTCAGGTACACCGGCGGTGAGGGGTTCCGGCTGTGCAGGTGGCGCTCGATGCACAGGTGCCCCTCGGCGGTCCGTGGTGCTCGCAGCAGGGTTCGGATTCGTTCTTCGATCGGTTCGCGGCCACCGTCGTCCACGCGCCAGGAGGACGGCGGCTGCTCGCCCCGCACGCGCGGTGTGTAGCCGATCATCTGCCCGGCCGCACCAGGCCGCGCGGACGGCATGGTCGCGGCCAGATGCGTGCCGAGGTTGCGCCGCCGGGTTACCACGAGCTTGATGTCGCCACCGAAATCGACTGTGCTACCGGACTTCTGGAACAGGATCACGCCGAGGTCGGCGTGCGCGGCGGCCAGTGACCGCACCCGCTTCGGCGAGCCGTGGAACTTGCCGGTGCAGATCAGCCGCAGGTCCGGCTTCGCCAGCGCACGCAGCGGCCAGGTCAGATCGGGGTCGCCGCGGTGCGGGTATCGGGCGCTGATCTCGGCTCGACGATGTGCGTATTCGTCAGGGGGAGCGGGTGTTTCGATGATGCTGATCGGGTATGGGTACTCCCCCGCCAATCCTGTCTCGGCCCATACCCACGCGAATTCGTCCGGGGTGAAGTCCCATACAGTCTGCGTCCGCACTCAGCGACCTGTCTCCCGTGGAGGTTGCGCGGAGCCCGGGGGTGGGTCGTCGTCGTAGCGGATCGGAACTCCTTGGGAGCGATCGGAATCGGGTGCGGCGGCAGTGGTCGGCTGTTTCGGGGGCGCCGAATCCGGGGCCTGCCAGGTGGCGTAGTCGCCGCCGATCGCACCGGTCGATGCGGGTGGCAGATCGGCCAGTTCGGGTTGCACGCGCTTCAGGTAGTCGGGGACCGGTTTGCTGCGGTCCTCGTCCTTGCGGCGCCCCGGCGCGGCCGGCGACATGGGACTCATCGGGCCAGCAGGTCCAGCAGCCGCGCCACGGGAAGCCGCGGCAGCAGCACCCGGTACACGCTGGCCCGGGACCCCTGGGCGTGAGGAACCCGGACCGGCTGCACCCGCGCCAGAACCCCCGCGGCCTCCGGTCCCGAAATAGCCACCACCGCTGGGCCCACCTCCAATGCCGCCGAGACCCGCTCCCGAGCTCGGGGCCGAGACTCCGGCAGGGGTCGTTGCCGTTCCAACGGCACCTGGTGCTCCCGCGCCTGTGCCAGAACCACTCCCGCTCCCCGGACCGGTCACGCCAGCAGGCGTCGTAGTACCGGGAGTATTCGCCGAATCGGCACCGGCCGGGGATGTCTGGTCCTGTTGCGGGTCCTGCTGTCCGGAGCCGGACGAACCACCGGGCGTGTCACCTCCCGTGCCCGTCGTACCCGCCCCTCCGGGGCCGACACCTGAACCACCACCGGTACTCACACCTCCGGTGCCGCCATCCCCGCCGTTCACGGTCGGCGGTGGCGGAACGAGGGCAGGCACGTTCTGTCCGGAGGGCGGGAAGATCGGCAGATAGATGCGGTGCACGGCATCGATCGCCTGCAACCTGGCCGCATTCGCCGCAGTGGTGTCGGCGCGATCCTTCGCCCCGCTGACGAGGCCGGGCAGGACCGACTCGCTGGGGTTGTCCGGGTCCGGCGCAGTCGATTTCGGTACCGGCGGCACCGCGACGGCGAACGCGAGTGCCGCGTTGTACATCGAATCCAGCCGGAACCCCGCCGATTCCGCGACCTGCCCGGTCTGCTCACCTGCGTGAGCGAACCGCATCGATGCCTGATGTCCGGCATCGGCCGCCTGGCCCTCCCACCGGCCCTGCAACACCCGCTCCACACCCATGCGATGCAACTGGAACAAGCTGGTGACGGTGATCGACGAGTGTGCCCACGCGTTGACCAGCTTCGACAATGCTTCCTTGTCGATGCTGTGCGCGGCATTGTAGATCTGCTGGTGAGTCATCGTTTCCGGCGGCGGCTCCTGGTTTGTCACATACGGCGGGTCGACACCGGGACGACCGATCACCTGATCATTCTTGTACGCGTTCTGCTGCTGCGTCGTCGCCTTCTGCGTCACCGCATCGATCGAGCCACCGAACAGCAAGGGGACGATCGCCGAATTCTGCGGACTCTGATCACTGGTCAAGGTTTCACCCCCAATACGATCGACCGGCTATCGCGGTCCGTCGGGTTGGCATCGAGGCCAGCGCCTGTCGGGCCGACGAGCCGTAGTGCAGTGATGCGAACTGTAACTCCTTCGACGACCGCCCGGACACGTATCCTCTATTCTGCTATCTTCCGCGCATCCACGTCGACGGCCTGAGTTTTATACATCACCCGATCAGGACCTCTATTTCTTTGGCAGGTCCTCTTGCAAGGTCTGCGCGATCTCGCGAATCCGATCACACGGCTCCCCGGACGCGCGTACCGGATTCCTGTCCAGCTGGAGGTCGAGAACTCCCACTGGGGAGTCCATTGCCAAGAAGCAGGTGTCGCCTGTGGCTTCGGTACTCAATGTGTACGTGACTGCGTCATGACCCGCTATTGAGGTATTTGCGACAGTATCCTTGTACTTGCTGCGCACTTCGCTCATGGTGATGTTGGTTGCCATCAAGGTGAGCATCCAGTCGGTACGGCCATCGTTATTCTTGTGTTCGAAGTCGCAGCCGAGGAACGTGTAGGTTTCCGCCGTCATATCACCGCGCTTGCGCGTCATGGGGTCGAAACCCATCTTTTGAATCGTGGAGTCACCCACGTCCACGCATGGATCGAACGTCACCGCAGGGCGTCCCGTGTTGTTCTGTTGAGCAGGAGCCGGTGAGACGGAGACTGCGACGCTTGGATGCGTCACCATCGGCGTTGTGGCGGTAGACTGCCCACCGGCCTTGTTATCGTTCCCGCATGCACCAGACGTGAGGGCGACCAGGCTGATCAGCGCAACCAAGTTACTTTTCTTCATTGAGCCGGATTCCCCTCCCCGGCTATGCGAATCAGTTGAGCATTCTTCGCTTCGGCATCCTTAATTTTCCCGCCAGCGATCAGATAGGCTTCCTGCAACTGCGTCGCACCGACTACGAATTGCTTCAGCACAGTGGCATACTCGTCCGCCTTCCTCCCGAAGCCTTCTGCAAGCTGCTGCGTCGATGGAAATCCACCGAAGTTGTTCACATTCGTAATCTTCTCGATGCTCTTGATTTCCTTTTGCAAGCCATCGATTAAGTCGTCGTATACGCGAACCATGTCGTCGACCACGTCAGGATCGAACTTGATGTGCCCGCTGAGCGCGCCCTGCTTGAAGGCCGCGATGTCGGCTTGCCCATAGTCGATGGTCACCTTCTGCGCCACTGCTGCCCCCTTGTGCGTCTGCCGGTGTACAGAGGCTAGCAGCAAGGAAGCCGGGCGGGCGCGCACCGGCTTCGCCGGTCGAGGCTGTCTGGGGTTTGAAATCGGACACCACGACGATACTGCTCCCGGAGGAGGATCCGTGGCTCTGTTCGAGGTGTGCAGGGCCACCGCGCCGGTGAAGCTACCGTCGAGATCGTGGTGGAAAGCCTGATGCGCCAAGGGGACGAGCTGGCGGGGCCGCCTCACCGTGCGCCCGCCACCATGGCGGACTTCACTGTCTTGTTCACGACCTGTAGTCGACCACGCCCGGGCCGCGGCTCTGCGAGAACGAGCTCGAAACCTGGCGAGTGGTGTCACAGTTCCTCTTTGCATGGAACCGTGACGGTCTGCGTTACGTCCAATGCAGTGATTGATCGTCGGCAACCGGTTTGGGCCTGTCGATGTGCCGCTGTGTCCGAGAGGTGTTGACTTGACTGGATTTCTGCGTGTGGATATCGACGCGCTGGGCAAAGCGGTTCAGTCACTGCTCAACTCCGAGCAGGTCCTCGGCGAGGCTATGAGGGCCATGGCTCAGGGCGGGCATGGTGATATCGGGACGAAGGTTCTCAACGATGCCGCCGACAGCTTTCAGCGGCGCTGGCACTTCGGTATTCAGCGCATCGGGGAAGCGGCGAGAAGCACCGCCGATGGCATCGCGCAGTGCCGCGACGCCTACCAGCAGGTGGATAGTCGGTTCGCACAAGCACTGGCCCAGGCGAGGGTATCGACCCAGGGCCGCGCCTCGGCCACGGAGCCGAACCGATGAGCGAAAATCCGTACCCTAGCTTGGGTTTCAACCCGGTGCCGGGTTCCCCCGCCGACGTCACCGGCCTGCGTGGGCAGATCGACTCCGCTCACGAGGCGGTCAGGGACACCAACGAGCTGCTGGGACGGCTGCGTAACAGCAACGACAGCGTGTGGGTCGGCGAGGGCGGCGACGCGTTCCGTGCCGCGTTAGATGCCACGCTGGCGCAAGACCTCGGCTACGCGCAAAGCTCGCTCGAGCGTGCCGTCGGGCTGTGCGATCAATGGCATACCGGGCTCGTCGGGTTCCAGGACACTGCCCATGGTCTGGAGACCGAGGCGGCCGCCGCCAGAGGCCAGCATGCACAAGCGGTCGCCGCACTGCAACGCGCCCAGTCCAACCCGGATCTAGGGTTGGCGAATAGGCAGTTCTCCGACGCGAATCAGTTGGCCGCCGCACAGTCACGCCTCAATGCCGCAGTCGCACAGGTTCATTCGGCGAGCACCGCGGTCGATGAGTCGCAGGGGCAGATCGACTCCATCATCAAGCGGGCGCGAGATCTCGAGAGCGAGCACAACCGGCTGGCACGCACGATCGCCAGCGAGTTGGACGCTGCGGCAAAGGATTTCGCTCCCAGCCCACCGGATAAGAGCATCTGGGACCGGATCACCGACGCAGTCAAGGGCATCGGGAAATTCATCGCCGACCACCGCAAGCAGATTCACGACATCCTCGGCGGTGTCGCAGCCGTCAGCGGACTCCTGGCACTGATCACCCCTCCGCCCGCCGACGCCGTCTTCGCAGGGGTCGCCTTGGTCGCGGGAGCTGGTGCCCTGGCGACGGACTTCGTGGACCCCAAGGTGCGCGAGGCGTTCGGCGATATCTTCCATGGCGACTTCAGCAAGGAGGCGTTGACAAAGATCGGTACCACGGTGGGGATGGACGCGTTGGGCGTCATCCCGGGAGTTGGCGCCGCATCCAAGGGCGTATCGGCGTTTCGCGAGGTGGGTGAACTCGGCCCGGCCCTGCGGTCGTTCACCGAAGCGTCCCAGGCTCCGGGCATCGCGTCGAAGATCCTGGATCGTATTCCCCGTCCGGGTGAGGCGACAGTATGGTTGCAGGACGTCAGCCAGGTGAGCCGACATTCGCCCGGCACCGCCCTGGCGGGTATCGAACTGGTGTCGCGATCGGCGAAGGCGGGGCTGGGAGCATTCAAGCTCGAGTCGAACACGTGGAATCTGATCACCGGCCATGACTGATACGACAGTGAATATCTGGATCCCCGACGGCTACCTGGAAATGCCGCTCACCGATATCGATCAACGCATCGCCGCCGTTCAGACCCTGGTCGGCGAACTCCCGTCGTCGGAGATGACGAGGATGGCGCACTCGCTGCTCCCCGCCATCGCGGCCCTGTTCACCGCCCTGGCTGAGCGCGACACACGGTACTGCGGAATTGGTCAACACCGGTCCTCGACCGGAGCCCTCGTATCGTCGTGCCTTACCGTCTGCGTCTACCAGACCGACCAGAGCACGCTGAACCCACGGTTGGCGATCAAGGACCTGGTCGAGTCGAGAAACGAGTCCGGCGACGTCTGGGCCAGTGAGCCGATCGATGTCGACGGGCATCCCATGATGTTCTCCGAGAGAACCATCGAACTCCCAGCACCCGACATTCCGCAACTGCACTACACGGGCCGTACAACGGAAACATACCAGCTCGAAGCAGTCGTACCGGCCGAGGACGGAACCGCGCTCGCCGCAATCGAACTCTCGACGGTCAGCACCGCACACGGTACGGAGTTCCGACGAATGATCTTCGACATGGCACGGTCGATTGAATTCCGGCCAAGTATGAACTCGTCTTCAGCGAGTCCTTCGCTGAAGATATGAGCGATCGGTGAGCGAGTCACCATCGCACCTCCCAGCGATCGCCTGCCCGGCCACGCGGGCAGCGCTGCGAAAAGGTGCTGTGTGGCCATGGGTGACGCTCGTCCTCGGCATCATCAACGTCCCCGCACTAGCGGCGGCATTCGCGCTTGGCAACTCCACCGATAGCGACGCCATCCGCACCGGCGCGGGTGTCGTCGGCGTCGTGGCACTGCCGCTGATCTTTGCTGGAACACTCAGCGCGATCATGGTATGGCGCAGACGGCGCAAGGTACGCAGCGTGCAGCGGTACCCCTGGGTGCCCTATCCGGTGCATTACTTCCGCTCGCCCGCAAACGAATACGTGCAACTGCTGGATGCCGATGGCACGGTCGTGTCGACGCTGTTGTTCAGCACGTGGGGGTGGCAGGTCGGCACAGTCGTGAATGCCTCCACGCGCGAGGTGTGGTTCGCCGGAGATCCACACCGGCACGGGGTGCTGTCGCGGCCCGGCGGCGGTCAGCTGTGTTACGCCTCCCATTCACGACCTCCGACAGCAGCCGAGTTCACCGGCCACGATCGCGAACCAGGTAGCCTCCCGGCAGGCCACGCCGCGGATACAACAGTCCACTGCACGATGCACCATGACGAGGATCGGACAGCGATGAGATCTTCTGCAGAACAAGCACATCCACCGAAGCGGCACGGCGCATCGAACGACCCGGACTACCCATCGCCCCGCACACTGCGGCGAACCCTCGCCTTCCTCCTCGACATGGCCATACACATCGCCTGCGGCATCGGCGCAGGCGCCGCGGTGAGCCCCGCGTTCTCCCCGGAAGCACTGCGGCACAACGACTGGCAGCATCTCGGCGTGAATCCCGCTGCCGTCGTAGGCTTCTGGCTGGCCGCCTCCTTCGCCGACCGCGTCATCATCCAAGCCATCACCCACACCACCATCGGCAAAGCCGTATTCGGACTGGTCGTCCTCCGCCCCGACACCGGCCAGATCCCATCACCCGGCCGACTACTCGCGGCATGGCTACTCGACATCTGGATGCCCATCGCAATCCTGGCCGACATCGCAGGCAACGGCGGCAGCCTCGGACCAGAAAAGACCGGCGACTACATCCTGCCCGCAGTCCGACGACGAGACCTACGACAACACAACAGCATCGAACAGCCATGAGCGACCCATTCAGCCGCTCCGGGCCGCACTGGATCATGTTCGCGAACGGGTGTCGGATGATCAAGATGATTGTGGCGACGGCAGCGGTGTCGGTCTTTCTGGGTTGTGTAGCCGCAGTGGTCACGATCGCGATCGCCGTGTTCGGGACGCGGGTGACCTTCGACGGTGACCTCGCGTTCGTCTGGCCGACGCCGCAACCGCTCATCGATACCGCCACGGGTGTGTTCTCGTTACGGTTGGCCGACACCGTGGTCGGTGCGTCGATCCCACCCGGGTCCGGGTTGCAGCTGAGCGGCACCAGCGGCGGCACGAAACCCGAGATCGTCCCTACGCCGCCGGGGGTGCGACCGGGCGATCGGGTCGTGTGCCACGTCCGTGCGACGTTCAACTTCAACCACGACGCCGCTTACGGTCCCCAGGCCCGGATCACCGACTGCCGCGCTGGGTAACCGAGCGAAACACATCCGGCGTCAGCATCGGCCGCTGGGCCGGGCGGCGATGCCGGATACGGGACGTACCGGGGTCAGCGCAGGTGCGTAGCGCGGTGTGGATCCAGACAACCTCGTCGAGGCGGGTGAGCAGGTCCGCGCGCCGCTGATGCACGCTCACACCCGCCACACCGGGCGCGTCATCGGACTCGACATCGTTTTGTGCAATCGCCAATTCGTGTGCGGGACCGGTGTTCTCGGCGGGATCGAACTGCCGGCCAACCCGACGACGCGGTGTTCGTCATCGAGGGCGAATCGCCACGTATTCGTCTCGGGGATCCAGGTGCCGCCGAGTTCGTCGGCGCGGTCGTGGAAGACCGGGTCATACGTGTCTCGTGAGCCCGCCGCTTACCTCCATCCGGAAGTGAGGGTGCTCACACCTGCTTCCGTTCATCAATCACACATGCGATCGTTTGGGCATATTTGCTAATTATTAGCTATCCGGGGGTTGGTAATCGAAATGAGAAGCATCAGAACCGTCACTGCCGCCGTCGGAGCGCTGGCCGGGGCTGCTGTGTTCGGTGCGGCGGCGGCCGGTCCGGCGGCCGCCGATGCGGTTGCCGACAAGGTGCGCACGGTCACCACCGAGGACGGCTGGAATCTGACGGTGACGAAGACGGCCGAGAACATCGACCGCGCCCCGTCGCTGGATGCCGACCCGTTCACCCACGAAGGGTTCGTGTCGCTGAAAGCGGTCGCGGAGATAGGCGGCGAAGGCGGCGTGCCGGTGACGGGCGCGAACGTGTCCTACGGGTACCAGATCGGTTGTCAGGTGGACGTCAGCTCGGGATTGACAGTGGGCCTTGGCTTTTCGATCGGACCCAACGCATCGGTGAACATCTCCTACCCGCCGAGCGTGAGCATCGGCGGCAACGCGTCGGTATCCCCGAACATCTCCACCACCGTCAAACCCGGCGGAATCACCACCGTCACCTTCGGCAGCAAACCACTGCAGGCGACCAAGGGCGTGCTCGCCGCCGACCAAGTCGAGATCAAAGTCTCCGCCTGCGCAGGCCCGGTCTCGCTGCGCTCGTTCGCCACCGCCACCATCGCCACCCCCACCGAGGACCACTCCACGACCGCCTACGGCGACCCCCTCTGGCTGTAATCCGCCGGACTACCCCCGCAGGCGAAGTCTCCCCACTGTTTGACAGGAAGTCGAGCCTCCGATGAACGACACCACCGATACCACCGACCGCGCGGGCCACCGCGCCGCATCGGGGACCGAGCCGGTGAACCCCACTGTGGTCGCGGTCGGCGCCCTCGCCTTGGGTTTGGTGTTGCTCATGGTCGCGTTCGCGAACCTGGACCGGGTCCCCGGCTGGGCCGACGACTACGGCGCCATCCTGGTCTACCTGGCGTTCTTCCTCTACATGTGCATCGCGGGACGACTCACCTGGTGGGGCATCGACACCCTCCGCGACCGCGTGCGGGCCGGGCGAGGCCGCCGATGACGTGGACGGACCGGCTCACCTACGGTCTGGCCACCGCCGCCGCGGTGACCGGGATCGGCCTAGTCGCCTTCGCCCCGATCACCCAGGCGCAGCCCGACATTCCGTGTGATCAGTGGCAGCAGATGCATCCGGGCTGGCCATGTATCCCGGTGCCGAAACCGATACCGGCACCGCCGCCCACACCCTCACCGCTGCCGACCCCCGTCATGCCGGGGCAACCGCCCTCCGGCGGTGGCAGCGGCACGAATGCGGGCGCGCTGACACCACCGCCGCTGGCGCCCGGCAACGGGACCCCGATCGTGCCCGCCCCCGGCACCGAACCGCCCGCGCTGCCGGGCAACCAGCCACCCGCACCTCCGGCGGCCTCCGCACCAACCCCACCGCAAGCACCCACGCCCGCGCCGCCCCTGCCGCAGGCACCCGGACCGGCACCAGCGCCTGCCACATCGGATGGTGCGGATGTCGCGTCGCAGCTGGAACGGGCGAGGAAGCTCCATGACCAGGGAGTGCTGTCCGACCGCGAATTCGCCGACCTCGAACAACGCATCCTCGGCCACACCCCGGCACCGGCCACGCCCGCGCCCGAACCGGCTAGGACGCGACCACCGGCTCCGAGTGGCCCCGACAACCGCATCCCGGCGCTTCTGCTCACGGGGGCGGGGGCGTTCGTCCTCAGCCGATTCCGGCCGCGGACCCGGTTCGCCGATGCCAGGTTCCCGCCGGGAGCACCGTCAGCGGTCGACATGCTGCCCGGAATTCCACCCCCGGTCGCACCCGTGCCCGACGGAACCCCGGTCCTTACATCGCGGTTCTCGATCACGCGCCTGTACCCGGGGGTGTACGCGCCGCCCGGGTGGAGTTCGAGGGATTTCAACGCGAACCCAGGAATCCAGGGTGTCTACCACCCGGGTGAAGGCCCCTACAGCGGATGGGGCAACACGATTCCGCTGGATCCCGACACCACACCCGGCGCGGTCGGCCCCTGGTCGGACAACGTCCTGAAACCAGACCCGATCACGGGCAAGACTGGGATCTCCATCCCGACCGGCGGCAAGGGCCCGTACGACAACAACAACAGCCTCGACCTCAATATCACCAAGAAAGTCCAGCTGCGGATCGTCGGGCTCAAACCGATCGTCGTCTCGTCGTTCGACCTCGACGGCAACCCGGTCCTGGCCGTGACCTACGAACCGATATACCAGGTCAGGTCTCTCTACTATGGGGGAGGCACCATGATCGTCGGTCAGCCCAGCCAATGGACAGACGTGTCGATCGACGATGTGCAAACGCTCGAAAGAATGGGCGCGTTCGTTCCTGTAGTCCCCGCCAAGCCATAGACGCCGGGCAGGCGCCGACCCAGGAGAAAACGATCACGATGACACACCAGAACAACCACCTGCGCTGCCCACGGCGGTGGCCCGGAATCGTCGTTGCTGCCGCCCTATGCGGTGCGGTCCTGGCCGGATGCAGCGGACAATCCGCACCCTCGGCCACCACGACATCGGCCACCGGGCAATTGAACGAAACCACGGCGCGAGACAAGATCCAGAAGTACCTCACCGAAACCCTGAACGCCCTACCGCCCGGAGTCGCCCTGACACTGCCTCCCAGCGAACCGAACAAGCCCAAACCCGAATTCGATGTCGCGAACCTGGGCCCCGCCCCGTGCGACGGGGACCCCAACGACACCACCGGCCCGAAAAAGGCTCAGGTCTGGTACTTCCTGACCGGCGTCCCCGCGGGCAAGGTCGGGGACTACTTCACCGCCGTCGTACATATCTGGCGTGACCGACTGTGGCAGGTATGGCCGATGAAAGACACCCAATCCAACACCGTGACCCACGACGGCTACCTGCTCGCCGTCGCACGATACAAAAACAGCGACCCGAACAACGAGGACGGGCTGGCACTGTTGGGAACGTCCCCCTGCTTCCCGAACACCTCCATCGGAACCGCCACACCGCTACCGCGTTCCATCGAACACCGATAATCCGGACAGCACTCCATGTGGCACCGCAGACCAAGCATCTTCGACGACCCTCCCGTGGAACTCACACGGGAGCAACTGGAGCGCGGCATTGAAAAAGCCCGCCGAGCCGCACGAGAAGCACAGCAGACACTGACACTGACGAAGAGAAAACAGTACCGGCGATATCGAGCCACCGCCGCAGACACCTACCTCGACTGGCCCCGCTGGAAAGCCGCATACCTGCGTGAGTACAACCGCCGAATAAGATTCGGGCCCGCGTCGAAAGGGCAGATGGGAGGATTCACCAGCGGCGGAACGGGCGGCCCCTGAGCCGGGGTGCATACTCGGAGCATCCCGACTGGGTGCCGTTACTCAGCCGCCGTGACCTGCAGTCGGAAGTGCTCAGCCGAACGATCCCGTGGACGGCCGGCTGGAGTCGGACGTGTACAGATCCCAACTACCGTCGTTCTGCTGACGACACTCCCACCGATCACCGCCAGTCTTCGGCGATTCGCCGTCGGCTTGGCATGCCTCGTAGGTGGCGTAGTTGCCAATGTAGGTGTCCGCCTGGGCCACACCGGCACCCACAGCGACCACACCCAGAGCCAACGCTCCCGCAGCGACGACAGACCTGATGTTCATCCTCGATCCCATCCTTCGACAGTGCGGCACACCATTTCCGGCCGCATCACCGACAGGCAACCACCCTGACCGTGAACATTTCATGACCGCTGAGAGGACGACCCGTGCAGCCGACCGCCTGGCTGACAGCACCGCCCCTGCCGTCTCACGCGATGTTGGGTATCGCCCGGCCGACTATAGGAACACTGTTCAATGACCGGATGCGGATAGGGCGCATGTGCGTCTTCGACGCGCTCAACCTTGCGCTCCCGCCTGAACCGTTCGCCTCGAGCGCGATGCCCGCCGTGAACGCGGCGGTTGTCGCTGTTGAGTGCGTCGACGCTCAGCTGGCAGGGACCGCAGCCCCGGGTCTGCTGTAGTTGCTGCCACGGACCGAGTACCCTGCGCCGTCACCGACGCTGGCGAGCGTGAAATCTCCACGGGAGTGATGGCCGATTTCCTGTCTGCCTGCCCGTTCTGTTGCCCGATCGGCGAACGCCCTTGTGCCACTGACCGTTTAGCTACCAACGCCGTCCCTGCTATCGGCTCGGCAGTAGCGGCACCGCCTGCGAGCTTTTCGGCCGAAACCGGAATCGGCTCGGAATCGGTTCCGTGCACCAGCGCACCGGCTGGAGTAGTGGTCTATCCGCCCAGCCCGGGGTGGCATTCGACGCAGAGGGCGTCACGCAGTTGTCGCCAGTCTCCGCACTTTTGACATGTCCCGTTTAGTTCGACGAGCTTGATGTGAGCAGACGGTGACACCGGCTCCGCGAGGGTGTGTTCCGCTACCCAGCGTTCGACGATCGTGCGGGTGTGGTTGTCGGCGTAGCACCATTCTTGGCGGAAGATGCCTCGGGAGCGGGTGTCGAAGGATCTCACTCGATTCGCATCTGCCAACAATCGAACGGCACCCGAAACTCAGTCCGCGGCAACACGCTAGCCCGCGTCCAACGATCAAAAGATAAGAGACTTCTGGATGCCTATCGGCAGTCATCCGGTTCCGCTCCAGCGGTTGCCGGGTACCCGGAAATTTCCGGGGTAGATATCGAAGGTAGCTCAGATCACACGGTTGCGCAGCCAACAGCACAGGGTCACCAAAAAGCACCCCGGTCGTCAGGAGCGTGGCGCGAAACGCAGCCGGAGCCCGTGAGGTTTGAGCGTGATCTGCTCGTTGACGATCAAGTCGTACCCGGGCTCGGGGTGCAGCTCGAACTCACGGAGAATCCGAGCGAGCGCCAACGTGACCTCGTGCAGAGCGAATGCGCGTCCGATGCAGGCTCGTGGCCCGATACCCCAGGGCTTGTAGATGTGCGGGCCGAGCTGGCGCAGTCGTTCAGGTTGCCATCGGTCCGGGTCGAACTGCTCGGCATCGGCGCCCCACGTCTCGCGATCGCGGTGTGCGGCCAAGGTCAGCACGAAAACCCAATCCCCAGGACCGAATTCGTGTCCACCGAGCGTCACCGGACAGGTGGCCTCCCGGAAGAACCCGGGCGCGACCGGCCACAGCCGCAGGGTCTCGTCAACAATGCGGCGAAGAAACCGCAGGCGACCGACATCGTCATAGCCGATCGGCACCGCCGGAAGAGTGGCCTCGATCTCCGCGCGGGCCTTGTCGGCGATGTCCGGATGATGCGCCAACTCGTGCAGCGCGAATGACAATGCGGCAACGCTGGTTTCATGCCCGGCCACCAGCAGGGTGAGGCACTGGGAATGGATCGCGTCGTCGTCGAGCCGATCCCCGGTGAACGGATCCACCGTGTTCAGCATGAGATCGAGCAGATCGGACCGAGGCTCCGCCGCGTGGCGGCGCGCCGCGATCGCATCGTCCACGACCTCGTGCAGGTAGGCGACATCGCGCTGGTGCTGCGCCGTTTGCCGCCGCAACAACGTGGATTTCACGATCGTCGGCAGGTTGACCGTTCTATTGAGATACGACAGTCCCCGCCGCAACCGATCACCGAACACACGATCCCCTGCGAACGACCCGAACGACCACCCGAACCCGGCACGCCCGATAATCTCCAGCGCCAACTGGTTCGCATCACCAACGACATCGACCCACTCACCATCGCGGCCGCGCCAATAGTCCACCAGGTCCTCGACCACAGCGACCATGGTCGAGTGGTACCCCCGCATCGCCTCTTTCATAAAGCCCTGCACCAGGATCCGATGCGCCGACCCCCACTCCGGCTCTCCATCAAGAGCAGTGACCAGGCCGGAGCCCGCGATCTCCCGCAGCGGCTTCAAGATCGCTCCAACGTGCTTACTCCACACGCTGTCGTCGCTGACCTGCTCGATCAGATCAGCTGCCGAGACGATCACGACCGGAGTACCGAAGATCCGGCGTTCGAAGATACCGCCACCCAATGGGCGCGCGTCCCGGACCGCCTGCTGGGTCGGACGGGCAAGATCCAGGGTCAGCACATCCCCGAGCAGCGGCACACGTCCGCGGGGATGCGGCAGTAGACGTGACGTACTCCCCGGCGGCGCACTCATCACCACCCATGATGCGACACCACGGCGCGAATGTTGTCGATCCTCCATGCCTTGCAATGCTCCGATAGACGGTCAAGCCCCGACGAACAGTCCGTCCGTGGGATTCCCAGTCGGTCACCACAGCTTCGACGGCATCGTCCGAACGTCCGCACATGCCGAATTCCGGATACGTTCGCCTAAGCTGGCAGTCATGTTGGGGGGCACGATCGTTCCTGATATCGGGCCGGTGGAGCGGTTGGCGCGTGGTGCAGTCGATTGGCTTGTTGGCCAGGCCCAGGTGAGCGAGAACGGCCTGATCTGGAAACCCGCCGCCAACGACGCGGAAAACGATCCGACTCTCTATCACGGTGGCGCCGGCATCGTGCTGGCTTTGCTGGAAGCTCGCAACCATTTCGGCGACGACCGCTATGGCGAAGCCGCACTCGGTGGTGCCAGGGAGATCGCTGCGCAGGTCGAACAGCAAGGCGACTGGTCGCTGTATACCGGCTTGACAGGAATGGCCGTCGCGTTGCACGCGGTACACGTCGAGCTCGACGATCCGGACTGCGAGCGGTTCGCTCGACGAGGGCTCGATCGAGTTCGCGCGGCGTTCGACGGCCAACGATGGGGCCCATTCTTCGAACTGTTGCTCGGCAACGCGGGTATCGCCCTAGGTGCCCTCCATACCGACGATGTGGACCTGGCACTGCTGGCGGTTGAGCCGTATCTGGCCACCGCAGATCCGACCCCTGGTGGGATCAACTGGGCGGTGTACCCCGCCCCTGCCCGCATGCACCACATGGCCCATGGCACCCTCGGTATCGTTCACGCCCTGGCCGCGGTATCGGCCGCGACCGGCCGCGAAGACCTACATGCCACCGCGCTCGCCGGTGTCGCAGACGTGGTCGCCCGCGACGAAGCAGGCCCGCCAGGATTTCTTGTGCCGCATTCGGATCCACCTCACCGCCCCGAGCTGATCGAGCGGTTCAGCTACGGGTGGTGCCACGGTCCCACCGGCGACGCTCAGACCTTCCGCTTGCTGGCCGCACTCACCGGCGACGCGAACTGGACCCAGCTGATCGACCGGTGCTGGCACACCATCACGCATTGCGGCCTACCACAACGACTGCGACCGGGATTCTGGGACAACAACGGATCCTGCTGCGGAACAGCGGGAGTCCTCGCGCTCGCCTGCGACCGAATGGTCGAACACCCCGACCCCGCCGAACGTCGACACGCTCACGATTTCGCCCGACTCCTGGTCGCCGACCTCACCGAACGAGCCATCGTCGACCACACCGGAGTTCGTTGGTCGAACTACGAGCACCGCGTCACTCCCTCGGATCTGGAGCCCCGCACCGGGTGGGCCATGGGGAACGCCGGGATCGTCCGTGAACTGCTCCGCTACGCTCGCATCCTCGGCAATCGGCGCCCCGACTACACCGTGCAATGGCCCGGCCACCCGTCGGCCACGCTCTCGTAGTCGAGCAAGAACCAAACGCACTGACTGCTGTCAATTGGAAGCGGCGTTGCTGGCGGGCCGGCGTGCGAGCGGGTGGTGTAGACCGCGCGGCCGAACCTGGCCCGGCCACTGTTGTTACTAAGCTTTCGAGCCGTCGAGTCGGGCGAGAACCGATTTCAACATGGTGTCAACCGCGGTCAGGAGGGTCTGCGGTGCCGCGGGATTGCCGTCGGCTCGAAAACGTCTGCTGGTCATGGCGTCGGTGGTGGTGAGGTGACCGCCAGCGATGGCCGCAACGGTCGCCCGCAAGATATGACCTGCCGCCGCACACAACTCACCCACCGACACCGATGACACGAACACACTGACATGCCGCCGTGCACGCGTTGGTCAGTCGTCCAGAACGGTTGGCTGGCACAGCTTTTCCAACACCCGCTCATGCCGAGTTGAGTGCATTCACCTGCGTTGGTGATGTCGGCGGCGAGATCTCTGGCTCGATTGGGGGTTATCGGGGCGAGCAACGCTGCGGTGGCTCGATACGTCCTGTGTCGGGTTTCGTCGAGTCGGTTGGGCTTGCGTGGGGTGGGCGGATGAGATGGAAATCGCTGAGGTCGGCTGTGCGGGTGCGGCGGTGGTATTCGGTGACGGTGCCGGGCCAGTTGGCGGTGACGCGGCCGTTGGTGTTGCGGTACCAACTGGCGCAGCCGGTCCAGGCGGTGTGCTGGAGGCGATGTTGGATTTCGTCGTCGTAGCGTTGTTCCACCTCGCGTCGGATATCGAGGTAGCAGTTGCGATGGGCGGCGAGGTGTTCGATCAGTTGCCGGATGTAGCGAGCCTGGCGTTCGAGCATGTAGATGATGGAGCCCGCGCCGAGACTGGTGTTGGACCCGTAGACGAGGAACATGTCGGGGAAGCCGGGGACGGTGATGCCGTAAGAGCACGGAAGGCGCGCTGGTGCAGGCGGCCGTAGGTGGTGTCGGGTTTGGGAATGATGTACGGCGCGGAGCGCTGGAAGACGGTGAGTTGCGCGACCTGCGGCTGAATCTGGGGTATGAAACTGGATCGCGGTGGCCCCGGTGCCGATCACCGCGACGCGTTTGCCGGTCAGGTCGTAGTCGTGATCCCATCGTGCGGAGTGAAAGGCTTTGCCCTCGAACGAGTCCCGTCCCGGAATGGACGGCAGTGCGGGCTGCGACAGGACGCCGGTCGCGGGCACGATGACATCCACGTCGAAACTCTGGCCGGTGCTGGTCTCGATATGCCAGGTGGCGGTGTCGGCGTCGAAGGCGGCGGAGGTCACCTCGGTGCCGAACCGTAGATGCGGGCGCAGCTCGTAGCTGTCGATGACCTGCTCGATGTAGCGCTTGATGTCGGGTTGCAGTGAAAACCGGCGTGGCCATTCGGTATTCGGTGCGAACGAGTAAGAGTTGCGCATGCCGTGGCGGGCCAGCTCCGCTGCCATGGCCAGCCCGCCGAATCCCGCCCCGACGATGAGGACCGAGGGCCTCCGGGTGTCTGCCGCGGTCATCGCACGGCCGCCCAGCGCAGCGGGCCACGGGCGACGTCCAGGCCGGTCTCGAGCAGGTACGTGGTGAGTGTGGTGAGTGGGTGCCGGTTCGGGTCGGGCTGCTTACCGGCTGCGATTCTCGCCATTTGCTGTGCGTACCAGGCGAGTTCGGTCATGCCGTCGATGCTGTCGATGCCCAGGCGGCGGGGACGTACGCCGCTGGCGGTCACTGCGCCGTCGAGCACTCGGGCCGGTTCGCCGACGCCCATCATGGCGGCGGATTCATACGTCCCGCCCGATATCTCGAGCAGGTCGATACCCTCCTCCGCGAGCGCCGCGACCACCTCGCACAGCTGGCAGGACTCGCCCAGACGTTTCGGTTCCGGCGCACCGTGGCGTTGGCCGAACTGGGCCGGCACGAGACCATACCCGGTCCGCGGCACAACTCGGGATACCCGTGGACCCGACCACAGCCGCGGCATTCCACGAACTGGGCGCGCGATACGATCTCGACCTGTCTGTCTCGGATTGATCGAATATTCGTCGACACGGCCGAATCTGGAAACTCTATATTTCCGATGGCGTCGCATTCCGGTACGCGGTGTTTTCCGGAAACTTCATGTCCGGGGATTGCGATGTTCGCCGACATCATCATGTGTGAGAATGCGAGGTTCTCCGGGGGAATCAGGTCATCTGTTCAAT
The DNA here is from genome assembly GCF_013186535.1 of Nocardia terpenica. NCBI lineage: Bacteria > Bacillati > Actinomycetota > Actinomycetes > Mycobacteriales > Nocardiaceae > Nocardia > Nocardia terpenica. The sequence goes on from NZ_JABMCZ010000005.1 coordinate 1,224,821, forward strand.
AGTGGAAAACATGTAACGTGCGGCTATCTGGTGGCGAAAGGCAGTGTAGACGGTGTGCACCATCTGCCTTTCGCAGTGGAACGACCTCGCCGGGTGGGAGAGGTCGTTAGATAGGAGATTACCATGAACGCAGCCTGTGAAATTCTGGTTTCGACGTTGTAATGCTGTTTCCGGAGACGATGGTGTCTCCGGGTTACATGATCGGCCTCGGAATGTATACGCGTGGTTCACATGCCCACCAGCACGGTCTCTCGGTGGGTGAACGTGTGGAAATGCGGCGCCGCATGCGGGGGTTGCCGCGGAATGTGGTGGCCCAGTTGGTTGGTCGCAGCGAGGAGTGGCTGCGGCTTATCGAGAGCGGGCAGCGGCGGCTGAACGATATCGCGGCTATCGTCAAGTTGGCCGAGGTGCTGCGAGTGCACGATATCGGCGAGTTGATCGATTGGCCCGCACCGCCCCTGCAACCACCCGCCCGCACCCCGGTGTTGCTGCTGGCACCGCTGCGCCAGGCGCTCATTGCCGATCTCGCCGAGGCCCACCCGCCCGGCCGTATCCAGCCCATGGACGTGTTGGCGGTGCAGGTCGCCGAGTGCCGACGGATATGGCAGGAGTCGACAACTCGGTATTCGACATTGTCGAAGATGTTGCCGCCGTTGCTGATCGGGCTCCGCGCGCACACTGAGACACCGGATCGGGCACAGGCCGAGGGAGCGGACGCCGCCGAGTGCGACGAGTTGCTGCGGCAGACCTATCTGTCGGCCCGACAGTTGTTGACCCGCCTGGGCGCACACGATCTGGCATGGCTAGCCGCCGACCGGGCGGTGGAGGGGACGCGCCGCGACAGGACGGCGATCACCTCGGCCGTCGGCCGCTGGCATCTGTCCACCGCCTTTCTGCACATGCCCTATCCGGGCGACTGCCACGATTACGCGTTGGCCGCTGCTCGATCGACCGAGGATGCCGCCGACAACACGGATCGCGCCGTGCTGGTCGGCGCGCTGCAGCTGGTGGCCGCCCAGGCCGCCGACCTGTCCGATGACCTCCCGGAAACCAGCCGTCTGCTCGGCCTGGCCCGCACGGTGGCCGAACAACTCGGTGGTGACCACTCGGTGGACGGGATCGTGTTCGGGCCCACCCGAATTGGCATGGTCGCCATCGAAATTGCATTGAACCGCAACAACTTCGATCAAGCCCTGCAGATCGCCGCCGACCTCGAGGTTCCCGACACCTACCCCACCGGGCAGCTCGCCCGCCACCACATCGCCCTGGCGAGGGCTTATCTTCACACCGGAGAGCGTGTCGGTGCGGTCTTCGCGCTCGGCAAGGCCGCCGAGGCCAGCCCCGAGGACCTGCGATACGACCTGGACGCCCATCACACCCTGCAGCAGCTCATCCTCACCGGCAACCGCGTCATCGGCCGCGATGTCATCCACCTGGCCGAGCTGGCAGGACTGGTCTGACCGGACTCTGGGCAACTGGGAACACTCACTATCGTCCCGTCTCAACCTGATGAACGGTTCGGACCGTAACTCGACTGTCTTCGTGGGTCACCGCTAAGTGGTAGACGCGCTCCGGGTACCCCGCGACGTGAGCGGTGCGGAGGTCGTGGACAACGACCTGGGAAGGATGAACTCGTTCGAGGTAAGCGATATGATCCTGGATCGCCACGTAAGCCACCCTGTCCGGGTGCTCCAAACCGGCGGGGAGATCATAGAGTCCGGCCAGCGTGCCGGGGAAGATTTCCACGCGGGCGAGGTCCGCGGTCGAGGTCACGGTCACCCCGTTGCGCGTGGTCGACAGGGTTGCACCGGCAATGTACTCCCGGTCGTGTGCGAAGGAACGTCGTTGTGCAGGTGTCAATTTCGCCGCCGGTCCGAGCGGAGCGAGTGCCTCCACCAGTCTCAGGGCGACCAGAACACGGTCGTCCCGACAGAGTTGGATGTCGAAGGCGGGCGTCATCGGGTTCCCGGAGTCGAAACCGGCGAACCGTGCCTCGACCTGCAATTCGCCGGTCTCGGGTACCGGTTCGAACAGCCACAGGGTGTCGACAGCGTGTGGGAAGGCGATTGCGTTGTGTCCGATCGTGTTGTCCCACTGCCACAGTCGCTGATGCGGGATGACATGGGTGCTCGCGTCCAGTGCACCGTGGTGCAGGTAGCCGCGGGGAACCGTGCCCCGCTCGAGGTCGATAAGGCCGGACGCCCCCGTGGCGCCGAGCAACCAGGAGGTCAGGTAGTGGAACGCCGGGCCGTGGAACATGTCGCCGGTGAGATACGGGAGAGGTTCGGACGTGGTGTTGGCGAGCGGAGCGAACGGGATCGGCCGAGCGGGCGGTGGTCCGAGGAGGACAGTTGCGGTGGCTAGTGGACGAAACTCTGTCTCGGATTCGGGCCGGGCGGACACGGTGACCGCGAGGTCGTCGGCGCGGCGTTCCACCCGGGTGCGCAGCCTGGTGGGCCCGGTAATCGGCAGCCATCGTTGAAGCCGGAAGTCGCGTACGCCGGTCACCGGTTCACCGGAGTAGTCGGCTGCAGCGCGGACGACGAGATCCAGTGTGGACATGGCGGGTAGCGCGGGTGTCATCCAGTTCGGCCGGTGATCGCCGATCCAGGTGTCGACAGCCGGATCCAGGAGATGGTCGGCCTCTGCGGCCGATGTGCGGTCGGGGTCGCCCTCGACCACGCGCATGCCGAGTCGGCTCAGGTGGTAGATGCGCCGTCCGTCGACCCACAGCCAGCCCTCGGCTGTGGCCCAGCCCGGTCCGATGTCGGTGATATCGAGCTGGATAGTGACCAGTCGGTGAGTGGGAACGACCTGGCCGCGGTATTTCCACGCGATCGGCTCGCCGAGCATCACCGGCTCGAATCGCGGATTCGTGAACCCTTGTACCGCACCGGTTTTCAGCAGGAAGAACTGCAGCAGCTGCAGCACTGCCTCGTTCCCCAGGGATCCGGGTTGCACCGGATCCTCGTAGAAGTGGGCCTTGAAGTACCAGGCATCGGCATCGACGTCGAGTTCGGCGCGGAGGCGGCCGAGACCGGCGACGCCACTCTCCGGCCAGAATCCGGTGACCCGGTCCAGCATGAGCAGCATCGGTCCCGCCAGTCGGAGAGGGCCACCGCAGTAACGGGCCGGTCGACGGCTCAGGTCGACGGCGAAATCGTGCGGCTCGTTCAATGCCGCGCGATCGGATTCGGTTGGGGGAATGCCCGGTTGATCATCGAAGGCCTGTTTCGGGAAGAAGCCGAATGTCGCCGAGCCGGTGAAGACCGGCTCACCATCGGCGTGGCAGGCGATGTCGAAGACCTCGATGACGGAGTGGGAATCGGCTCGCGCCACCGACCGCAGCTCCACCCGAGTGCGCAGGCTGTGGGTGCCACGCGGCACTTCGGCGGTGAATACACCCGAACCGTCCAAGTTGCGGAAGAACAGATCCTCGGCTGCGCCGACGGTACTGCCCGCATAGTCGGCGAGCCAGCCACACGGCTGCAGCAGGACCTCCATCAGGACCGCGAACGGCATTGTGGCGCAGCCGTTCTGATCGAAGTACCAGACACGTTCGGGAACGTCGTACTCCGCCTCCAGCCAGTTCCCGACCCGCAACTGACGCTCCCAGCCGGATATATCACGGATCCGGGTGATGAACAGATACGGCGGCCCCGGCAGGCGGCCGGTCTTGCGCAGGCCGCGGTCGGGTTCGGCGGGCCAGACCGACGAAATGGGCCCCCAGGCGCCGGTGAGCAGCGTTGCGTAATCCAGGCGTACGCCATCCGCTTTGACCGCAACCCGGTGATCGTCGCGAAATCCCCGCAGGCCACCGAGACGGGCCAGCGGAACCGGGGCGCCGGTCACCTGCACTGCGGGCGGGCTCAGTCGCCGCCAGTGGGTGAGCGGCCAGTCGCGCACCAATCGCAGCCCGAGGCGCTCGATGTGTAGTGCCACAACGCCGTCCACCGCGCAGCTCACGTCGGCGACCACCGTCGGTTCGGGCCCGGTGGACAATTCGCGGACCGCGACCTCGTAGCTCAACAGGTCTGTGTGAGGGGTGGCCTGAGCCCGATACCGCAAGTGGTAGGGCACCTCGGGCACCACCTCGAATCGCCAGCCGTCCCGGTCGGTGGTGAGGCCCGCCGCGATCAGGTAGAAGGCCAATGCCTGCGCGCATCCGTCGAACATCAGATTGCCTGGCATGCACGGATCTTCGGGCAGGTGCGCACGAAAGAACCACTCGTCCGGGCGGATTCGGGTTTCCGCTCGGAGATAGCCGCGGTCGAGATCGCAGGCGACCACCTCGCCGAGCAGGCGCATCCGCCCGCCGCCGATCCGGGGCGTCCGCACGTGTGCGCGGGTGATTTCCCAGTCCGGTCCGAAGCAGTCCGCCGGGCGGCCCGCCACGAGTGCGCTCATCGCGGGGCGGTCGTTGCGCGGCGCGGCACTGCCCTGGACCCGGTCCCGCCGCGAATTGACAGTCAGTTCCGCGGCGGTGAAGAAGCCGATTCTGGCTGAACGCACGGTGATTCGAGGCTCGCCGTCCACCTCGCCGCTCGCCTGGAACGACACCACGAGCAGTCCACCGTGTTGTGTGTGCCCGGTGACCTCGAGGTGAAGCCGAACGGTTTGACCGGCGACGGGCGGGCTGCCGTGGAATGTCACGTCCTCGCCGAGCAGGCGGCACACCCGCTCGCCACGGGTGAGCCTGTCGACGCCCATCCAGGACAGCAGCACCAGGATTCCCTGGACCGATTCCGTGAGCAGGCCCGGGGTCAGCCTGCCAGTGCCGTCGAGGTACCAGCCATCCGGCTTCAGGTCCCTCTCGGCCCACATTGCGCCGGTGCCGAATACGCCGGACGGGGCATCGATGCCGGTCACTCGGTCCAAGAGCAGCAACGGCGGCAGCGGCGGCCGGAGCCGGTGCGGAATTTCGGCGCAGTCGGCGAATTCGGGGCCGAACACCTCTGCGATCTGCCCGGCCGCCAACCGTTCCAGGTCTCGCCGATCGAATGCGGGCCCGGTCGGCACTGCTGGACTACGGGTGTCAGGCCCTGTTGGACTACCGGTATGCCCTTGTGCCAGAGCCTGTTCGGCACGGAGTCGGCCGTCCAGGAACCGTCGATGCAGTTGGTCGGTCTCGGTGAGGAAACGGCGGTGGAGTTCGGTGATCTGTCGCCACTGGGTGATGACACCGTCGAGGGGCAGTTTCGACATGGCGTCTCCTCATCCGGCGACGGATTGCCACGTTGGCATGGCATGGCTGCCCAGCGGACGCAGTGCCGTCATCGTAGTCAGCAGGATCTGGGCCTCACCGCAGTGTGTGGCCAGTTCCGTGGCGAACGCGTCGGCACCGTCGGACGTGGATATGACGGTGATGCCCGCCTGGTCGAATATCGTTGCGAGGCTGCGACTCACCATCCCGCCGTCCCACGGCCCCCAGGCGAGGGAGCGCACGAGGCAGTCCGGGCGTCGAATCCGTTCGACGGCCAGCACGTGGTTCAGCGTCTCGTTGGCCATGGCGTAGTCGCATTGACCCACATTGCCGAACCGGGCGACCACCGAGGAGAAGGCGACCAGCAGCCGCAGCGGATCACCCTCCGTCGCCTCCAACAGGGCCTGCAGGCCAACCACTTTGGTGTCGAAGACCGAATCGAAACCCGCATCGGACTTCTCGGAGATCCGCATATCCGCCAGCACCCCGGCGCCATGGATGATCCCGTTGACAGGGCCCCAGTCCCGCCGTATCTCGGCGAGCGCCCGGCGCAGTGCGACGCGATCGGAGACGTCCAGCGCGAGGTACCGTACCTCGGCGCCTGCCTCGGTCAGGTCGGCCACGGTGCGCCGCACCTCGCGGATGGCGAGGATCCGGTGCGCCTGCGCCTGCAGCCGCGCGGGCGGCGAGGAGCCGTTCTGCCCGGCCAGCAACCTGGTCAGGGTCACCTCGTCGGTGGCAGAGGACAGTCCGTCCGGCTCGTTCTCCAGCGGGGTGCGTCCGATCAGCACCAGCCGGAGGCGACGGCGAGCGACCAGCGCCCGCACCGCGGCCGCCGTGATCCCCCGGGCGCCTCCGGTCACGACCACGACGGAGTCCGGGTCGAGCGGGATGTCCGGTCCCGGCTCGGCGGCAGTGGGCACCTCATCGAGAGTGATCCGGCCACCGTCGGCCCGCAAGCCCACATCGAGCTCGGGACCTCCGGCGCAGAGCTCGTCGACGATTGCGGTGGCGATGCGGTGCGCATCCAGGCCGGCGCGCTCACAGTCGATGGCCTTCACCGCGACGCGCGGCCATTCCGCCGCCGCGGTCCGAGCCAGCGCCGCGAGTCCGCCCAGCCAACACCGCTGTCCGTGCGCACCGCGCAGCCCGAAGTCGCCGCCGGTGTCTTGGACGGTCACGAAGATCCCTCCGTCTCGTTCCATGCCCGGTGCGACCGTGCACGCCACGTCGAACGCCTCCCCGACGATGGCGACGCCGTCCTCCACCGAGTGCACCTCCCGGAGGCCGCCCAGGTACACCACCCCGCGGGCATCCTGCGGAACCTGATGCACCACCTGGGCCGAGAGCCCCCGTCCGGCAAGGTTTTTCACCACATCCTCGGCCACTCCACCACCATCGTCGGTCACCAGCAGCGGTATTCGATCCAGGCCGACCATCGCCTGACCGCACGAGCTCACCGCAACGGCGTGCACCGTCAACCGGGCCACCGATTTCCCGCCGACCGGAGGGCTGGTGTCGGGCACCGACGCGGGCAGTGCATTCTCCAGGTGTTCCACGATCTCGCCGACGGTGCGGATGGTCATCAGCTCGGCCAGCTGGTCCGTAGTGGACGCGCCGATGTCCGGCAGCCAGGGCATCTCCTTGCGTAGCGAGGAGAGGATGTCCACCCGTTTGATCGAGTCGATGCCCAGATCGGTGTCGATCTGCATATCCAACCCGATCAGCTCGACCGGGTAGCCGGTCTTATCGGCCACGATCGCCAGCACCGTCGAGGCGATGTCCACCGGCTCGCCGAGAGGCGTTGCGGCCTGCAGGCTCAGTTCGTTCACGGGTTCCGACCGTGCCGGTTCGTCGGGGATGGGGACCACAGGGGTCCTCGTTGGATGCGGTTGATCGGTACCGAGCAGCGCGACGAGTGTCGTCAGCGACTGTTCGGCCATTCTCAAGTAGGCCGTGTGGGTTTCGGCCATAGCCCGCTGATAGGCGGCGTGCGCCTCGGCCGTCTGCCGCTGGGCCTCCTGAATCGCCTGCGCCACACTGCCGTCCATCACGACCGCGATCCGATCGGCCTCGGTTCGAGCGGTCACGGTGTGGGCGGTCACGGGCTCTGGGTTCGGCGGAGGTAGGGCGGCGGCGCCGCCCGGCGGCGGGTACTTCGTTCCCGCATTGCCGCCGTTGAGTGCGGTAACCATTCGGGGACGGTCGGGCTCGTGCTCCGACGGGCGGATCACGGGCGGCGGTGCGCCATCCCACAGGTGAGCGCAGTCCAGTCGAACGCCCCGCACAGCCAGTTGTGCCAGGGCTCGGTGGAGGCTGGTGATGCCGTGCATGCCTGCGCGATCGATGGCGACAGCGAGATGTTCGCGGTCACCGAGGATGCGGCCGACCAGGCCGGTGAGCGTTGCTCCGGGGCCGACTTCGACGAATGTGCGCACACCGTCGCCGTACATCCGCTCGATCACATCGGCGAAACGGACGGGCGCGGTGATCTGCTCGGCGAGACGGCCGCGGATCTCAATCGGATCGGACGGGTACGGGGTGGCATCGGAGTTCCCGTACACCAGGATGGCTGGGGCGCTGACCTCGACACCCGCTAGATACTCGGTGAGAGGCTCCACCGCCTGCGCGACCAGGGGGCTGTGGAAAGCGGTGGCCGTGTCGAGCCGACGGGTCCTGATCCCGATCCGTGCCAGCACCTGCTCCGCGGCGGCGATCCCCTCGCAAGTTCCGGAGAGCACCACCTCGTCCGGGCCATTGTGATTGGCCACCCAAACCTCGCTCACCTCTCCCTGATCCAGGGCCGCAGTCACCTCTTCGGCACCGGCCAGTGCCGCCGACATCGCACCGGCCGTCGCCGCGGCATCACGCATCACCTCGCCCCGCCGCCGGGCCAGCCACATCAGGGTGTCCTCGTCGAAGGCGCCCGCGGCGTGCAGTGCCACCAACTCTCCGAAGCTGTGCCCGGCTACGCAGTCGGGCCGCACACCCAGCGCGTGCAGCAGCGCCGAACTGGTTGCGGCCAGGGCTGGTTGGGCCCACTCGGTGGCCGTGAGTCGCTCGGTTTGCGCGGAGCGTTCATCGTCGGTGAAGGCGGGGATGGGATGGACGACCGAGTTCAGCTCGGGCAGGATCTCCGCGGCGCGATCCCACACCGCTGAAGCCTGCGCCGAGTGGATGGCCAGATCCGCACCCATGCCGACGTACTGCGATCCTTGCCCAGGAAACAGGAACGCCACCTTCCCCGGCTCGTAATCCCCCGCCGCGTACGCGATTCCGGCGGGAGTGGCGAATGCCGCGTGCGGATCCTGGCCGATGCGCTCCGCTGCCTGGCTCAGCTTCTCGCGTAGCCCTGCGATATCGCCCGCGACCACAGCGAGTCTGGCGGACTGTTCGGAGCGAAAGTCCCGCTGGCTCTCGTAGGCGAGGACAGTCAGGTCGACGTCGGCCCCCATCGCACAACGGGCGCGCAATTCTTCCGGTGAGTCCGCAGACAGTAACACCAACTCGTCCGGAACGACACGGCACCGCACCGGAGCGCCGCCCGTGGCACTCGGCCGGTATTCCTCAACTGTGACATGGAAATTCGTACCGCCGAAGCCGAAGCTGGACACCCCGGCCCGGCGCGGGCGCACGCTCACCCACGGACGGGACCGGGTGTTCAAATACAGTGGACTGCAGGCGAAATCCAGTCGGCAGTCCGGCTGGTCCACCTTGATGGTGGGCGGTAATATCCTGTGGTGCAAGGCAAGTACGGCCTTCAGCAGGCCCACCGCGCCCGCCGCGCACTTCGTGTGGCCGTACTGCGACTTCGCCGAACCCAGTGCGCACCACTGCCGGTCGCTCCGTCCGGCGGCGTCGAACACCTCGCACAGCGCCTCGAACTCGGCCATATCACCGGCGACCGTGCCAGTGCCGTGCGCCTCCACCAGTTCCACCGCGTCCGGTCCGTATCCAGCCTCGGCATAGGCGCGACGGACCGCGCGGACCTGGCCCGCGGGCACGGGCGCGTAGATCGATGCACCCCTGCCGTCCGAGGACGAACCCACTCCCCGAATCACGGCGTAGATGCGGTCCCCGGCAGCTTCGGCGTCGGCCAATCGTTTCAGTGCGAACATGACTACGCCCTCGCCCAGGACGGTCCCGTCCGCACCTTCCGCGAACGGTCGGCAGTCGCCCGTGGGCGACAGCGCCGGGGTCTTGCTGAAGCACAGGTACGCGAAGGCGCTGTTGAACGTGTCCACGCCTCCGGTCAGCATCATGTCGGCGCGCCTGAGGACCAGTTCGTCGACAGCCATCGACAGCGCGGCGAAGGAGCTGGCACAGGCCGCGTCGGTGGTGCAGTTGGGACCGTGCAGATCGAACCGGTTGGCGATCCGTCCGGCGATCACATTGCCCAGCAGGCCCGGAAATGTCGACTCCTGCCAGGGCGGTGCGTAATCGGCGACGGCGTCGCAGATCCGACGCACCTCGGACTCGGGAAGGCCATGTTCCCGAAGCACTTTCGTCTCGATCGGGCGCATGAGCCGCGTGCTCATCTCACCGGTCAGCTCCAATTGCGCAGCGCCGAGGATGACGCCGACCCGCTCGGTGTCGACCGCGTCGAGCCGCCCGCCGGTGGCATCCATGAGGGCCTGCTCCGCCGCGATCAGCGCCAGCAGTTGCGCCGTATCGGTGGTCTGCAGAATGGCCGGAGGCACCCCGTGCGCCAGGCAGTCGAACTCGCTATCGGGCAGGAATGCCCCTCGACGACAATAGGTTTTGTCCGGGGCGTGCGGGTCCGGGTCGTAATAGTCTTCCACCAGCCACCGGTCCGGCGGCACATCGGTGATCTGATCGTTGCCCTCCACGATGTTGCGCCAGAAGCCGGGGACATCAGTGGAACCGGGCAGCAGCGCGCTGATACCGACGATCGCGATGGGCACCTGAGGTGGCTCGTGAGCAGACATGGGCTCCTCCTCTCGGGACGAGTGCCGGGGGCGTCGCCGGTGGTGTGGGGGTTCGGCCCCACACCACCGCTGACTTTCAGGGTGTAGTGAGGGTGCCGGTCTCATTGCCGGTCGTGGTGAAACCGGTGAAACCGGGATCGAGAGGGCACACCGGTGCACCGATCGGGGACACGACCCCCGAACCCGAACCGCTTCCGGTGCTGCCTGCCAGCTGACCACCGCCGAGCCTGAACGACGGCACCTCGGCGGAGATGCGGCCGTCCGGGCCGACCACCGGGGCCAGCTCACCCGTCGCCGTCCCGAAGGAGCCCGCGAAGGTACCCGAGGTCACCTTGAACGGCACGCTGACCGAGGTGACGCCATTGGCTGTGGTCCAGCTGGGCGTCGCATCGACCGTGCTGGTGCCGATCGTGGCACCTGTGGCGTCGAGCCAGGTGACGGTTCCGTTGCCCGCGCCGGTACCGGCGAGACAGGTGCCCGTCGCGGTTCCCGACCCCGACGCCGATGCGCCCTGGATATTGCCGCCACCGTTCACGCACGGACCTAGCGTGTGAACGCTCCATTGCAACGTGCCGGGCGCGCTGCCCGGCATGAGGGACGCTTGGAAGTCACACGCCACGGTGAACGCATTGCCAGCGGCCTGCTGGGCCGACGCCGATGCGAACTGGTATCCGAGAACGGCTGCGGCGGCGAACACCAGGTAGCCGAAGAGTGCGGCCATCACGCGCAGCCGTCGCCTGCCTGCGCGTGGTTGCTGTCCGCTGTCCGTATTCATTTCTGTCCTCCGATCTGGTCTTTCCTGATCTCGCCCCGCGGAGTCCGCCCTGTGCGGCGCGGGGACGCTCATGCGCTACAAGTGCGAATTCGCCTGCCACAGCACGTCGGCCAGATCCGCGACGGTCCGCACGCCGATCGCGACGTCCTCGTCCAGAACCAGTCCGAGCCGTTGTTCGATGGCGACCAGGCCCTGGACCAGCTTCAGCGAGTCCACGCCGGGCAACTCGAACAGATGGGCATCCGGCGGGACCCCGGCCGGTTCCAGTCCGAGGTTTGCGGCGATCAGTTCCCGCACGGTCAGCAGGAATTCCGCTCGGCCGGCACTGGCCGGATTCAGCTCATCCGGGATGCCGTTGGTACGCATGGCTTCTCCTCGAGTGATGGATGGTTGGTCGTCATCGAGAGATCGACAGGCAGGCCGTGACCGGCCATCGTGGCGAGCATCCGCGCGATGCCGCCGACCGTGTCGGACCCACGGCGGTCCACCGACACGGCCACGTGCGGCGCGTCGCCCAAGATCGCGTCGATCCACCGGGTGCAGTTCGCGCCCGGGCCGACCTCGATGAAATAGCGGTACCCGTGCCGGTAAGCCGCCCCGACCAGCCGGGGGAAGTCGATCATCCGACGCAGCATGGTGGCCATGGCCGTGGTGAGGCGATCGGGCGCGAGGTCCTGCACCCGGTCGTAGCCGCAGGCGCTGAACAGCTCGAGGTCCGGGAGCTGCCCGACGACGGGGCTCACGAACCGGGCCAGCCGCGCCGGGTCGGGCAGCGGACAGTGCAGCACATAACTGGCCGCGGCGGGCAGGCCGGGGGCGGCCACGGCGGCGAGCACCGATCGGCACTGTGCGGGATCACCGGCTATGACAACCTCATGGGGGGAATTGATATGAGTGAGGAAGACCCGACGGTGCCGCGCCACCTGCTCGGCCATCATCGCCGCATCGGCGAAGACGACCCACGAGCCCCACACTTGACCGTCGGGGACCTGGGCAGGAATTCCCCACCGCGCCCGCACCACCCGCTTCGGCCCGCCCAGATCGGATGCAAACAGTGCGGGATCCCTGGCCACCCAGTCGTCTTCGGTACCCGTACGCCATCCCGGCGCATAGATCATGCTCAGCTCACCGAGGCTGTAGCCGAGGGCACCGTGCACCGGAAGCCGATGCAGGTCGCGCAGGATGCGCGTCTGCAAGAACGAAAACCCCACACCACTGGTGACCAATGCCGCAAAGTCCGCCAGCAACGCCTGATCGGTCGCGGCCCTGCCGTGAAGCCGGTCGGCACGGTCCAGATAGCGCGGGACGATACCGGCGGCCTCGGCCAGCAGCAACAGACCGGGATACGGCCGGAGCATGTCCCGGCCCAGTCCGGCATAGGGACTGAACACACCCGGAAACACCAGCGCGACCCGCCCATCGCGCCCAACAGGTCGGGATGTGCAGAAGCTTCCGGACGGAGTCCTCCAATCGCGTCCCGCACGGTGTGCTACGGGTAGTGACGTGAGAGCTGTCGACAACTCCTGCCGAATCTGATCGATATCGCGGCCGCAGAACACCGCCCGCAGCGGACCTGTCGACGGCGACGCGGCCCACGGGTCGGAAGCCGCGCGCAGCGCGGAGATGCGAGCCAGCAGATCCTCCATCGTCCGCCCGGCCACCGGCAGCAGCAGCGGCCCGGCGCTGCGGGACCAGTCCACGGCGGTGACCTCGCCGCGCAGGGTCGCGCCGGACAGCAGCACCCGAGCGTGGGTGCCATCCGCGTCACGCCCGGACAGCAGCGCTCGGTTCGGAATTCGCGGGGATGTCCGCACCCAGGGGCGGGGGCGTGCTCTCTCATCCGCAGGAGGCAGGTAGCAGTGATGGAGGCACAACGCTGCACGGACGACACCCAGTAGGAACAACGTTCCGTCCGCCAGACCGAGAGTGGTTGTCGGAAGGTCGATCTCGACGGCGTTGCTGGCGTCGTCGACGGTAGGCGCCGCGTCGACCGTCGCGTAGATCCGGCGTCCGATGGTTGCCTGCCCGCCACTGACCAGCAATGCCACGGCGCCGATGCAGTCCACCGCGGTGATCACAACCGAGCGGACGTCCTTGTCGCCCAGCATGAATCGGGCGATCGCCAAGGCCGGAGCAACACCGGCCGCACTCTTGTCGGCCCCCGCCGGGACCTGCGAGCCCACTGTGATCATGGCGACCGCGGAGCCGTCGTGACCGCCATCGGCGAGTGCCTGGCCGATGGCGGTGGCCGCCGCGTCGGGCGGCGCGGACATCGGCGCCTGCGGCGTCGAGCGACCCGTGTAGTTGGCGCATTCAAACTGGTCTATGTCTGTGAATTCACCTATCGCGCAACCCAATCCGATGATGGCGAGGGAACCGTCCGGCCTCATGGCTGTACCCCCTCACCATCCGGCCGCAGCACACCGCGCACTCCCAGCAGCTCCAGCCACGGCGATCCGTCGTTATCCAGCAATGCGACATCGCATTCGGCCCACCCGTCGCCGACGTGAGTCGCGTGCACGATGCAGTCCAGGACTGTCTCGAGCGGGCCTGCGCGGTGCACTCGGCACTCCGCCACCGCCATGGGCAGTGTCGCGCCGCCGAGGGCCCGCTCTCCCCACAGACCCGCCAACTGGAGGGCGCCGTCGACCGCCGCGACGTCGACGCGCCAGGGGCCGCCCTCCCATCCGAGGTCTCGAAGACCGATCACGGTGCCCGCGGCCCCACCGTCGGATACGCCGCGTACGGTCTGCAGCGCGTGGAAACGCGGTCCGTGGAACAGCACGTACCCGTCGTAGATCCCGACCCGCGCAAGGGGTTCCAAGTCCTTCGGCACGACCCATCCACCGGCCGACGAGGGTTGGGCCCGTACCAGCCGAGCCCGACAGCACGGGGCCTGGTCGATGCCGACCAGTTCGAGCTCGACCGCCGACTCATCGATCTGCCTGCCGTGCAACGCGAATCGGTGTCCGCCATTGCGCATTCCCGGGAGGCTCATTGTGCGCAGCACTTTCACCCGGCGCAGGACGACCGGGCCTGTCGTGGCCGAGGCCAGCCAGTTCATCATCAGGGCCACGGGCACCACCGGCACTCCGGCGACCGCGTGGTCGGCGAGGTAGGGGTGCGAGCGCTCGTCCACTTGCACTTCCAATAGCGTCCGCGCCTGATGTGCCGCCCCGTCCCCACCGGCGATGATGAGCACGCGGACGTCGGCTGGGCTCGCATCGAGTTCGGCAACGAACGCCCGGCCACCGACCTGTGGCTGGATGAGGGACATGCCGCGGCTGTGGAACTGCCGCGCCAGCGCGGGAGTGACCATGCCGCCTTGCCACGGCCCCCAGTCGATGACCCGGACGGCGCAGCCAGGACGCCGAGCACTTTCGGCCGCCGCCATGTGCGCGAGGGTCTCGTTTGCCATGGCATAGTCGGCCTGACCGACATTGCCCCAGCTGGCGGACAGCGAGGAGAACACGCACAGGGCGCGAACCGGATCGGAAGCCGTCGCCGCCAGCAGCGAGCGCAACCCCTCCACCTTGGTGCCGAATACCTCCTCGAATTGCGCGTCGGTCTTGTCGGCGATGCGCTTGTCCGCGAGCACCCCGGCGCCGTGCACGATGGCGTGGATCGGCCCCCATTCATCCCGCACCTCGACCAGCGCCTTCGCGACGGCATCCCTGTCACGCACATCCACCGGCAGGTACCGGACGGTGGCGCCGGCGGCCTCCAGGGCGGCGAGAGTGGCTCGCACCTCGCGGGCGGCGAGCAGTCGCCGGGCCCGTGCGGACAGTTCGGTGAGTGCGGGGGTCGTGCCTTGGGCGCGAGCGCGATTCGCCAAGGCGCGGATGAGGGCTCGCTTGTCGGTGGCGTCCGCGAGGCCGTCCGGCTCGTCCTCGAGCGGCGTACGACCGAGCAGCGCCAGCCGCGGTCGGCACTGCGCTGCGAGAGTCCGTAGCGCGGCGGCGGTGACGCCACGTGCGCCGCCGCTCGCGACGACCACCGCTCCGTCGTCGAATCCGCTTGGGGCTGCTGGGTATTCGGCGGCCACTGTCTCGAGGGTGACCCGGGTGCCGTCGACACCGAGTCCGACGTTCGGTGCCGACCCGCCGCGCAGCAACTCGGTCACGATGGCCGTGGCGATCGCGGCGGGATCCCGGTCGCCGCGGGCGCAGTCGATGGCCTTCACAGCGGCTCGCGGCCACTCCTGCGCGGCCGTCCTGGCCAGCGCCGCCAAGCCGCCGAGCCACGCCCGTGTGGGATCGGCCCCGGACAAGCCGAAGCGGCCGCCGGTGTCCTGCACGGTGACCAACACCCCTCCGCCGGCCTCGATCGCCGGGGCGATCGTGCGCGCCACCCGCAGCGCGTCGCGTTGAATTGCCACGGCCTCTTGGTACGACGACACGGCGCGCAGCCCGTCGAGCAGCACCACGCCGCGCGTCCCGGCCGACACGTGTCGGCACACCTGGGCCTCGAGCCCTTGGGCAACCAGCATTTCGGCGACCATCGCGGCGATACCCGCACCATCGTCGGTGATGACCAGTGGTACGTCGGCAAGCCCGCCGAGAGATCGGCCCGTCGCAGACTCCGGCACTACGCGCAGCGTCAGCCGCGTCAGCGCCGAGTCCCCGTCAGGCGGCTCGTGCCCACCACCAGCCTCGAACCCGTCATACGCAGCTACAGCTTCGCACCGGCCGCGTGCGGTATCGGGCTCGTATCGGTCGAGCGCGGCGGCGACGTCGGCGAGTGAGCGCAGCTGCGTGAGGTCGGAGAGGGCGAGGGTCTGGTCGGGAAGGGACAGGTCCGGGCGGAGTTCACGAATCCTGGTGTGGATTTCGACGCGTTTGATGGAATCGAGGCCGAGGTCCGCCTCGAACTCCATGTGCGGCTCCAGCATCTCCAACGGGTAGCCGGTCAGATCCGCCACCACTGAGCGCACCAATGCATCCACGTCGAGGTCGGCACTGGCTGCGGGCGCGGAATCGCGAACGGCGCGCCGCCAGTCCCGCTCGTCTTCTGCGGCCGTCGTCTCCTCGATCCGGGGCCGCACATAGGTGCCGCCGGTGATCCTCACCGTCGTCCCCGACGGCGAAGCGCTGTCTCGATCGGCGGGCGGCGGCGGGTAGCTTTCCCACAGCGCCGAGAAGTCGAGTGCGACGCCGTGCGCGGCAAGCCGGGCCAATGCCTTGTGCAGGCTGGTCATTCCGTCCTCGCCCCTCCGATCGAGGCTCACCGCGAGATGGTCGCAGTCTCGCAGGGTCTCTCCGACGAGACCGGTAAGGGCTGCTCCCGCACCGATTTCGACGAAGATATCCGTCCCATCCCGGTGCATCGCCTCGATCATCTGGGTGAAATGGACGGGCGCCGCAAGCAAACCGGCGATGCGGCGCCGGATCCGGTCGGGGCGGGTCGGATAGGCGGCCCCGTCGGCGTTACCGAACACCGGCAACCGTGGCCGCCGAATCTCGATGTCGCGCAGGAAATTCAGGAGCGGCTCGACCGCATCGGCCACCAGCGGACTGTGGAAGGCCGTGGCCGTGTCGAGCCACCTGGTCGCGATGCCTGCATCGGTCAGGCGTCGGTCCAGAGCGGCGATCGCTGCCACGGCACCGGAGGCGACCAACTGCCGAGGCGCGTTGTAGTTGGTGATCCATATCTCGGCGCCGCCCCCGGCGTCGATCGCGCGGGTGACCTCGTCACAGGTGGCGGCCACCGACAGCATCGCACCGGGTGCGGCGGCCGCGTCGCGCATGAGCTCCCCGCGTCGCCGCGCCAGCAGGATCAGGCTCTCGGCATCGAATACACCCGCCGCGTGCAGGGCCACCAGTTCACCGAAGCTGTGCCCGGCGACGCAGTCGGGACGCAGGCCGAGTGATCGCAGAATGTCCAGCAGCACAAGGCTGTGCACGGCCAGTGCGGGCTGGGCCCATTCGGTCGCGGTCAGTCGTGCCTGCTGCGCGTCTCGATCGGCGTCGGTGAACACCGGTGGCGGGAACACCACGTCGGCCAGCGGCCGGTCGCCGAGATCGAGCCCCGCTGCCCAGTCCCACCTGGCCTGCGCTGTGGGGACCGCCATCGTCACCGCGGTACTCATGCCGATGTACTGGGCTCCCTGGCCGGGGAACAGGAAGGCCACCTTGCCCGGCGGCGCATCGCCGATGCCGTAGTGGATCCCTGAGGGTGTCGCGAAACCCTTGGTGCCCGGGCTCGTCTATCAGCGCTGTCGCCTGGTCGAGTTTCCCCCTCAGTTCCTCGGCATCGCCGGCGACGATCGCCAACCTGACCCGATCGGTGTGCCGGAACCGGAATTGGCTGTCCCGCGCGATATCCGGCAGGCTCCCGGAGGTTTCGACGGCGCGACAGCAGCCGATCACTTCGTCGATGGTGCCGCCGCTGAACAGGACCAGCTCGGAACGAGTTGTCCTGCAGCGCCGCGGCGACGGCCCGCTGTAGGACTCCAAGGTGACGTGAAAGTTGGTGCCGCCGAAGCCGAAACTGGAGACCGATGCGCGGCGCGGATGGGGCTGCGCGTGCACCCACGGCCGGGCCTGGGTGTTGAGGTGGAAGGGACTGTGGGGCAGATCCAGATCGGGATCCGGATTGGTCACCTTGATCGTCGGCGGGAGCACCCGATGGTGCAGCGCGAGCACGGCCTTGAGCAAACCCGCTGCGCCCGAGGCACATTTGGTGTGGCCGATCTGCGACTTCACGGTCCCCAGTGCGCACCACTGCCGATCGGTCCTGCCGGATGCGTCGAAAACCTGCCGGGCGGCGGCAAATTCGACCGCGTCGCCGACCCGGGTGCCGGTGCCGTGCGCTTCCAGCAGCCCTACCGTGGCCGGGTCGTATCCGGCAGCGGCGTAAGCCCGGCGCAGGGCCCGTTCCTGCCCTACCGGATCCGGCGCGTAGATCGAGGTGCCCCGGCCGTCCGCCGAAGACCCGATGCCCCGGATCACGGCGTAGATTCGATCACCGGCGGCTTCGGCATCGGCCAACCGCTCGAGCGCGAACATGACGATCGCCTCGCCGAGCACGGTCCCGTCGGCGGCGTCGGAGAACGGTCGGCAGTCGCCGCTGGCAGATAGAGCCGGAGTCTTGCTGAAGCAGGTGAATGTGAACGGGTCGTTGGCGCAATCGACGCCGCCGGTGATGATGAGATCGGCTTGGCCCAAGGCGAGTTCGTTGGCGGCCATCGACAGCGCGGCCAGCGAGCTGGCGCACGCGGCGTCGAGGGTGCAGTTGGTGCCGTGCAGGTCGAACCTGTTCGCGATGCGCCCGGCGATGACGCAACCCAGCAAGCCGGGGAACGTGGCTTCCTGCCAGGATGGGAAATACGCCGAGATACGATCGCAGATCGCCTGCACCTCCGAGTCGGCGATCCCGCTGTCCCGCAATGCCTTCGCCCATACCGGCCGGAACATGCGGCCGACCATCAGACCCATCAGCTCGGTCTCGCTGGTGCCCAGAATGATGCCGACCCGCTCCCGGTCCAGCTCGCGGTCCCGCCCGTCGGCGACGTCGGCGATCACCTGCTCGGCGACCATCAGGGACAGCAACTGCGCCACATCCGTCGCCGGGAGCAGGTGCGGTGGCACGCCGAACCGCAGCGGGTCGAAGTCGACCTCCGGCACGAATCCGCCTCGGCGACAGTACGTCTTGTCCTCCGCGGCGGGATTCGGATCATAGAACGCGGACACCGGCCACCGGCTCGGCGGTACCTCGGTGATCAGGTCCCGGCTGTGCACGACGGAGCGCCAAAAGTCCTCGACGGTTGTCGATCCGGGCGCCAACGCCCCGAGTCCGACAATCGCGATCGGTGTCTGTTGGCCGGTCATGGCGCCTCCCAGCACAAGGGGCGCGGCGCGAAGCCGTAGGCCGAGGTCGGGACGGGGACGCCGAAAGCGCGCAGTTGGTGTACGCGGGTCGCGACCGCGGCGCCCTCCAACAGGTTTCGGGCGATCTGCGTGACGGTCCGGTTCGCCGGGTCGGCCAGGAAGCTTCCGGAGGTCCAGCGGTTGAACGCACCCGCCGCGGGGCCGCACCACAACTGGTAATCCGCCCGGCGCTCGGTCTCTCCCGTGATTGCCCACCGGCTCGACATGCCGAGGTACCAGCGGAATACCAGCGCCATCCGGTGCTTGGGCTCGGCGTGTGCGCGCTGAATCTGGGCGGGGTCGCGGTCCTGCCAGAACTGGCGGGTCAGTTCCCACGCTTGCTCCAACGACATGCGGAAGATCTCCCTTTCCAAGCGGTTTCGGACCTCCTCAGGGATCGACTCCAGCGACGGATAGGAGCGATATGCCTCGTAGAGGCGGTTGGCACGGGCGGCGAACATGGTGCCGCGCCGCAGCACCTGCACTTTGATGCCCAACTCGAACGCATCGGCGGAGGGCGCCATGACCACATCGGTCTCCTCTGCCTGGGCGAGCAATGCTTTGGCGTCCTCGGATTGATCGGCTTCCACGGCCATCTGGTTGACGGAGCCGGTGAGGACGTACGCCGCGCCCAGCGCATACGCCGCCGCGATACCGACCGGGTTGCCCAATCCGCCCGCCGCTCCGACGCGAACCGGGTCCAGGTAACCGAATTGCTCTACCAGCGCATCACGCCGGGCCCGGATGGCAGGCAATGCCGTCGTGAGCGGGCGGTTGTCGGTGTGCCCGCCGCTGTCGGCCTCGACCGTGACATCCTCGGCCACCGGAACCCGCACTGCCAGAACCGCTTCGGTCTCGGTGAGCCGTCCCTGAGCGACCAGCGCGTTCACCATCGCCGCGGGAGCCGGACGCAGGAACTGTTCGGCCACTTCGGGTCTGGACACCTTCGCGAACAGGTGGACCGAGCGCACGATTCGTCCGCTCGGGTCTGTGCGCAGTCCAGATGCGGCACACCGCACCACCGCCGGGGTCAGTGTCAGATACGCCGACGCCGAGATCCGCGAAACACCGTGCCGCAGCAGCAGGTCTACCACGTGCTCCTCATGTCGAGGGTTGGCCGGGTTGTGGATGAGGTTCACTCCCCAGTTCGTCACTCCGCCGAGTCGTCGAGCGAATCCGGCCACCGTGCGGTCGATCGTGTCCAGGTCCAGACCGGCGGCCCCGAAGAATCCGAGCATCCCGGCTCGGGCCATAGCCTCCACCAAACGAGCGCTGGCGATGCCGCCTGCCATCTCACCAGCGATATAGGCGAAGCGAGTTCCGTGGGCGTGGCAGAACGTCGGATCGCCGAGCGACTCGGGTGGCAACACGGGCAAGGTGCCCACCACGGGGAATTCGCTGCCGTTGACGTGCCCGTCGGTGGTGAGGGCACCGCCTCTGCCTATACCCAGTGCGCCGTCGGACGTGCGGGAGATGATGTGCACCGGTTCCCGAATCCGCTGCGCGGAGACCACAAGATCGGCCGGGGAGAATGCGGGCCGGTGCTCCCCGGGCCGCCACCCGACAGTCGCTGGGCGAGTAACCATCTCGGTAGTCACAGGGTTCATCGCTCGGTTCCCCTCATGGCTGCGGCGGTGACAGTGGTCGTCTCGCAGTGGAACTGGCCGCCGCGCCGAGCCGAGCCGGGCAACCACCAGTTGGCGCGGCCGAGCAAACGCATGATGGCGGGCACCAACAGGGCACGTACCAGGGTCGCGTCCACCGCGACCACGATGAAGATCCCGATACACAGCTGCTTGATGAACAGGATGTCGCTGTCGGCGAACACCGCGGCGACGACGAGGACCGTGGCCGCGGTGGCGGTGATGATCGGACCGGACCGCTGCAGCCCACCGGCGACAGCGGCGGTGTTGTCGCCCAGCGCGTCGTACTCCTCGCGCATCCGGCTGAGCAGGAAATACTCGTAATCCATCGACAATGCGGTGACAAGCAAGAGCATGACCAGCGGCGTGATGGGATCGATGGACCCGACCCGTGCGCCGCCCACGAGACCGACCAGGTGACCGTCCTGAAATATCCAGACCAGGGAACCGAACGCGGCGCCGATGGAGAGCACGTTCATCAACAACGCCTTGACCGGGAGCACCAGGGAACGCAGCGCGATCAGCAACGGCACGAACATGAGCACGGCGCCGTACAACACCGCCCACGGCAACCGGGCCTGAATGAGATCCAGGATGTCCACCATGAAGGCGGTGGGACCGCCGACGAGCACCTGGGTACCGGGTGGCGGTGGCAGTCGGCGGATTTCGCGGACCAGATCACGAGAGGCAGCGTCTCCGACCACGCCGGAGTGCCCCACGTAGATGACCGCGGTACGCCCGTTCTTCGCGGTCACCAGACCTCCGACAACACCGGGAGTCGCGCCGAGATTCCGCGTCAGCGTGGACAATTCCGCATCACCCGCCGAGGTGTTCAGCCGATCGGGGAAGGTCGCCACCACCTGGATCACCCCGACCCCGCTGAACCCGAAATCATGGAACAGGTCGTCGGTCGCCGCCCGAACCGGCGCGTGAGCCGGGAGTGTCAGCTGATCGGGCAGACCCACCACCGCGTGGAATACCGGCACCCACAGCAGCACCAGGACCGTACCGACACCGACCAGGTAATGGACGGGGCGACGCATGACGGACCGGGCCAGCCGCACCCAGCCAACCCGAACGCGTTGGCGCCGACCGGGAAACGGCAGGCGCAGCATGTCGATCCGTCGGCCCAGCGCGGCGAGCAGCGCCGGGAGACCGATCACGCTGAGCAGCACGCCGAATCCCATCGCCAAAGCGACGGTCAGCCCGATCACGTGCGCGGCCTGGATCGGGAAGAAGACAACCACGGTGGTCAGGCCGCAGATGGTCACGCCGGAGAAAAACACCGTCCGCCCAGCGGTGCCGACAGTGGCGGCCACGGCCTCGTCGACACCCCGGCCACGGGCGAGTTCCTCCCGGAAACGGCTGACCATGAACAGACCCGCGTCCACCCCGAGCGCGAGCCCCGCAGTCACAGCGGCGTTCAGCGCGAAGACCGGTATCTCGACGAATCGGGCAGCGATCCCGAGTGCCCCCAGCGTCAAGGCGATGGTCACCCCACCGAGGACGACCGGGATCGCGGCCGCGACCGGACTGCGGAAGAGCAGCAGAAGCAGCACCAGAATCGCCAGCGATGCGATCACCTCGTTGCGCACAGCCTCATGGATTGCCGTGTGGGCGATCTCATCGATCGCGGGCACGGGTCCCGTGTAAGCGAGCTGCACACCAGTGGCGGACAGTGAATTCCGCAGCCGGTGATACGCCGCCACCCGCTCGGCGACATCGTTTCCCGCCAGCGACAATGCGACGAAGGTGGCATGCCCGTCGCGGGAGACCATCATGGGGTCGGGATTGCCCCAATAGGTGGTGGTTTCGGTGACGATGCCGGGCGGTAGTGCCGCCAGGGACCGTTCCACGGCGGCACGGAAGGCGGGATCGGCGATCTGCAGCCGATCGTTGCGATAGATCACCAGGACATCGACGTAACCGCCGCCCACGGTGCGCACGGCCACTGCGGCGCGGTGCGATTCGGCGGAGGGAGCGCCGTAGTCGGTGTAGTCGCCGAGGCCGAGACGGCCGTTGCGACCGGCCCCGGTCACTACGGCCAGCAGCACCAGGGGGATCGAGACCGCCAGCACCGCCCATCGGCGCCGGGTCACGAAGCGGGCTATCGCGGCGAACATCTGTCCCCCTGGTCCATCGTCGCGAGGAGGTCGATCTCCGCCGCCACCAACCGGCCGAGGCCGTCACCGTCGCTCAGTGCGACGTCGACGGTGAAGCCGAGACATGCCTGGTCGCCGTAGGTCAGCAGGTATGCCATGATCGGGGCGCCGACCGGTAGCGGGCTCAGTGGGACGATTTCGCGGACCCGCCGATCCCGGTACCACACGGTGTCGGGCGGCCCAGGGAGCATGCCCGCAACCAGGCTGATCTGCCAGGGGCCCAAAACGAATGCGGCCAACGGGATTCCGAGCCAATGCGGTGCCCACCGCAGGACGGCGGGGATCACCGTCAGATAGCCACTGTGCTTGGCCATCGCCCGGGACCGCGTAACCTGTTCCAGCCGCCGCAGCGGATCCGGCTCGCCGCATGGGAGCGCGACCCGCAAGTGTGCCGCACGATTGCCGAGCTGCCGCTGGCTGCCCAGGCCGCGAGTGCTGGCCGGGACCATTGTCCACACTCGCCGCGCGCTCCCGCGCCGCCACGACAGGCCCGGCCATGCCCGGAGCGCACCGGCCAGCGCCGCCAGGTACACATCGCCGAGCTGCGCCTCGTGTCGCCGACCGGCCTCCCACAGCCGCTCCAATGGCATTGTCGTCCAGGCGATGTGCCGCCTACCGGACAGATCGATCGCTCGGAACGGTGGCAGCGCGAGCGGAAATACGCTGCGCAGCAACCGGGGCAGATCCCGGATTGCCTGCCGGACATCACGTGTCCACCGATGCCGGAGTGCGTTGTCGGCGCCCGATGTCGTCCCTTGCGCCAGGACCGGTGGCTCGCCGCGACCCAGCCGCCGCAGTAACTCCAGAACCGCGACACCGTCGAACAGCGCGTGACTGGCCCTGAACAGGAACGCCCACTCGTCATCGGCGTAACCGTGGATCAACCACATCTGCCACAGGGGTGCCGTCAGGGACAGCGGATTCCGCGCGATGTCGTCGATCGCCGCGCTCAGCCCCTCCGGTCCCGAGTCGTGCGGGACGGCGTACTCCCGGACGTGGTTGTTCAGGTCGAGATCGGCTATCTCGGTCCACCAGGGTCGACGCCACAGCCGAACCGGTTGGGCGAGGGCGTAACGGAATTCCGGCACCGCTACCAGCCATGGGCGCAATGCCGCGTGTATCTCCTCGAGCGTGAGCGGCGGCCCGTCCACCCGCAACAGCCCGCCGACCACGATGCCACCGTGATGCGGCAGCGAGAGCCTCGGATAGAGCAACTCGCCCAGCACCACAAGGCGTTCGATCAGGGTCAGGCGGCGGACGCGGCTGCCGGATCCTGTCCGCAGCGCAACCTCCACGGCTTCGAGCAAGGAGTGCAATCTCACACAGCGGAGGTTGTCACCGGTTTCCGCGACGGCGACCACCTGATGTTGGCGCCCCGAGCCAACCAACGCGGGAGTCCGCATCCATCCCAAGTTGGGTTCGCCGTCGGCACCGGCCACGGACCTTATCGCGTTGGCAGCACAGAAAGTTGGTCATGATCTGGGACGTTGCACACACACTGCGGCCAGGACGGTGCTCCGTCCCGACATCGCGGGGCCTCACCGAGGCCCGGCCTCCAGTGAAAGAGAACATCGTCATGAAAAGTTCGAGCCAACATGCACCAAGCCCAAATGTGTAGCGCCTGTACCACTCGTTTGAACTACCCGCCTCGACGAACGTCGATTGTGTGTGAACGACTATGCCGTTGACGTGCTATACGGCCGAATCGCGAGCTGCCAGCTCTTGGGCTCGGGCGGCGAACCAGGTGGCGATTTCTTCGCCTCCGCCGCCGTTGTCCAGGCCGATCCGGCTGGCTGCTCGTACACGGCCGATAAGCCGACGACATGCCACATCACCGTCCCCGAACCCCCTCCCCCTCGAACCCGTCACAACCACCACCGGCACCTGCCGCATCCCCTGCGAACCGTGGCGGTTCGCGGGGGATGCGGGGTGATGGTCGGCCCACGGGCCGGTCCCCGAAATCAGGCCAAATCGAACCGATCGAGGTTCATCACCTTGTCTCACGCGGCGAGCGGCACTGCCACCGCCAATCGCGACCGACAAACCCTCAACCAGCCCGGTCTTGGCCGCCGTGCGCAATCGCAGCTCATCAGAGCACCTTTCGCTCATTTCCGGCACGAAGTGCCGGAAATGAGCTGAATGAGCGAGGCTAGGCGCACATGGGAGGCACGGTGACGCCGTCTGCTTGTCCCTGAACACACACCACCGATCCGAGCGGAGCCGTCGGGTTGACCGTGATCGTCCCGTTCAGTGGCTGGCCATCGACGTGGCCGTTCGCGGTGCCGGTCAACGTCGTACCCGCCAGGCTGTAGCTGCCGGTTCCGCTGGACGGGACGCCGAATAGGTTCAGGTTGGCACTGCAGCCTGCACTGCCCACTGTGCCGCTGCACGCCCAGCTTCCGTTGAACACCGGTATTGTCAGGACGTTCAAACTGCCGGTGAGAGTGCTCCCGCTGAGGCTGCCAGTATACGAGCCATTGCCCGCGGAAACCCCGGTGCCGGCGACGGAGACCGTCTCGGTGCCGGTGGCGGTGCCGCTGACGGAGCCGAGGTTCAAGGTTCCGGCGACAGTGAAGGTGACGCCGGTCCCGGCTAATGGGGCGACCGCTACAGCGCAGGAGGCGTTGGAAGATACGCCGACGTTGACAGTACATGGCAGTGGTGGTTGCGCGTTGGCGGTGAGGGGCATGAGAAGCGTTATGATCCCGAAACCCACCATGGCGACGAGAACCGCAGGCAGGTGCCGTGCTGGGGCAGCGGTGCGCCTGGTGCGGGTTGGCTCGAGACTCTTCATCACGATGTTCCTTTTCACGAGATGTTCAGGCCTCGGCGAGGCCCGGGAACGTTGGGACAGATACCGTCCTGACCCGCAGTGTGTTCTCGAAGTCCCCACCCGCGACCAACTTTCGTTGAGCCATCGGCCACCGATATGTGGGCATCGTCCCGGCAATCCGGTTCGGTAGGCCCGTGTGCCGGCGGTGAACCCAACTTGTGGTTGATTCGCGCCCCGCGATCGTCGGCTCGAGGCGCCGACATCAGGTAGATACTGGGGGAGTTCATCAGCAATGACTGCCGCGAACGGGAACGCAGCGAAAAGCCCCCGGGTCGGGCCTGGCTCCTTGTTCTTATCCGGCGCTCATACCGTGGCGGTCTCGCATCGCTCGGCAAGCTGCCTGGAAGTCTTCGGGGTTGTGGAACACCATTACCGCGTATATCTGGGCGTGCGGGTGACCGGTCAGGCCTGCGATCAGATCGCTGACGTGCGTGTGGAGTCGACTACGAACTTTGATGTAGGTGGTTTGACGGTCCCCGCATCCCGGACTCGACGAATGCCCCGGCAGATGTTCGGAATCGGGGGATGTGAGGTGACGACGGTGGCGTGCCATGAAAACGGCGCTGATCATCGGATGCACCGATGTGCGCAGTTGCCGAGTGTGTTTGTTCCGTAGCACGCTTGTCTTCGTGCTCGTTCCTTGTGCCCAGTGGATCGCTTCGTTCCAGGTGTCGAACGACTGGAAGATTCCGCGGCCGACGCTGCGCGCGGCCCATTTCGGGAGCCCGAACATCTTGTACACCTTCATGCGGTATGGGTGGGTGTCGGCCAGCGTTACCGGTAGCTCGATGGCGTCATACGAGACGAAATGTGCCGTGTCGTCGACGATGTGTCCGTCGCCGAGTGTCCAGTAGTCGGTACCCGACGAATCGGTGAACTTGATTTCGCTCGGTAGGGTGTACAGTTCTGCCCAGTCGTAGATGGTTCGAGTGGATACGGTCATCGTGACTCCTTGCCGTCGCGCTGACGGGGCGCTTCCTCCATCCAGGAGTGCATAGCCACACCGATGATGGATGCCAGCTCACCTTGGCAATCGTCGGCATGTGCTGTCGCCGCTTGTTCCGTCGTTATCGGCAGGAATACAGCGAAAAGGAGTGCAGCGAAAAGCGCTGTTGCTTTACGCATGGTCGTGCTTCTTCTTTGTGGCTTCGGGTCGTGCCCGGGCTGTGTTGCTTTCTCCGGCGCTCGAGCCGTGGCGGTTGCCTACCACTCGGCGAGCTGCGGGAGAGTCTTCGGGTTTTCGTCCTTGTCTGCTCGTGGGGTGGGACGGTTCCCCGTCCCGGGGAAGTGTTCATCGTCAGACCAGCAGGTTTGTGTTACGAATCGCAGAAGATGTGTCGGGTTGGGCAGGTCGCGGGCGCGGGTGCAGTCGGTACGACAGCCCTCGCGCTGCCGACAGCTCAGAGCACTACCCCCAAGGAGTACCCCTCCGGAAACGGGCCAATTTCAGATCTCCGACGGGATGGGGACGGGACGGCGCCCGCCTCCTGACACCCGAAACCGCCCCCTATCAAGCAAGTTTCAGTGACCGCCCGATGATCTCCTTCATGATCTCGGTTGTGCCGCCGTAAATGGTTTGTACGCGGGCGTCCATATATGCCTTGGCTATGGGGTATTCGCGCATGTAGCCGTAGCCGCCGTGTAGTTGTAGGCAGCGGTTGATGAGGTCTAGTTGTTCTTCGGTGCTCCACCATTTGGCCATGGCGGCGTCTTCGGCGGTGAGTTCGTTTTCGTTGAGCAGTTCTATGAAGCGGTCTACCAGGACGCGGACGGCGGTGGTCTTGGTGGCCAGTTCGGCCAGGACGAAGCGGGTGTTCTGTTGGGCGCCCAGGGGTTTGCCGAAGGCTTTGCGGTCGCGCACGTATTGGATGGTCATGTCCAGGGCGCCTTCCATGGCGGCGGCGGCCATGACCGCGATCGACAGGCGTTCCTGCGGGAGGTTGTGCATGAGGTGGATGAAGCCCATGCCCTCCTGGCCGAGCAGGTTGCGGCCCGGCACCCGGACGTCGGTGAAGCTCAGCTCCGCGGTGTCCTGGGCCTTCAGACCGATCTTGTCCAGGTTGCGGCCGCGCTCGAAACCGGGCATGCCACGCTCGACCACCAGCAGCGAGAAGCCCATCGAGCCCTTCTCCGGGTCGGTCTGGGCGACCACGATGACGAGGTCGGAATTGATGCCGTTGGTGATGAAGGTCTTGGCGCCGTTGAGAATCCAGTCGTCGCCGTCGCGCACCGCGCGGGTCTTGATGCCCTGCAGGTCCGATCCGGTGCCGGGCTCGGTCATGGCGATGGCGGTGATGATCTCGCCGGAACAGAAGCCCGGCAGCCAGCGCCGCTTCTGCTCGTCGTTCGCCAGATCCAGTAGATAGGGCGCGATGACGTCGTTGTGCAGGCCGAAACCCAGGCCCGAGAACTGGGTCCGGACGGTCTCCTCGGTGACGATGGCATTGTAGCGGAAGTCCTTCACACCCCCGCCGCCGAACTCCTCCGGCACCGCCATCCCGAGGAAGCCCTGCTTACCGGCCTCGAGCCACACGTCGCGGTCGACGATCCCGCGCTCCTCCCACTCCGCGTGCCGGGGTGCCACGTGCTGGGAGAGAAACTTGCGGTAGGACTCCCGGAACAGCTGATGTTCGGGCTCGAAAAGGGTGCGTTCCACGCCGACCTCCTAGTGACCACACGGCATCGTCGCCTCTGCCAATACGGTACCCGGAAGTCGAATCATCGTTCACTTCCAACCCCGGAAATCGGGAATGACCTCAGATGAGAGAGTGGGGGTCGACGCCGTTGTCGACTTGAACCCCGGTAAACCTGACTAGAGTCCGACGGTCTCGCGGACCCGCCCCCACAGCGTGCGGCCGCCGTCGCGGTCCCGCTCGCCGAGCAGGAAGGTCAGTTCCTCCTGCAGCGCCTTGCGCACGACCACCTGCAGTTCGGCCGCGGCCGAGTCCGGGTCGTCGGCGTCGCGCCACGGCGCGGTGTCGATCGGTGTGCCCACGGAGTAGTAGAAGCGCTCCGGGCGCGGCAGCAGCGTGGGACCCAGGCCCCGCATCAGCGGCGGCGTCAGCTCACGGCGGATGCCGAGCGCCTCCACGGCCCAGCGCAGCGGGCGCATGACCGGGTGGTCGCCGTCGAAGACCACGTCGTAGACGTCGTCCGCGCCGATCATCGCCACCGGCAGGATGGGCGCGCCCGCCTCGATCGCCATGCGCGCGAAGCCGGTTCGGCCCTCCCACTTGAGCACGTACTTCTCGCCCTTGCGGCGCATGGCCTCTCGGCCGCCGCCGGGGAACACGATCACCGCCTCGCCGCTCGCCAGCAGCGCCCGGCAGTTGGCCCGGTTGCCGCGCACACTGCCCATGCGGTGCACCAGATCTCGCACCGCGGGCACCCGCATCAGCACGTTCTCCGCCAGCCCGCGCACCAGCCGCCCGCGCCGGTGCAGGATCTCGTGCAGCAGCAGCGGCGCATCGACGCCGCCGAGCAGCGTGTGGTTGCCCACCAGCAGCACCGGCCCGGTGTCGGGGATGTTGTCCAGCCCGTAGAACCGCGGACTGGTCCACATCCGCACCGGCGCCGCCAGGGCGTCGAACAGTCGAAGATCGCCGTCGGACAACCGAATACGCAACGGCGCTCCGTCGCTGAGCACGCGGACGGCCCCGGCTACATACCCACCGGTGTCGAATTCTTTTGGCGTGGAATCTTTTCCAGACAAAAGCACCTCCCTGCAGTCACTTCCGATACCACGATCGTAACGAAAGTGACTGTGCCGCACAGGGTGCGAGCTTCAGCCCGAAAGGTCCGCCGCCTCGGCGACGTCGGTACCGGCATGCGCGTACTGCGACAGCACCGCGGCCAGGGCGTGGGGCACGCGGGCCCGCAGCCGGGTACCGCCCTCCTCGTGCGAGGAGTCGATGATGCGGCCGTCGGCGTGGATGCGCGCGAGCAGGTCGCCGCGGGTGTAGGGCAGCAGCACGCCGACCTCGACGTCCAGCCCGCCCATGAACTCGGCCAGCTTGTCGCGCAGCGTGTTCAGGCCGCGGCCGGTGCGCGCGGACACGTACACCGCGCCGGGCAGCTGGGCCCGCAGGTGGGTCAGGTCGGTCGGGTCCAGGGCGTCGATCTTGTTGACCACCAGCAGTTCCGGCGGTGCGGGCGTCTTGGACTCGCGCAGTACGTCGGTGATCACCTCGCGCACGGCCTTGATCTGCTGGTCGGGCATCGGGTCGGAGCCGTCGACGACGTGCAGCAGCAGGTCGGCGCCGGTGACCTCCTCCAGGGTGGAGCGGAATGCCTCGACCAGCTGGGTCGGCAGGTGCCGGACGAAACCGACGGTGTCGGTGAACACCACCTCGCGGCCGTCGTCGAGGGCGGCGCGGCGGGTGGTCGGGTCCAGGGTGGCGAACAGCGCGTCCTGCACCAGGATTCCCGCGCCGGTGAGCGCGTTCATCAGGCTGGACTTGCCCGCGTTGGTGTAGCCGACGATGGCCACCGACGGAATGCCGCTGCCGGTGCGCCGCGCCCGCTTGGTGTCGCGGGCGGTCTTCATCTCCTTGATGTCGCGGCGCAATCGAGACATGCGTTCGCGGATGCGGCGGCGATCGGTTTCGATCTTGGTTTCACCGGGGCCGCGCAGACCCACGCCGCCGCCGCTGCCGCCCGCGCGGCCACCGGCCTGCCGGGACATGGACTGACCCCAGCCGCGCAGCCGGGGCAGCATGTATTCCATCTGGGCGAGCGAGACCTGCGCCTTGCCCTCGCGGGAGGTGGCGTGCTGGGCGAAGATGTCCAGGATCAGCGCGGTCCGGTCGACGACCTTGACCTTCACGACCTTCTCCAGCGCGGTCAGCTGCGCGGGGGTCAGCTCGCCGTCGCAGATGACGGTGTCGGCGCCGGTCTCGAGGACGACGGCGCGCAGCTCGTCGGCCTTGCCCGAGCCGATGTAGGTGGCCGGGTCGGGCTTGTCGCGCCGCTGGATCAGCGCGTCGAGCACCTCGGAGCCCGCGGTCTCGGCCAGCGCGGCGAGCTCGGCCATGCTGGCCTCCGCCTGCGCAGCGCTGCCCTCGGTCCAGACGCCGACCAGCACGACACGCTCCAGGCGCAGCTGCCGGTACTCGACCTCGGTGATATCGGCGAGTTCGGTGGACAGCCCGGCGACGCGACGCAGCGAACTGCGCTCGTCGAGCTGCAACTCGCCGACGGTCGGCTCCGGCGCCCAACCGTTCCGGCCGTCACCGTTCTCGTCGAGCTCCTCGATAGGGGTGAACTCGTAAGTCTCTGATTTCCTCATACGCCTCCATGGTCCCACGCCTCAACGACTCCCCGCATCCCAGTTATTCCATATCGGTATCCCGACGAAAAGGATGCCGGGATACCGAGGAGCCGAGCGTGCCGGGAAATGAGGGCACGCACCCGGTTCCGTCATTCCGGCGTGCTTTGTGGCCCGGAATCAATCCGCGTACCACCAGGCGGCCGCCACGTGGCCCGAGGCGACCAGGACCGAGGGGCCGCGGAGCCAGGCGTGGCCCTGTTCGATGCCGACGGTGACCATGCCGCCGGGGACGCGGACTCGAAGGCGGCCGCTGTCGGTGTCGAGGGTGAAGCCGTCGCTGGTCAGGGCCGCGGCGGCCGCGGCTACGGTTCCCGTTCCGCAGGAGCGGGTTTCGCCGACGCCGCGCTCGTAGACGCGCATGTCCACGGCGGGGGTGCCGGTCTCGTCGACGGCCGGGGCGGTCAGGATCTCGATGTTCACCCCGTGCGGGAACAGTTCCGGGTCGTAGCCCGGCGGGACGGTCAGGTCCAGCTGAGCCAGCGCCTCCCGGGTCAGGTCCGGGTCGACGCAGGCCAGATGCGGGTTGCCGACGTCGATGCCCAGGCCGGGCAGGGCGCGCCCGCCGATGGTGGCGGTGGACTCCCCCAACTGCCGCACCGGGCCCATGGTGACGGTGACGTCGCCGTGGACGTCGTCGGCGGCGTGCACGGTGACCGGTCGCGCCCCGGCCCGGCTGCCCACGATGAACTCCGCGTTCTTCTCCAGGCCGGTGGCGACCAGGTAGTGCGCGAACACCCGCACCCCGTTGCCGCACATCTCGGCGATGGAGCCGTCGGCATTGCGGTAGTCCATGAACCAGTCGTCGGCGGACAGGTCGGACGGCAGTTCGTCGAGCACTCCGGCCGCGCGCAACGCTCCGGCGCGGGCCACCCGCAGCACGCCGTCCGCGCCGATGCCGCGCTGCCGGTCGCACAGCGCGGCGACCCGCGCGGCGGGCAGGTCCAGCGCGGCGTCCGGGTCGGGCAGCACCACGAAGTCGTTCTGGGTGCCGTGGCCCTTGGTGAATTCGATGTCGGTCATGGTCATATTCCTCCCGTCAACGCCCGGCGGGGCCGGGAGATTTCGTCCAGCGCGGTCGCCACCAGGTCCGGGGCGGCGCCGTCGAGCCAGCGCACCCGCGGGTCGCGGCGGAACCAGGACCGCTGCCGCCGCACGTATCGCCGGGTGCCGAAGTGGGTGCGGTCGCGCGCCTCGGCCAGATCGTATTCGCCGTCCAGCGCCGCCAATACCTGGGCGTAGCCGATGGCGCGGCGGGCGGTCTGTCCCTCGCGCAGGCCGCGGTCGATCAGGGTGCGCACCTCGTCGACCAGGCCGTGGTCGAACATGGTGGCGGTGCGCAGTTCGATGCGGGCGTCCAGTTCCGCGGTGTCGCGGTCGATGCCGAGAATCACCGTGCCCCACCGTGGTTCGCCGATCCGCGGCTGCGAGGCGGCGAACGGGCGGCCGGTGAGTTCGACGACCTCGAGCGCGCGCACCATGCGGCGGCCGTCGGTGGGCAGGATGGTCGCCGCCGCCACCGGATCGGCGGACCGCAGCGCGGCGTGCACGGCCTCGACGCCGCTGTCCGCCAGCACCGCCTCCCATTTGGCCCGCACCCGCGGATCGGTGGCCGGGAACTCCCAGTCGTCCAGCAGCGCTTGGACATACATCATGGAGCCGCCGACCACGACCGGGGTGCGCCCGCGCGCCAGGATGTCCTGCACGTCGGCGGTCGCGGCGCTCTGGTAGGC
Organism: Nocardia terpenica; assembly: GCF_013186535.1. Taxonomy (NCBI): domain Bacteria; kingdom Bacillati; phylum Actinomycetota; class Actinomycetes; order Mycobacteriales; family Nocardiaceae; genus Nocardia; species Nocardia terpenica. The sequence goes on from NZ_JABMCZ010000005.1 coordinate 1,257,313, forward strand.
GGCGACGGTGGCGGTCTCGGTCACCTCGAGCACGTCGAACTGGTGGTGTGGGATGCCGCGGCGCTGCGCCACCGGCACTTTCGCGGTGCCGATGTCCATGCCGCGGTAGAGCTGCATGGCGTCGATATTGATGATCTCGCCGTCCAGGCGCTGCGCCAATTCCAGTGCCAGCTCGGACTTTCCGGTGGCCGTCGGGCCGACCACCGCGATCGGGACGGTCATCGCCCACCGCCGGGCCGCCACACGCTCACCTGATATCCGACGCCGAACGGCGCCGCCGCATACCGGGTTTCGACGGACGGATCGCGCTCATCGGCCTCGAACAACCCGGCCAGCACCTGATACGCCGCCCGCCCGGACACCTCGAGTTCGGCGCACAGCCCACTGTCCAGCTCCGCCAGCGCCGCCCGATCCCCCGCCGCCAGGGCGCGGTCGATCCCGTCCTGCACCCCCGCCGCCCGCGGATCCAGATATCCGGGAGCCTTGATCGACAACGTCGCCGCCCCATCGGCAACAACCAGCACACCGTTATCCGCGCCCTCCGCATCCAACTCACCGCGCAACTTCGCCCCCACCGCAAAACAGTGCTCCACCCCGGCATCCCCCGCCACAACCCGAGCCCGAGCCTGCACCCCGGGCGCAACCCGCCCCCGCACCCACCCACCGATCAACACAGACAACGGCAACCAGGGATCCGCTTCCCCGCCCCACGCAGGCGAAAGCGCGACCCGGACGTCTGCCCCGAACCCACGAAAAGTGCCGACCGTGTCGGGACCGAGAGCCTGTTCCACGTTCCCCACGCCGACGATCGTCCAGCGTTCGGCCGATTCCGCCAGCGTGCGGGCGGCCGACAGGACGGCCTCGCGGAGGGCGGGGACCTGGGCCGCCGGATGGGAGTCGTCCGCTACCGGCGAACCCCCGCACAGCTCGGGGACCAACAGGGGCGGCGACGGGATCAGCGCGGCGAGACGGAACACGTCGTCAACCGTATCTGCCGCGCCGTGGCGGACCGCGCGGCACCGGCGCGGCGTCACGGCCGTCACATGCGGCCGGTTTTTTCACTTCCGAAGACATCGGCTGGACAGACGGAGAATCTCGTGCAGGATGAATCCAGCGCCAGGATCATTTTCCCGGTACCGGGCGTGCCGGGCCCGGTCGCCGCGACGACGCCTCGACCTCCCGCAACACGCCGGAGACGGTTTTGCCGCCCACGGCCACCGCGCGTGGAGCGCCACCGACGACAAGACACGGCATATCTGCCATCTGGCTGGTTGAATGGGATGAGCTAGGGCGTAACCAGGCAGCCGTGACGCGCGGCAGGGACGAGGAGCGATGACCGACAACAGCGGAACCGAGAAGGCTACCCACCCGGACACCGGCGCGGCGCAGCAATCCAGCAACTCAGCCGCCGAGCGGCCCACGCCCGCCGATGTCGCCGGCCATCCCGGCACCACTGCGCCTAAGCCCGGGGTCCCCAAGCCGGGCACGCACAAGCCGGAAACCCCCAAACCGCATGCGATGCGACCGACCCCCGGTCCGGCGCAGGAACATCCGCATCCGGTGGTCGTACCGTCGGAGAGCGATCCCAGCCAGTGGGGCCGCGTCGACGAGGACGGCACCGCGTGGGTGAAGACCGCCGACGGTGAACGGGTGATCGGCTCCTGGCAGGCGGGCGACACGGCCGAGGGCCTGGCCCACTTCGGCCGGCGCTTCGACGATCTGGCCACCGAGGTGGCACTGCTGGAGGCGCGGCTGGCCGCCGGCACCGACGCCCGCAAGACCCGCGCGGCCGCCACCGCGCTTGCCGAATCGTTGCCGACCGCCGCGGTGATCGGCGATATCGACGGGTTGGCGCGGCGCCTGCAGGCCATCATCGAGCATTCCGACGAGGCTGCCGCGCAGGCCAAGGAGGAGAAGGAGCGCACCCGGCACGAGCAGACCGAGCGCAAGGAACTGCTGTGCGCCGAGGCCGAGCAGATCGCGGCCGAATCCACCCAGTGGAAGGCCGCGGGCGACCGGCTGCGCGAAATCCTCGACGAGTGGAAGACCATCCGCGGCGTGGACCGCAAGGTCGACGACGCGCTGTGGCGGCGCTTCTCCAAGGCCCGCGAGTCGTTCAACCGGCGGCGCGGCGCCCACTTCGCCGAGCTGGACCGGGAGCGGGCGGCGGCCAAGGGGCGCAAGGAGGAGCTCTGCGTGCGCGCCGAGGAGCTGTCCTCGTCCACCGACTGGGCCGGCACCGCCGCGATCTTCCGCGACCTGCTGGCCGAGTGGAAGGCCGCGGGCCGCGCGCCCCGCGAGGCCGACGAGCAGCTGTGGCGGCGTTTCAAGAGCGCCCAGGACGTGTTCTTCGCGGCCCGCAATTCGGCGGCCTCCGAACGCGACGCCGAGTTCGAGCAGAACGCGGCGGCCAAGGAGGAATTACTGCACGCCTACGAGGACCGGATCCCCACCCGCATCGACTCCGGCGCCGATCTCGACAACGCCCGCGCGGCGCTGCGCGAGTTGCAGGAGAAGTGGGACGCCCTCGGCAAGGTGCCCCGCGAGCGCATGCAGGAGCTGGAGGGCCGGCTGCGCGCCATCGAGAAGCGGGTCCGCGAGGCCGTCGACGCGCAGTGGCGGCGCACCGATCCGGAGGCAATGGCCCGAGCCGCGCAGTTCCGCGAACGAGTCGCCCAGTTCGAGGAACAGGCCGCCAAGGCCCAAGCGGCTGGCCGCACCCGCGACGCCGAAAAGGCCCTCGAACAGGCCAAACAGTGGCGAGAGTGGGCCGAGGCCGCCGAGGGCGCAGTCAGCCAGCGCTGAGACGAGCGGCGGCCGACCCGAAGTCGGCCGCCGCCCCAGCAATCCCTCCCCGCCATCCCGCCTGCTGCCCACCTCGTCACTCCGACACGCAGCCCAACCCCTCACCCCGGCATGACGCCACTCACCATCCCGACGTGCCCGACTCATCACCCTGACACGCTGCCGTGCTCATGATCCCGGCACGCTGCCCGACTCATCATCTCGGCATGCTGCCTACTCATGACCCCGACGCACTGCCCAACTCGTCACCCTCGCACGTCATCCGACCCGCCATCCCGACGCGCCGCCTGCTCATGACCCCGACGCACTGCCCAACTCGTCACCCTCGCACGTCATCCGACCCGCCATCCCGACGCGCTACCTGCTCGTGATCCCGGCGCACTGCCCTGCTCACCACATCGGCATGCTGCCCTGCTCACCACACCGGCATGCTGCCTACTCGTCATCCCGGCATGTTTTTGGCCGGGATCTTGTCAGCAGATTCCGGCCAACCGGAATGACGGGGGGTGGGCCTGGACGACGGGATGGCTGGAGCTACTTGTCCTCGCCCAGGAGCCAGCGGCGGTCGTGTTCCTCTTGGGCGGCGGCGGCGGTGCGGCGGCGCTCCTCGGCCTCCAATTGGAGGGCGGTGCGGCTCCAGACGACCTTGATCCAGTGGAAGGTCAGGAAGACGATGGCGAGGGTGGCCAGGATGAGGCCGATGCCGGGGCCCGCGCCGTGGTAGTTGCCGATGCCGGGGGTTTGGCGGTGCCAGATGGACAGCACGCCGAAGACGCTGCCGACGGCCGTGCCCGCGACCGCGATCCACGCCAGCGTCCAGCGCCGGGTCAGCAGCGCCAGCGAGGAGAACCCGATGCCGAAGATCAGCACGTCCCATTGGAATACCCGCGACGGCAGGCCGATGTGGTCGGCGCTCGCGGTGGGGTCGGAGAGCAGAATGTCCAGGCCGCGTGTGTGTCCCGCATGCGGCAGCACCAGCGACAGCAGCAGGATGAACACCGCGCCCGCCACGAACATCGCCCGATACCCCGGATCGATCTCCCCGGCGATCTTGCGCTCGACCTGCTCGAGATCCCCGTGGTACTGCTCGAACACCTGCGTCTGCTGCGGATTCATCGTCTCCTCGTTCGCCTGCGCCTGCGGATCACCCCCGGATGAGTTGTCGGCCCCGGACCCCACCGGGTTCCCCGCCCCTTCACTCGCCTCCGCATCGGGCTGCGCGCCGCCCGGCGTGGGGCGAGCCTCCTCGGGTGTCGGGTTCTGCTGTTGCGCCTCGTCTTCACGATCGGGCACGGGCTTCACCACCGGTTGTCGTCGGGTTGGCTCGGGTTGGACGCATCGATCATGCGCCACAACCGGTTCCGCATGCGGCCGCGGGTTCGGGGGCGGGCGCGCCGATGCGTGGAATGCCCAGGCCGACGCCGATGGGGGCGGTCTTGGGCTTGATGCCCGCCTCGTGCGCGTCGCCGGCGCGGGTGCGGCGATGGCCGCGGATCGGGCCGTCGGCGATGAGGTGATGCGGTGCGGCGCCGGTGATGTCGACGGTCACGATGTCGCCCGGGCGGATGGCACCGGCCTCGGCCGGGCGGAAGTGCACCAGCCGTCCGTCGCGGGCGCGGCCGCTCATGCGCGCGGTGGCGGCGTTCTTCTTCCCCGCGCCCTCGGCGACCAGCAGCTCGACCTCGGTGCCGATCAGCGCCTGATTGGCCTCCAGCGAGACCTGCTCCTGCAGCGCGATCAGCCGGTCGTAGCGCTCCTGCACCACGGCCTTGGGCACCTGGTCGGCCATGGTGGCGGCCGGGGTGCCGGGCCGGATCGAATACTGGAAGGTGTAGGCGCTGGTGAACCGGGCCTGCCGCACCACGTCCAGGGTCTCCTGGAAGTCCTCCTCGGTCTCTCCCGGGAAGCCGACGATGATGTCGGTGGTGATGGCGGCGTGCGGCATCGCCTCGCGCACCTTCTCGATAATGCCCAGATACCGCGCCTTGCGGTAGGACCGGCGCATGGCCTTGAGCACCCGATCCGAACCGGACTGCAGCGGCATGTGCAGCTGCGGGCACACGTTCGGGGTCTGCGCCATCGCCTCGATGACGTCGTCGGTGAACTCGGCCGGATGCGGCGAGGTGAACCGCACCCGCTCCAGGCCGTCGATATTTCCGCAGGCGCGCAACAGCTTCGCGAACGCGCCGCGGTCGCGGTGTTCGTCGGGATCGGCGAAATTGACGCCGTAGGAGTTCACGTTCTGCCCGAGCAGGGTCACCTCCAGCACGCCCTGTTCGACCAGCGCCTGCACCTCGGCCAGCACATCGCCCGGCCGCCGGTCGACCTCCTTGCCGCGCAGCGACGGCACGATGCAGAAGGTGCAGGTGTTGTTGCAGCCCACCGAGATCGACACCCAGCCCGCGTAGGCGGACTCGCGCCGCGCGGGCAGCGTGGACGGGAACGCCTCCAGCGACTCCAGGATCTCGACCTGGGCCTGCTCGTTGTGCCGGGCGCGCTCGAGCAGCACCGGCAGCGACCCGATGTTGTGCGTGCCGAAGACCACGTCCACCCACGGCGCCTTGCGCACCACCGTGTCGCGGTCCTTCTGCGCCAGGCAGCCGCCGACCGCGATCTGCATGCCCGGCCGCTCCGCCTTGATCGGGGCCAGATGACCCAGCGTGCCGTACAGCTTGTTGTCCGCGTTCTCCCGGACCGCGCAGGTGTTGAACACGACGAGATCGGCGGTCGCGCCGGGCGCGGCCTTGGCGTAGCCCGCGTCCTCGAGCAGTCCCGACAGCCGCTCCGAGTCGTGCACGTTCATCTGGCAGCCGTAGGTCCGCACCTCGTAGGTGCGGACCCGCGCTGCCTCGACGCCGGAACGTACCTCGAGCTGCATGGACGAATTCACCCGTTCAGGGTATCTGCTGCCCGAACGGCCGAACGACGGGGTGATTCGCCCCGGCCGGACGGCGGTGATAGGCATCACCAATGTCAAGTAATGGTTAAGTAAAATCGGCGGCCTCGCCGTACCCCCCGTAAAGTTGAGCATTCTGCGCTTCTTCGCTCTATGGTCAGACACCATGACCGATGCTGCCGACGCAACGCCCGGCACCGCCGCCGATCCGTCCTCCACCACGCCGATGATCTCGATGCGCAAGGTGGACAAGCACTTCGGTAATCTGCACGTGCTCCGGGACATCAACCTGGAGGTGCCCAGGGGGCAGGTCGTGATCGTCCTGGGCCCCTCCGGCTCCGGCAAGTCGACGCTGTGCCGCACGATCAACCGCCTGGAGCCGATCGACTCGGGCACCATCGCCGTCGACGGTGTCGAACTGCCCGCCGAGGGCCGGGCGCTGGCCCGGCTGCGCGCCGACGTCGGCATGGTGTTCCAGCAGTTCAATCTGTTCGCGCACAAGACGATTCTGGAGAACGTGATGCTGGCGCCGATGAAGGTGCGCCGCGTCGACAAGCCCGCGGCCCACGAGACGGCGATGCGGCTGCTGGAGCGGGTCGGCATCGCCGACCAGGCCGACAAGTATCCGGCCCAGCTGTCGGGCGGTCAGCAGCAGCGGGTCGCGATCGCCCGCGCGCTGGCGATGAACCCCAAGGTCATGCTGTTCGACGAGCCGACCTCGGCGCTGGACCCGGAGATGGTCAACGAGGTGCTCGAGGTCATGGTCTCCCTCGCCAAGGAGGGGATGACCATGCTCGTGGTCACGCACGAGATGGGCTTCGCGCGCCGCGCCGGGGACCGGGTGCTGTTCATGGCCGACGGCGCGATCGTCGAGGACGCCACGCCCGAAACCTTCTTCACCTCACCGACTTCCGAACGCGCCAAGGATTTCTTGGGCAAGATCTTGAGTCACTGACGCGTGACAATCAGTTTCCCTTCCTTACCTCCGCAGAGAGAAGGACAACGATGAGGATCACTCGCGCACTGCGGCTCGGTGTCGGCGCCCTCGCCCTCGCGGTCGTCGCGACCGGGTGCGGCGCCGGCAGTTCCAAGACCGCCGCCCAGCACGCCGCCGACGGCAAGCTCACCGTCGGCATCAAATTCGACCAGCCCGGCCTGGGCCTGCGCACCAAGGACGGCTCCTTCTCCGGTTTCGATGTCGACGTGGCCCGCTACGTCGCGGGCAAGCTCGGGGTGAAGCCGGAGAACATCGCCTTCAAGGAGGCCCCGTCGGCGCAGCGCGAGACGCTGATCCAGAACGGGCAGGTCGACTTCATCGCCGCCACCTACTCGATCACCGATCAGCGCAAGGAGAAGGTCGACTTCGCGGGCCCCTACTACGTCGCGGGCCAGGACCTGCTGGTGCGCGCCGACAACACCGATATCACCGGCCCGGAATCGCTGAAGGGCAAGAAGGTGTGCTCGGTGAAGGGCTCCACCCCGGCGCAGAACCTGGCCAAGGACTACAAGGACGCCCAGCTGCAGACCTACGACACGTACTCGCTGTGCATCGAGGCACTGAAGTCGGGCTCGATGGACGCGGTCAGCACCGACAACGTCATCCTCGCCGGGTACGCCGCGCAGTCGCCGGGCCAGCTGAAGCTGGTGAACAAGCCGTTCACCACCGAGAAGTACGGCATCGGACTGAAGAAGGGCGACAAGGACTCCCGCGACCGGATCAACGACGCCATCGAGGCCATGTTCGCCGACGGATCGTGGAAGGCCGCGCTGGACAAGAACTTCGGCGGCACGGGCTTCCAGGCGCCGCAGCCGCCGACGCTCGACCGGTACTGAGCCGAGGGAGGGCACGTCCGCCGTGTTCGACCTGATCTCCCGATACGACACCCAGCTGCTCGACGCGTTCCGGACGACCGTCGAACTGACGGCATTGTCGGCGGTGTGCGCGCTGATCATCGGCACTGTCGTTGCCGCCATGCGGGTTTCGCCGGTGCCGGTGGCGCGCTGGATCGGCTCGGCGTATGTGACCGTGTTCCGTAACACCCCGCTCACGCTGATCCTGGTGTTCTGCTCGCTGGGCCTGCAGAACACCCTGCAGATCAATCTGGCGAGCGGCCCGAACGCGCTCGTGCAGAACAACTTTCGCTGGGCGCTGGTCGGATTGAGCGTCTACACCGCCTCGTTCGTGTGCGAGTCGCTGCGCGCGGGCATCAACACGGTGCCGCTGGGCCAGTCCGAGGCGGGCCGCTCGCTGGGTTTCACCTTCGGTCAGAATCTGCGAATGGTGGTGCTGCCGCAGGCGTTTCGGTCGGTGGTGGCCCCGCTCGGCAGCGTGCTGATCGCGTTGACGAAGAACTCCACCATCGCGTCGGCGATCGGCGTCCACGAGGCGGCGTATCTGATGGCGTCGATGAACGAGACCGAGGCACAGGTGCTGGTGATCGGCGCGATCTTCGCCTTCGGTTTCGTGCTGCTCACCCTGCCGACCGGACTCGTCTTCGGTTGGCTCGCACGACGATTCGAGGTCGCGAGATGAGTGCCTCCGTCCTCTACGACGCGCCGGGCCCCCGCGCGCGGCGGCGCCACCACGCCTATTCGGTCGCGGCCGCGATCGCGATCGTCGCGATCGGCTGGTTCGCCTATCGCGGGTTCGACAGCAAGGGGCAGTTCACCGCCGACAAGTGGAAGCCGTTCGTCGACGCCGAGGTGTGGCGCACGTATCTGCTGCCGGGCCTGCGGGGAACCGTGGTGGCCGCGCTGTTGTCGATCGTGTTCGCGCTCGTGATCGGCATGGTGTTCGGCCTCGCGCGGCTGTCGGATCATCGCGTCGTGCGCTGGGTGGCGGGCGTGGTGGTGGAGTTCGCGCGGGCCATTCCGGTGCTGATCCTGATGATCTTCCTGTTCGCCTATTTCGCGAACGGCCAGGTCTTTCCGGCGGATCAGCTGGCGCTGGCGGCCGTCGTCGTCGCGCTGACGGTCTACAACGGCTCGGTCATCGCCGAGATCGTGCGCTCGGGCATCCGGGCGCTGCCGCAGGGCCAGACCGAGGCGGCGGTGGCGCTGGGCCTGCGCAAGACCCAGCTGCTGCGCATCGTCCTACTCCCCCAGGCGATTACCGCCATGCTGCCCGCGATCATCTCGCAAATGGTGGTGGCGCTGAAGGATTCGGCGCTCGGCTACCAGATCACCTATCAGGAGATCGTCCGCCAGGGCCAGCAGCTCGGTGCGGCGCAGCAGAATACGGTTCCGTCGCTGATCGTCATCGCGGTCATCATGATCGCGGTGAACTGGTCGCTGTCGGTCTTCGCGACCCGCCTGGAACGCCGTCTGCGGCGGCGCAAGCGGGGGCGGACGGTCGTCGCCGCGGATTCGGTGCTGACCGATGCGGTACCCGGCCTGGACCTCGGTCGCGCGAAATAGGTTTCGTTCGTCCTGAACGCAACCATCGCTCGCCGCGCCCGCGTCCGGCATTCTGATCTCGCGCACCGCCCGGGCGGAAGGGCCACGCCACTCCTGTCCGCCACGGGCGGGTCCATTCCTCAGCCCGGCACGTCCATGCGCTGCGTGCCGATCACCGACAGCAGGCGCAGCGCCTCCTCGGCGGGTGAGCCCGGCTCGGCGGTGTAGAGCACGACCTGCTGGTCCCGGTCGGCGATCTGGAGCACGTCGCAGTTCACCACGATCGTGCCGACCACCGGGTGGTGGATGGTCTTGCGGAGCGTCGGCTCGGACAGCACGTCGTGCGATTCCCACAGGCGCGCGAATTCCGGACTGCCGGAGCGTAATTCGGCGATCAGCTCGGCCAACTCGGGGTCGTCGGGATACCGGGCCGCCGCGGCGCGGAGCCGGTGTGCCGCGCTGCGGCAGAAATGCTCGTGGTCACGCTCCGACACCCCGTACAGCCGCAAGCCCGGCGCGCGCGGGCCGAGGAACGCCCGGCGGGCCTGGTTGCGGTCGCGACGCGGCAGCGCCGAGAAGTCGTCCAGCAGCGCGGCGGCCAGATCGTTCCAGGCGATCACCTCGAAAACGGCGGAGACCACGATCGCCGCGGTGTGCGGGAGGCGGTGCAGCAGATCGAGAATGCTCTGCCGCACCTCGCGCGAGGGTCCCGGGGGTGGTCCGGGCGGCACGCCCGCGAGGTTGTGCAGGTGGTCGCGCTCGGCGTCCGACAGCCGCAGCGCCCGCGCCAGACCGGCGAGCACCTCGCGGGACGGGTGTGCGGCGCGGGCCTGTTCGAGCCGCGCGTAGTACTCGGTCGAGATGTAGGCCAGCTGCGCGACCTCCTCGCGCCGCAGCCCCGGGGTGCGGCGGCGCGGGCCGCCCGGCAGCCCGACCTCGGCCGGGGCGATCCGCTCCCGCCTGCTGCGCAGGAATTCGGCCAGCTCGCGAGTGTCCACGCCGCCAGTCTGCCCAGGCGCCGCGGCGCCAGCCAGGACCTGTCGGTACCTGGCTACCGATCGCGCCCGGCCGCAGGCTCGATGCCATGAGCACTGCATCCCTGCTGACCGACAAGGTCGCCTTCGTCACCGGGGCCGGGCGCGGCATCGGTGCCGCCGCGGCCCGGCTGTTCGCCCGTGAGGGCGCCCGCGTCCTGCTCGCGGCCCGCACCGAGGACCAATTGCAGGCGGTGACCGAGGAGATCCGCGCCGAGGGCGGCACCGCCGACTACATTCGCTGCGACCTGGCCGACCCGGCCCAGGTCCGCGCCGCCGTCGACCGGACCGTGGACCGCTACGGCCGTCTCGACATCGCCTTCAACAATGGTGCCATCGCCAGCCCGCCCGATCCGCTGGAGCTGGTGGGCGAGAACGACTTCGACAACCTGTATACCGTCAACCTCAAAGGGCAGTGGGTAGCGATGAGCGCCGAAATCGCCGCCATCCGAACGACTTCGGGCCACGGCGCCATCGTCAACAACTCCAGCGTCGGCAGCATCCGGGGCAATCCGCGCCTGCCCGTCTACGGCGCCATGAAGCGAGCCCTCAACAGCCTCACCGAATCCGCCGCCATCCTGTACGGACCCGAGGGCATCCGGGTCAATGCCATCGCCCCCGGCGGCACCGCCACCCGGATGCTGCGGGACTGGAATGCCCGCTCCCCCGGCATCATCGACCAGATCGCCGCCGCCACCCCGCTGCGCCGCCAGGCCGCACCCGAGGAGATCGCGGAGGCCGCGGCCTGGTTGCTCAGCGATCGTGCGTCGTTCGTGACGGGCGTGGTTCTTCGGGTGGACGGCGGCGCGGCGGCGTGACGGCCGAAATATTGGCTTCACGATTCGGCGGGCCGCCATTAGCCTGGCGCGATGCCCACGTTCGAGGAAATCACCAGGCACACTGATCCCGATCCGGACGGAAACCCTTGGGTGCAGGGACCTCCCCCGCCGACCGTGGTCGAGTTGGTGCCGTACAACCCGCAGTGGCCGCAACGCTATCGGGATCTGGTCGAGGCGGTGCGCGGGGCGTTGGGGACGGCGGTGCTGGCTACCCAGCACGTCGGATCGACATCGGTGCCGGGCCTCGCGGCGAAGGATGTCATCGATATCGATCTGACCGTCGCCGACCCCCGCGACGAGGCCGCGTATGTTCCCGCGCTGGAACGGATCGGTTACGTTCTCGTCATTCGCGAACCGTGGTGGCACGAGCACCGCTGCCTCAGGCTCGAAGACCCCGCCGCCAACCTGCACGTGTTCGGGCCCGACTGCCCGGAAATCATCCGGCACCGCATGTTCCGCGATTGGCTGCGCGACAATCCCGACGATCGCGCGCTGTACGAGCGGGGCAAACGGGCGGCGATCCCGGGCGGCGGCACGATGATGGCGTACAACCTCCGCAAGCAGGACGTCATCCGCGAGATCTACGAGCGCATGTTCCGCGCCGCCGGAATGCTGTAGCGCGCACGGTGTTTCGCGGCGTCAGTCGGCGGACAACCCGGTGAGCCGCTCCTCGATGCCGCGAATGTCGCGCTCCGCCCTGTCCTTTCGTCGGCGGATTCCCTGGACCACGTCCGCGGGAGCCTTGGCGAGGAAGTTCCGGTCGGCGAGCCTGCGGCCGGTGGCATCGAGGTCCTTCCGCGCGGTGTGGAGGTCTTTCTCCAGGCGTCTGCGTTCGGCGTCGACATCGATGGCCCGGGACAGGTCGATTTCGATGCGGGACCGGCCGATCGGCAGTGTCGCCGTCGGCCGGAAGTCCGCACCGGGGGAATCGAGGCGCGCCAGCCGCCGGATGGCGGCTTCGTGTGCGGACAGTGCCGCGGTGAGCTCGAGCCGGGCGGGCACGGTCCGGCTGGCCGGGATGCGCTGCTCGGAGCGGAACCGCCGGATCTCGCCGATGAACCCTTGCACCGCAACGACTTCCGTCTCCGCCGTCGGATCGCGGAATCCGGTGTCGGTGGGCCAGGCGGCGATCACCACGGACTCGCCGCCGGTGAGGGTGGTCCACAGCTGTTCGGTGACGAACGGGATGATCGGGTGCAGCAGCCGCAGGAGCGTATCCAGGACGTGCCCGAGCACTCGACGGGTTTTTGCGGAATTGGGCTGGGCAAGTGCGGGTTTGGCCAGCTCGAGGTACCAGGCGAAGATCTCGTCCCACGCGAAGTGGTAGAGCAGGTCGGCCGCCTTCGCGAACTGATAGTCGTCGAGGTAGGCGTCGGTCTCGGTGACAATCCTGTTGAGCCGCGACAGAATCCAGCGATCGAGTGTCGGAAGCTGCTCGGCCGCAGGAAGTCCCCCGTCGACCGTAGCTCCGTTGAGGAGTGCGAAGCGGGTGGCATTCCAGATCTTGGTGGTGAAGTTGCGCGCACCCGCCACGGACTCCTCGGCAATCGGGGCGTCCGCGCCGGGATTGGCGGCACGGGCGAGGGCGAAGCGCAGGGCGTCGGTGCCGTAGGTGTCCATCCAGTCGTCGGGGTCGACGACATTGCCGAACGATTTGGACATCTTCCGGCCGTTCCCGTCGCGCACCATGCCGTGCAACGCGATCGCCCCGAACGGCGGCGTCTGTCCGTCGCTGATGTAGAGGCCGAACATCATCATTCGCGCGACCCAGAAGAACATCAGGTCGTATCCGGTGAACAGCACGCTGTTCGGATAGAACTTCGCCAGCGCCTCGGTCCGCTCCGGCCAGCCCAGCGTCGAGAACGGCCACAGTCCCGAGGAGAACCAGGTGTCGAGCACATCGGGATCCTGCGTCCAGCCCTGCCCCGCGGGTGGCGTCTCGCCGGGGCCCAGGCACACGGTCTCCCCCTCGGGGCCGTACCAGACGGGGATGCGGTGCCCCCACCACAGCTGCCGCGAGATACACCAGTCGCGCATATTGTCCACCCACGCGAAGTACCGAGATGCCAAGGCGTCCGGATGAATTCGCACCCGCCCGTCGCGAACCGCATCCCCCGCCATCCGCGCGAGCGGAGCCACCCGCACCCACCACTGCAACGATTGCCGAGGTTCGACGGCGGTGCCGCAGCGGGAGCAGTGCCCCACCGCATGCCCGTACGGCCGCTGCTCGGCGACGATCCGCCCCTCCTCCCGCAGGGCCGCCACGATGGCGGCCCGAGCCTCGAACCGATCCAATCCCTGGAACGGCCCGTGCGCGGTGATCGCGCCGAGTTCGTCGAGCACCGTCAGCGACGGCAGCCCATGCCGCCGCCCGATCTCGAAATCGTTCGGATCGTGCGCCGGGGTGACTTTGACTGCGCCGGTACCGAATTCGGGATCCACGTGCTCGTCGGCGTCGCCGTACCGAATCGACACCAACTCCCCGTCGACATCCCGATAGTCGACCTCGATATCCGACAACGCCGTAGCACACCGCGGACACCAGTTGATAATGCGCTCCGCCCGATAGATCAGCCCATCGTCGAAGAGCCGCTTGAAGATCGTCTGCACCGCCCGCGACAACCCATCGTCCAGAGTGAACCGCTCCCGCCCCCAATCCACCCCGTCCCCCAGCCGCCGCATCTGCCGCACAATCTGCTCCCCCGACCTCCCGGCCGACTCCCACACCCGCTCGGCAAACCGCTCCCGCCCGAGATCGTGCCGAGACAGCCCCTCCCCCACCAACTCCCGCTCAACGGTGTTCTGCGTAGAAATCCCCCCATGATCCATCCCCGGCAACCACAAGGTCTCGAACCCCCGCATCCGCCTCCACCGAGCCAGCACATCGATCAGCGTGTGCTCGAACGCATGCCCCACATGCAGCCGCCCGTTCACATTCGGCGGCGGAATAACAATGGAGTACGCGTCTTTCCCACTCCCCGAATCCGCCCGAAAGTACCCACCCGCTACCCACCGCTCATACAGTCCCCGCTCCATCTCCGCCGGTACAAACGTAGTCGGCAGCGTCGAAGTGATCCTGTCTGTGCGATGGTCATCGGTCATAGTCCGGCAGCATATGACCGCTCCACCGACGGATTCACCTGCTTTTCCGCCCAGGCCCGGACGGCTCACCCCGCCACATCGGCGCTGCCCCGCCGTTCCGAGACCGCCGAATCGCCACCGTCTGCATCGGTGCCGCCGTGCGCCCTGCCCGCGGCCAGGGCGCAGTCGTGCAGTTGGAGGTAAACCCCAGGATTGTCCTCGTCGTCATCGTCGTAGGCAGCGACTTGCAGCATCCCACCGGGGAAGAAGAACGTCCTCGAACGTGCGGTCATACCGACTCCTCTACGTCCCGCGCAGCTGGTGAGGCAGCTCAGGACCGGGAGTCCGTCCAGCCGATCGAATCGGTTGGGGCTCTACCAGAGCCCTGAGCAACGTAGCGAAGCTAAGCGTCCGAGACCGAAGCCGTCCAGTATCTTGCTCCATCTTGCTCAAATCGACTGAACTGGCCACATCCTCGTCGAATCGAGAGACTATAGACGGAGCGTGGGAAAACTTACGCACAGAATCGGATTGGGGGAAAGATCATGCAACTGATATTCCTCGGCAAGGGCGGCTCCGACGTAGGCGAATGCCCGACCTTGTACGCAACCGACAACGGCAACTACCTCGTGCAGGGCTGGCAGACGGGGGAGGTGGGTACCATCGAAATCCCCCATCTTCTCACCGGATTCGCCGAGCCGGGCACCTTCATCGGTGCCGAGCTCGTCGACACCGGGCGGGGAACATTCAGGCTCACCGGTCGGCCGGTCACCGATTGTGAGACGCTGAATCAACTCGATCTAGCTGGGAACGAAGCGGCTGTTGAGGTCCCCAAGGGAGAGCAGAGGTTCTACGGTGCAACTACTGCCGCGTGACTCGTCACTTTGGGTCGATCTTTTCCGGGACTGCAAGAACGACGCATTCCATCTCGAGACGAAAGACTCCTACGGGGTGCCGGAGGAGTCGGATCGCATCCGGCGGTTCCTGGAGGGGCTACCGCCACTGCCCGATTCGTACAAGAACAGCTGGACCGAGCTCATCCGGGAGTCGACCTCACGCGGTGTTTCCGTGAGCCGGGTCCGAGTCGTCACTGTGCCGCACAGTGACTATCAGCGCTGGCTGTTGTCGGTTACCGGTAGCAATGTCGCAGCCGGGGAAGATATCCGGTACGCGCCGCGGCATGTCGCCGGGGACGTACCGACCGACGACTGGTGGCTTATGGATAATCAGCTGGTCGCTTACAACCTCGTCGACGGCGCCGGAGCTCCGGCCGGTCTCGCGGTGACTACCGATCCCGGAATTGTCGCCTACTGCCGGAGTGTGCGAGAGCGGCTCTGGGAGTTGGCAATTCCGTATGCTGATTATGTTCGAGGCGAGCCCATCCAGCAGTGACAAGTAGCGTTCATGAGGCACGGGAAGCTCTCGGGGCACGACTCCGAGAGCTTCGCCGTGGTGCCGGGCTGTCCGGCCGCCAGCTGGCGGACCTGTCGGGATGGCACGAATCCAAGGTGTCCAAGATCGAGTACGGCCGGACCAAACCGACCACCGCCGATGTCCGCGCGTACTGTGAGTACACCGGATCGGGCGATCAGCTTCCCGACCTTCTCGCCACCCTGCACCACATCGACACCGCGTACATGGAATGGCGGCGTGCCCTCGGCTCCGGGCTCGCGCAAAGGCAGCAGAAGTATCTGAAGCTGGAAGCAGAGGCTACATTCATTCGTAACTATCAGCCGCAGATCGTTCCGGGCCTGCTGCAAACAGCGGAGTACGCCGAAGCCAAGTTGCGACGGGCTATGGAATTCCATGGCATTCCAGTCGATCTGGACGCGGGCGTAGCCAAACGCATGGAGCGACAGCAGATCCTCTATCAAAGAACTCGCCGGTTCCACTTCCTGATCGGTGAGCAGTCGCTGCGGACCACGGTAGGTGACGATGCAGTGATGACCGGGCAGTTGGACAGATTGCATGCGATCATCGGCATGCCTCGAGTGACCCTTGGAATCATCCCGGCCGAAACGGAAGCGCTCGTCGTCGCGAACAGCTTCGGGATGTACGACAATCGCCTCGTCCTTGTCGAAAGCGTCAGCGCGGAGCTGCGCATCACACAGCCACGAGAAATCGCTCTGTACGGTCGCGCATTCGATGTATTGGCGAACCAGGCGGTGACCGGAGAGACGGCCCGGGAGCTTATTCGGAAGGCACTCGATAGGCGGAGCAGGAAGTCACATGCTTGATCTCGGAGATTCAGGTGTCGGACGCTGCTGCCAGTTCCTCCCGCACCACCGAGTAGGCAACGGATTGGCTGAAGCCCCGGCGGGCGAGCATGCCCACCAGGCGGCGAGTTGCCTTGTCGCGGTCCAGGTCTCGCGGGAGGGTGCGGATTTTGCGGCGGACCAGGTCGGCGGCGGTGTCGTGGTCGTCGGGGGCGACGGAGGGTTTGTTCTCGGTGGGGCGGGTCGGCGCAGGGGTGCTTTCGAAACCGGCCTCGGCGAGTTCGGCCAGGACTACCGAATGGGCCGTGGAGGGGTTGTAGCCGCGGCGGGCGAGCATGCCTACCAGGCGGCGGATTGCCTTGTCGCGGTCGAGGTCTCGGGGGAGGGTCTGGAGTTTGCGGCGGACGAGGTCGGTGGCGCGGGCTTGTTCGTCGGCGGGGGTGACCGTGGACAGGGCGGGTTCGGCGTGTTCGGGGGCTATGCCTTTGCGGTGTAGTTCTAGGGCCAGGGCCTTCTTGCCTTTGCCCGAGTAGGTGTGGCGGGAGTGCACCCACTGTTCGGCGAAGGCGGCGTCGTCGATCAGGCCGACCTCGGTGAGGCGGGTGAGGGTGCGTTCGATGACCTCGGGCGCGAAACCCTTGGCCGTCAGCTTGTCCGCGAGTTCGGCGCGGCTGCGCGCACGATCGGTCAGCAGGCGTAGACAGACATCCTTGGCCTGCGCCTCGGTGCCGCCGCCCGGGGAAGTCCTGCGGCCGTGGGCGTCGGATTCCTCCCGATCCGACGCCGAACGGCCCTGGCCGCGAAGGCTTCTCGCTCCCTCGATACGAGCGGGATCGGGCTCGACCGACGGGTGCGGCCCATCGTCGGAGCGCCATAATCCGCTCGACCCCTCGGAATCCCTGCGCCGCTTCGGGCGGGGGTGGGAGCGAGTGGGACGGCCGCCGGTGGCTTCCATATCGGCCAGCTGCCGGCGGAGCCGTTCCACCGCTTCGAGCCGAGTCGCGTCGAGGCTCGGTGACGACCCCGGCCCCGACGCTTCCCGGTCCGGCATCGGTTAGAAGTCGACGGGCGCCTCGGCACCCGCGTCTGCGGTGACATCGGCACCGATACCGAGCTTTTCCTTGATCTTCTTCTCGATCTCGTCGCGCACGTCGGTGTTCTCCAGCAGGAACTTGCGCGCGTTCTCCTTGCCCTGGCCGAGCTGGTCGCCCTCGTAGGTGTACCAGGAGCCGGACTTGCGGATGAAGCCCTGGTCGACACCCATGTCGATGATCGAGCCCTCCTTGGAGATGCCCACGCCGTACAGGATGTCGAACTCGGCCTGCTTGAACGGCGGCGAGACCTTGTTCTTGACGACCTTGACGCGGGTGCGGTTGCCGACCGCGTCGGTGCCGTCCTTCAGGGTCTCGATGCGCCGGATGTCCAGGCGCACCGACGCGTAGAACTTCAGCGCCTTACCACCGGTGGTGGTCTCGGGGGAGCCGAACATGACGCCGATCTTCTCGCGCAGCTGGTTGATGAAGATGGCGGTGGTGCCGGAGTTGTTCAACGCGCTGGTCATCTTGCGCAGGGCCTGGCTCATCAGGCGGGCCTGCAGGCCGACGTGGCTGTCGCCCATCTCGCCCTCGATCTCGGCGCGGGGCACCAGGGCGGCCACCGAGTCGATGACGATGATGTCCAGCGCGCCGGAACGCACCAGCATGTCGGCGATTTCGAGCGCCTGCTCGCCGGTGTCGGGCTGGGAGACCAGCAGGGCGTCGGTGTCGACGCCGAGCTTGCGGGCGTAGTCCGGGTCCAGGGCGTGCTCGGCGTCGATGAAGGCCGCGACGCCGCCGTTGGCCTGCGCGTTGGCGATGGCGTGCAGGGCGAGCGTGCTCTTACCCGAGGATTCCGGACCGTAGATCTCCACGATGCGACCGCGCGGCAGGCCGCCGAGGCCCAGGGCCACGTCCAGCGATATAGAGCCCGTCGGGATCACCGAGATGGGCTGGTGCGCCTCTTCTCCCAGACGCATGACCGCGCCCTTGCCGAAGCTCTTCTCGACCTGCGCGAGCGCGAGCTCGAGCGCCTTGTCGCGGTCGTAGGCCTGTGGTGCCATCGTGTGGTTCCCCTTCTCGCCGGGTGGGTCTCGTGGTGTGGTTGGCGCCCACGTTAGAGGGCGGCACCGACAAGTTCTGCGGGCAAGCTTAGACGAACACCTGTTCGAGGCAAGCGACGCGCCCGCGAACACGCGAAACCCGCCCCGCAATCGGCGTGCTATCGGCGTGGCGGCTCGGGCACCAGGGTGACCCGGTCGGCGTTCACCAGCGCCTGGGCCTGTTTCAGCGTCCGCAGCGCGGGGGTGACCTCGATATCGGTGATGCCCGCGATCGAGCCCAGCCGCTCGGTGACGTAGCGGTAGAGGTGGGCGGTGTCGCGGCACACGATCGAGGCCATCAGATTGGTCGGGCCGGTGGTCGCGGCGACGAAGGCGACCTCGCGATGTTCGGCGATGGCGCTGCCCACCGCCTCGAGGTCGGCCGGGCGGGCCCGCAGCCACAGCGACGCCCGCACCCCGTACCCCATCTTCTCGGTGGCGAAATCCAGGTCGAAATACAGCACCCCGGACTCCGCGAGCTCGTGCATGCGGCGCGCGACTCGCGTTGGGCTCCAGCCCGTTTCGGCGGCGAGCTGGGCGTAGGGCGCGCGGCCGTCGCGGGCCAGCACCGCGAGCATGGCGGTGTCGGCGGCCGACAGGTCCACCGGTGCGGGCGGTCCGTCGTCGCGGACCGGCGGGCGCTCGCCCAGGGCCCGGCGCTGCTCGGGGGTGAGCAGGCGGCCGTAGCGCGGCCACTCCTCCTCCAGCGGGAACCGGTGCATGACCTCGTGCGCGATCATCCCGGTCAGCTGCGCCGCGCGCGGGAGCGTGTGCAGCAGCAGCTCATCGCGCCGCTCGATCGACTGCGGGCGGCTCACGCAGGTCACCTCGGAGCCGGTCGACAGCAGCGACACCCAGCTCACATCCGGGAACCGGGCCAGCGATTCGGCCAGCCGCAGCGCCCGGTCGGGGGTGGAGCGCAGCCGCAGAATCCAGCGGGTGTGCCCGAGCGGCACGGCGTTCACCAGCCCGCACACGTGGACGATGCCGCGCCGCCGCATCGAGCGATAGCGCCGCGCCACGGTCTGTTCGGAGACGCCCAGGATCCCGGCCAGGGTGGCGAACGGGATGCGGGCGTCGCAGACCAGGGCGTGCAGGATCTGCCGGTCGAGCAGGTCGAGGTCGGAAGATTCTTGCAGTTCTTCCACGGTCATGGGAGGAATCCGATGCACAGTGCGGACTGGACAGGTGGATATTCAAGCATGATCCAGCCTGTTTCAGGCGGGCGGGTTGACCGGTGAGAGCTCTACCGGCCCCCAGCGCAGCGGACCGGCGCGGTCGATCGAGACCACCTCGGTGATCGTGAAGTCGATCGAGCACTGTGCGCCGGGCGCGAATGTCTCGGTGTCCCAGTTGATCTCGGCGGTTCCGGTGAGTTGCAGGATCGCGCCGGTCCGCCAGTCGGGGATCAGCAGGCCGCAGCGGGGATCGCTGGCGATATTGCCGAGGGTCATGAACATCGAATTGCCCCGGTAGTCCGGCCAGCGCAGGTGGGCCGGTGAAAGCGCCTGCAGGAAGCCGGGACTGCCGCCGCGATGGGAGGCGTCGACATGTCCGGCGGTGTCGATGCTGCCGATGAAGAAGGTGTCCACCGACGAGATCGTCTGCTGCTGTGCGGCATTCAGCGACCGGGAGCGGACGGGCTCACCGGCGATGGTGGGGCGGAACTCCCGGATCAGCCGCCGCGAGATGTATTTGGGGCAGTTCGGGTACACCTGATCGGTGGTGATCCGGAGACCGTCGCCGGTCGGTTCGGCAAGGCCGTTGACGCGAATGCGCCGCCGCCGCTGGGGTTGCAGCGCGATCATCCCGATCGGGCGGCGGGTGCGCAGCGGTCCGGCCAGCGGGTCGCCCGGCGCCGGGTGCGCCTCGATCGCCACGGTCCGGCGGTCGACGGCGCGGGTGAACCCGGGCAACCCGATCAGCTGACTCACCCACACGCGGCCCGCGTCGTCGGCCGCCGCGACCACCACCATCGGCTGTTCGGCCAGGAATTCCGCGGCCCGATCCGGAATATCGGCCTGAATCATGCGCCCGACCTGCGCGGCAATATCGGCCTGCCCCATACGTTCCTGAACGGCGAGCTCTCCCCGGTGAAATGGTGTGGTCATCTCGCCCCTCCTCCCAGGGCCGCCGACTCAGAACAATTCGTCGAGCAATCGGTAGTAATCGAGGCGGACGGGATCCGGGTCGACCAGCCCGTAGGCGGCGAAGAACTCCTCCACCTGGCCCAGGCCGTGATGGTCGAGCAGGTCCCGGCGCGCCAGCGCCAGGTCCCGGTATCGATCGGCGATGCCGAGGGCGCCCACATCCAGAACGATCCCGCCCCGAAGGACATTCCCGGAGGTGTAATCACCATGGGCGACAACGAGGTCCGTTTCCTCGGGCCGCTCGACGTACAGCCGGTCCAGGACCTGTTCGGGAGTCAGCCCGTAGTGATCGTTGTCCATGTCCTCCGGATCGACCAGCCCCTGCTCCACCAGGTGCCGGGCCCGCTCCAGCACCACGTCGAGCCGACCGTCGAAGGGGCACTCGGCAATCGGGATGGCGTGCAGGCGGCGCAGGACGGTACCCAGTGTCGCGCCGACGGATTCGTCCGCGGCGGCCGACAGGCTCGGCGCGCCGACATCGGCGAGGATCAGCACATCGCGTTCGAAGGCGACGACGGGCGGCACCGGAATGCCCTTCCCGGCCAGCCAGTTCAGCCGCGGCCGCTCCGCCACCGCGGCCGGGCCGCGCTTCATCCAGTAGCCGCCGTCGACGAATTCGACGCTGCCGCTGCGGCCTTCGTGATCGCGGGAGCGGGTCGGCGAGTCGCCGAGCACGGCGATGATCCCCGGTGGCAGCGCGGTATCCGGGTTCTCCTCCGGCATCCGGCTACCAGCGGACGCGAGGCACATCGAACTCGGCGCACAGCGCGCGCCACACGTCGCGAGGTTCGACGCCCGCCTCGATCGCCTCCGCCCCGGTCCGCCCGCCCAGGGACAGCAGCGTGTGATCGGCCAGCAGCGCATCCCCGCGAGCCACCCCGAACTCGGTGTGCAGCATTTCCTTGAAGTCGGTCAATCGCACCGTACCGAGGCTACCTGTGCCCGCGCCCATCCCGGAATCCGCACCTCCGCAGCCTGCGGTCACCGTGCCCCCGCGGTATCGCGAACGCGGTGGCATATCTCGACCAGGTCGGCGACGGCGTCGGCGGTGGCGGCCGCGCGCGCCGCGGCGGCGCGATAGGCGGGATCGGCGAGCACTCGGTGCACCGCGTCGCGCACCGCGGTCGGGTCGAAGGGGCGGATCAGGATCGAACTGCCCTGGCGGGCGGCGCGATTCGCCAATTCCCACTGGTCACCGCCGCCGGGGACGGTCACGATCGGGACCCCGGCCAGCAGCGTCTTGGCCAGCAGACCGTGACCGCCGCCGCCGACCACGACCGCGGCGTGGCGTAACAGCTCGTCCTGGCGGCCCAGGCCCGCGGTCGCCCAGGGCGGCAGCGCGGCGGGCGGGGTGTCGAGCATCGAGAGCGCCACGCGCAGGCCCGCGCCGTCGAGGGCCTCGAGCACCGCTTCGGCCATGCCGGTCACCCCGGTGTGGGCGGTCGAGGGGGCCACCATGACCAGGGGCTCGCCGCCGGGCGGCAGCGGCAGCGTGTCCGCGGTCGGCTCCCATAGCAGTGGGCCGATCAGATGGGCGTTCTCGGGCCAGTCCGGGCGCGGCACCTCGAGCGCCGGAAGAGTCGCGACGAGCCGGGCGTCGGGGCCCGGATCCGCCTCGGGCAGGCCGATACTCGCCCGCGCCGCCGATCGCTGCCGCTCGCCGCGGTGAATGGCGCGCGCGGTCAGGCCGCGCAGCACCGCGTCTCGCGCCCGGCCGCGCAGTCCCTGCCCCGGCTCGAGCCCACTTCCGATGGGCGGCAACGCCTTCGACGGCAGATACAGCGGATGCGGCGACAGCTCCAGCCACGGCACCCCGAGCCGTTCGGCGGCCAGCCCACCGCCCACGGTGAGCACGTCCGACACCACCAGTTCGGGCAGCATGGCGCTCAGGTCGGGCAGGATCTCGGCGGCGATGTAGGCGGCGCGCTGGTGAATGCGCCGCCCGGCGTCGCGATCGTCGTCGTCCGGCCGCGGGGCCAGGCCCTTCAGGCGGCGCACGGCGATCCCGGCCGCGCGCGCCGGTTCGAACCACCGGGGTCCGGTGAACAGCACGGGTTCGTCGCCCGCGGCCAGTAACCGCAGGCACAGCGCGACAGCCGGAAACGCATGACCCGGATCCGGTCCCGCGACGACAGCCACTCGCATTGGTCCAGCCTGCCACCCGCGGTACCGCCCGCCACATCCGACCCGCGGCTAGGCTGGGAAAATACCGGCCGGAGGGAGCGTCATGTCCGAACCCACCCCCGATTGGCGGCAGCACGGTGTGCGGGTCGTGCCCGGCGACCGGCTCGACGCGAATACCGCGCAGACACCGGGCATGCACCGGGAGGCCGCGATCAGCCGGGCCATGGTCGGGGCCGAGCGGATCTGGGCGGGCACGGTCGCGATCGAACCGAATGCCCGCACCGGGCCGCATCATCACGGACCGCTGGAGAGTGTGATCTTCGTGGTCGAGGGCCGGGCCCGGATGCGGTGGGGCGAGCGGCTGGAGTATCTGGCCGAGGCCGGGCCCGGTGACTTCATCTATGTGCCGCCGTTCGTGCCGCATCAGGAGATCAATGCGCTGCCGAACGAGACGCTGCGCTGCGTGGTGGTGCGCAGCGATCAGGAGCCGGTGGTGGTGAATCTCGAGATCGCCGAGGTGGAGGCGGATCCGGAGACGGTGCCCTGGGTCGATCCGCACCACCCACCGGCGTGAGGCCCGCTAGAACTTACCGGCCGTCGTCTTGTCGTTCGAGCTCGACACCGCCTTGTACAGCAGGAACAGGCCGAACACCACAACGCTGATCATCAGGATCGGGAACAGCGCCTTGATCAGCGCGCCGATCACGATCAACGCCAGCCACACGAGCGCGACGACGCCAACGATCTTCCAGAACATGTCCATTCCTCCCGAAGGTTTCCCGAACCGCCGTCAGCGCGATCCGACACCCTCCATACTGGCAAGCCCGAAGCGGAAAAGCACCAGGTCAAGGCGGAAATCCGGGAACTTTCAGGGTTTACCCTGAGGGATCCCGGCCAAAAGCATGCCGGGAAACGGGGAGCGCACGTACCGGGAAACGGGGAGCGCACGTACCGGGAAACGGGGAGCGCACGTGCCGGGAAACGGGGAGCGTAGGTGCCGGGAAACGGGCGCGGTAGTGTCGCCGACCACATCGCTGCCGAACCCCTATTGTCGTGGACGGCAAGGGATTCGGTCACATCGGGCGCAACGGACTTGTATTCTTTCAGGTGAAAGTTGACTCACCCCACTCCCCCGCCTCGTCGCGGATCCCCCCTTTCCGCGAATCGACGTGTCCCGTAGTCGATTACGCATTACATCGGGCGTCGATGGTTGGCCGCCCGGTGGTTTCCGTTCACTCGCCCCCACCGAAGGCGTTGATTGCCATGGGAATTCAGTACTCGGAAGTTCGGCGTATCTCTCCCCTTGTCGGACGACATCGGCGATATCTGCTCGCGCCCGCGATCGCCATGGCATTGTGCCTGGCGGGCGTACCGGCGCTGGCCGACCCGCCGTGGGGCAATCCGACTCCCGGCTCGGACGGGCTGAACGACCCCTATTATCCGAAGGACGGCAACGGCGGCTACACCATCAATCACTACGATCTGGCCGTCGATTACGATCCGCCGACGCACAATCTGATCGGCAAGGCCACGCTCTCGGCCAGCGCCACCCAGGATCTGTCGCAGTTCGAGCTGTACTACGACGTGTAAGTCGGCTTAGCCCTCTGACCTGCGGCGCACTGCCTTTACACGATCTTCCGTCCGCAGTTCGTCCGCAGTAGCGATCAGCGAGTCCATCCGTTCCGCGATCACTTCACCGATGGCGGTTCGGGTGGACTCGTCTGCGTCCGGCCACAAATGTCCGTAGGTGTCCAAGGTGGTCCGGGCCGATGCGTGACGTAGCCGGGCCTGCACGGTCTTCACGTCCGCCTTCTTGGAGATCAGCAGCGACGCGAAGTAGTGCCGCAGGTCATGGAAGCTGAATTCCTCTGGGAGACTGGCTAATTCGCCATTCTCACGAAGGTCCCGCAACGCCCGTTCGATCTGCCACGGTGGACACGGCCCCGCTTCCCCATTGGTGATCATGTTCTCGTGTGGCCAGCGCTGTTTCGATGCCGACAGCAGCAGCGTCAGCTCACGCGGGATCGGGATCGGTGTTTCGCTGGTCTCCGATTTCAGCGGCTCGTTCGGCCACTGCTGTTTCGGATGAATCACGCCGCGCATGAAGTCGATGTCATCCACTCGCAGTGCTGCCACTTCCGCGACTCGCAGGCCCGCGAACGCTCCGAGCAGTACCGCCGCCTGCATGTGTTTCGGGAACGCAGCATGCAATTGGCAAACTTGCTCAGTGGTTGCGATGTAGGGTTTCTGTTTACCCATCGGCGGAGATGTCTTGCGCGAGCACGGATTTCGCGCGATCAGTCCCTCATGCCACGCATCGGTCATGATCTGCGACAGCCGAGCGTGCAGGGCGTAGACGTAGCTCGGCTTCAGCCCTTCCTTTTTCAGCTTGGCAACCCACGCCTTCACCGAGGACGGCCGCACCGCCGAGAGCTGCACTTTGCCGAATTCCGAGGTAATCCGTTTGATGTGTGTCTTGGCCTCGCGCACGGTGCCTTTGCGATGAATCTCGTAGCCCAGAATCCACTGATCACACCATTGCTGCACTGTGATCGCGGCATCACGCGGAGCCACATGCGTACCCTGCACCAGCGTCGACATCTGATTCGTGAGCCACTGCTCAGCATCAGTCTTTCGACGGAAGCCCTGGACGTGCTCATTGCCGAAATCATCGACGTAACGGGCACGCCACCGCTTCGCGCACCCGTAGTTCGCCGAAGGCACCTTCTCCTGTTTCCTGGTGCCGTCCGAATCGACCTTGGTCACGGTCTTATGCCAGCGATCTTCGACACCACCGCGCCGATTCCGGATCCCAGCCATCAGGCCACCATCCGGCGACGCTGTGCCTCCAGCTCCAGGCCCACGCGTTCCTGATCCGCCAGCCAAGCCAGCACGGCGGTTTTCTTCCACACGCGCCGACGAGCCGAGAGCTTGAAGCTGGGCGGCTTGGTCGGATCACCGACATACGCCCACCACCGCCAGGTTGCCGCCGGAATCCCGGTCAGTGCTTCCAACTGCGTCGCCCGCAGGTACGTCTCTTCCTCGATCATGATTCCCCCTATGCCGCATCCTGGTTTGCCGAATCACCTTGCGGCGTAGGTGGTTCGAACAATCTGGCCTTGTCGTACTCGTAGCGCCACGCCAGCCTGGTCGTGACATCGTTCATGATCAGGTGTTCCCGGGGCGGCTTGTTCGGGTCACCCGGATCCGACGGCCGCACCACCCACCGATCCCGATCGTCAGGGCGGGAAATGCCTGCCTCCCTGAGCATCTCGCGCACAAAATCCACCCGATCGGCCTGATGGTCCGCCAGCGTCTTCCCGGTCCACCTGCGCGACACCAGGACCCGACGGCCCCGCATTCCCAAGGTCTCGCGACGATGGGCCTTGCCCTTGCAGCGGCCCGGAACCATCTTCTCGGTGGCGCCCTTCGGAACAATGCCGTAACGCAGCCACACGCCGCACTTGGGCGAGCACGGCGTCTTGCACAGCTCCTCGTGCAAGCGGTCGTAATGCCGCGCCAGCCGGGCGGTATCGGCTTCCACGATCTCGCCGATGGACTTGGTCAGGTACTTGGTCAGGTAGCCAACCTTCTGCCCCGCCTCCTCGGTACCGCCGAGCACGCCCTGAGCATCGACCTGACTACCGAGCCGGACCACGTGCGCAGGCTCGTACTCGTCCACGCTGTCGATCAGCTCCATCACCTCGTCCCAGCCCGGCAACGGATGCCCGGTATCGGAATCGACGAAGGTCTTGGCGTGGTAATCCCAGGTCGGCATGTGCCCGTCGCTGTATTCCTCGTGGTCGAAGTTGGGCCACCACACCTGGTGATAGGTGCCTGCCACCACTTGCCGAATCAATTCCTTCTCCGCGGTGCCCCGGGCCGCGACATGCCAATGAGGGGCACCGCGTTTCTGGGGTTCCACGGTGGCGAAGTACTGCACGTCGTAGCCGACCGCACGCCGGTAGTTCTGCATGAACCGATCGAAAAGTGCCGGCGCATGGACGATGTCACGGGCCGCCCGCCGGTAGTCGTAGGTCTCTGGGTTGATCGGCGCACCTGCGTCCGGATGACCATGGGCGTAGACCTTGCCGTAGCTGGGCAGGGTCAACGTCATGAACATCGAGGGCCTGTATTTGCCCGCGAACTGGCGGCCGATGGTCGAGCGAGCGACCTTCTTACGCGGCAGGTCGGCGGCATCCTGGCGACGCTTGGTACTGCGCTGGCGCTTGGTCGTAGGTTGCGGATCCAATCCCGGGAGACGGCCCCGGACCCCGGTCGAGCGGAGCTCTGCATCAAGGTCGTGCACCACCTCCCGAATACCGTCCATGGCCTCACTGTCGCCAGCGTCTTTCGCCTGGTCGTAATCGACCTGCATCTGAGCACGCGCCGCGAACAGCTCTATCTGCCGCTCGGTCGGTTCGGGTTTCGGATTCACGGGTTCCTCCTCAATGTGCCAGCCCTCACGGCATTGCTGCTGCCGCAAACGCAAGGCCCGGGCGGCGCATCCCGGGCACTGGCACTCCTGGGTTGATTTACACGGTGCGCCAACATATTTCGAGTCCCCCGTCGACGGGTCGTAGGCGTACATCACCAACGGGCGACGGCACGTGCCGTACTTGTCCGCCAGCGCCTCAGCGATCCCGGCAAGGTTCGGTTGCGATCGCCGATCCGCCGCCGTCTCCCGCTTCGCCCTGGTCTCGTCCAGGTCCACCACGTTCGTCTCGGTCATGCCGCCGCCTTCCCGGCACGCACGGTGAAGCCCTCACGGACCACGGGCACGCCGTAGGTGATGTGGTTGTAGGACGACCAGTGCCCCTCGTCGATCTGGTGCAGCCCGGTACCGGGCAGGTTGCGGCGGCGCTCGATCTCCGGTGCCACCAGCGCCAGCCCGAA
The DNA here is from genome assembly GCF_013186535.1 of Nocardia terpenica. Classification (NCBI taxonomy): domain Bacteria; kingdom Bacillati; phylum Actinomycetota; class Actinomycetes; order Mycobacteriales; family Nocardiaceae; genus Nocardia; species Nocardia terpenica. The sequence continues at coordinate 1,284,887 of NZ_JABMCZ010000005.1, forward strand.
CGCGCACGTGCAGCCCTTGGACTCCGACCGGAAGCCTTCCCCCGTGCCGTGACAATGCCCGCACACCGCCCATTCGGAAATCTCGTGCAGGGCAATGCAATTCGCGTCAGCACAGTCGATAGCGCCGCAATAGACGCAGCGGCCCGCGAACGTCAGCCGGGGCGGGCGGACCACGTCGGCATCCTGCCGGGAGGGCAGGGCGATCACGGTGCCGGAATTCATGCCATCACCTCGAAGAGAGTCATCTGACCCCGGCACTCGCAGCGGCGCGCACGAGGCTTCCGCTTGGGCAGCGGGGCGAACAATTGATCAGCGGTGTAGCCCGGAAACATCGACTCCAGGACCCGGCACCGTTCCGCATGCGGAACATGAATGCCGCCGGACTTCCAACGACGCAACGTCCGCTCCCCCGGAGCCGTCAGCGACGCATCCACCGTCGCCGCAGCCTTGTCCCACTCCCGCCGGAACGACTGGTAGGACTGCCAATGCCGTTGCCCGAGAAACCATTTCAGGACCGTCCCGGAGTTCATGCCGCGACCTCCAGGACATCCAGGTCCACCACCGGACGAGAACCGCGGAGCGCCATCAGGGCCGCATCCACGACGTAGGCAGGCGGTCGAACGGCCGTCTCCCACACGTGCACCGCATGCCACGACACGGGCACCGCCGGATACTCCACCGGGCCGATGACGTCGTTGAGGCATTCAGCGAAAGCCTTGCGGCCCAAACCCATCGATTGCCGGACACTGAGCAGCAGTTCCCGATCCGGAGCCATCCAGCCCGCAGGCGCGAGTACCTCAGCCATGATCACCGCACCACCGACAGGCAGGGAGCATCGATCTCGACCACGCCGTACATGCAGTTCGTGCACCGAGTCGCGGTAGCCGGATCACTCCACTCGGTGCCATCACACACCGGGCACACCGCCCACGCCGACCGCTCGTGCGACTGGATGCACCGCACCTTGGAGCAACCGCGCTCCAGGCACCACATGCACCAACCCGCCGCATTGAGCCGAGCCGGACGGACCACGTCGCCCATCCCCTGAAGCTGAAGCGCCTGCATGATGACCTCCCGATCTCAACTTCCCTGGGGCGACCTCCCTAGGGTCATCTCTAACAATGACCCTCCCTGGGGAGGTTGTCAAGAGACTGGCGGAATCTTCCCTGAGGAGACTTCTCTAGGGTGGCTGCACTACCCTGGTAGACAGGAGGTGGATGCATTGACGACGGATAAGCAACCGCTCAGTAGGCGGATCGCAGCGGACCTGCGGAACTCCATCCTGTCGGGGGAGCGCCAACCAGGATCGTTGCTGCCGTCTGAGCGGGAGCTCGTCGAGCACTACCGGACTTCGAAGAGCACCGCGAACAAGGCAATCGACCTTCTTCGTTCCGAAGGTCTTCTCGAAAGCCAGTTCGGGCGTGGAACTTTCGTTCGTAAACGACCAGCAATACGCCGTGTCTCGGCCGCCCGCCGACATGCCGAGCACCGCCAGTCCGGAAAGCCGATTTTCGATACCATGGCGATCGAACAAGGCCAGGTTCCATCTCGGCGAATGCTCCATATCGGACGCATCGAGATACCGGCCGAAGCTGCACAATGGCTCCAAATCTCACCTGGAGACGAAGTTGTAATTCGGAAACGTCTCCAGTTGCTGGATGATCAACCAGCCGTATTGTCAACAAGCTACTATCCGCTCTGGGTCGCAGCGGGAACACGACTTGAGTCTCCGGAGCCTCTCCCGGAAGGTCCGGATGAACTTATCGAGTCGCTAGGTCATGACTTCTACCGCGGCGTGGAAGTATTTCAGGCACGAATGCCCACACCCGAAGAAGCTGATCTCTTACAGCTTCCAGCGGGCGTTCCAGTCGTTCACATGTGGGATGTGGACTACAATTCTCAAGGTCGAACACTTCAAGCGGCGCATGACATATACGCAGGTGATCGACATGAATTTGCCTACGAGTGGTCTGAAGGTGATATCCGACATGAGCAACCTTAGTTGGCCATCCAATTGGGATGACCTGACCAGCGGAATCGGCTGCGAAATGTGTAATTCGAGCCGCCCCGATAATGATCGCCATGGTATTCGGATATTCCGCTCCGAACACGTAGACGCCATTCTCCAGCGTGCCAATGTGCAGCGAGGTTACACCCTGGTCATCTGGCGCGGTCGACACGTCAACGAACCATTCGAGCTCTCCGAATCGGAAGCTTTGGAGTATTGGCACGCCGTTATGACCGTTGGAGCAGCCCTGACGGACTACTACCAGCCGCTGAAGATGAACTACGAGACGCTCGGAAACAGCCTCCCTCATCTACACACTCATATGCTTCCGCGATATGTCGAAGACCCAGCACCAGGCCGACCCTTTCCACTTTTGCCGCTGGATGGTTCCGAGCCTGCCATCTCGGGCGAAGAGCTCGAGCAGGACGGCAAGGCATTGTCGACAGCCTTGGGTCACTCTCGCCACTAACCCCCGTCCAGTCATACCAACGGCTGAGATTCTCCGTTCGCCTAACCTTCGGGCGGAAGTCCCAGCCGTTCCCGACTCTCGTACTCAACGCCCTTCGCGTGCAAGCTCTTTGCCGAATTTAGCTATATAGAGTCAAGGCGGCGCGCTGCGCGCGCCGCGCCACGCAACCGGCCGCACTGCGGCAAGGGCCTCCGCTTCGCTCCGGCCCACCGGAGCGTCGGGCGCGTCGCGGCCCGCGCATCGCACCGGAGCTCCTGATAGCCGATCTGGCATTCGACCTCACACACCAAGTGCTCGACTCCGACGACATTCCCGGCTGGGATTCGGCCGGGGCGGTTTCGGTCCGTCGATCCATCCGTTTTCCTGCTGGCAGTGGTCCGGTCGGGAGTTCCCCCACCTTCCTCATGGCCCGATTGTCTCGCTCCAGCCGGACGCATCAAGGACCACCTTCGGTGTCCGCTACGCGGTGCCTACGGCATCCTTGACCCATCCGTCTTCCGCTGAGGGATGGCCAGTATGAGGAAGGCGGGGGAGAGTAGTCAGGAGGGTCGGATAGACAACCTATCCTCCGGGCACCAGGCCCAGTTTCGTCCGCAGTTCGTCCGCAGCGCCTCTTACTTGGACCACCGTCCACCAACGCCGCCAATCATCGAACATGCAGGTAGACGCCCTGAGCCATCACAATCCATCAATCGCAAAAGCCCAGGACGTAATTCGAGCTGGACTACAACGGGCCCCAGGTGAGCTCGGTCACCATCAATGGTCAAGCGGCACAGTTCAAACACGCGGAAGAGCACGAACTCGTCATCACACCCCCGATGCCGATTCCCAACCAGCTGCCGTTCACCATCGTCGTCGACTACGCGGGCGCCGAGCCCGACACCGCGGGCAACGGCTGGACGTATTCGCCGTCGGGCGGGGCTTTCGCTGCGGGCGAACCACATTCGGCGACGACGTGGTATCCGATCAACGACACACCGTTGGACAAGGCAACTTTCACGGTGCACGCGACCGTGCCCAACGGCTGGGACGTGGCGTCCAACGGCATTCGCACCTCCGATCTGCCGCTCGACCCCGATCACCACGTCGTCACCTGGGAGGAGCGGGATCCGATCATCGGCTATCTGAGCACGATCGCGATCGACAAGTTCACCCGCCTGGAGCAGACGACCTCGGACGGAACGCCTTTGGAGAGTTTCTTCGCCCCGGGCGCGGCCCAGAACAAGCAGACGCTGGAGCAGAATCTGCCGAAGGTGATCGATTTCGAGGAGCAGCTGTACGGCAAGTATCCGTTCACCTCCGGCGGCGGCATCTACGTCGACACCAATCTGCAGTTCTCGCTGGAGACCCAGACGCGGCCGACCTACGCGCCGTGGACCGATCTCGACACCCTGGTCCACGAGAACGCCCATCAGTGGTGGGGCGATTCGATGTCGGTGCAGACCTGGCGCGATGTCTGCCTCAACGAATGCTTCGCCAGCTACACCGCCGACATCCTGTGGCCGGAACGCATCGACGGCAAGGACTCCGACAAGCTCTATCTCGACACCCTCGCCCGCTACGAGAAGCAGCACCGCGACATCTGGTCGATTCCGCTCTACGACCCCGGTGCCGGAAAGGAATTCACCACGGTCTACTCGCGCGGCCCGCTGTTCCTGCACGCACTGCGCCGGACCATCGCTGACGACGACGTATTCTTCACCGCCATCCGCGATTTCAACGAGAACCACCGCAACGCCAATGCGTCGATCCCCGAATTCCGCGACTTCATCCAGTCCCGCACCCCGCAGGACCTGACCGGATTCTTCGACGCCTGGCTCAACGGCACCACCAAGCCTGCCGACCAATATCTGTATCCCGGCAGCCTGCACAACCACGCCGCACCCCAGGACCTGAACGCCCAGTCCCTGCCCGACCAGGCGGACTGGCCGTACGGCGTGGGCGATCGGAAGGATCGGAGGTAGCACTCCGGTCGGCGGTGGTGGCGCCACGCGGGTCACAAATGCTTCGATCGGGGCATGACCGATCACACCGATGCTCCTCGAGTCGTCACCACCAGCCGGGATATCGCCGCCGGCGCGGCGCGGATCTTCGAGCTGATCGCCGATCCCGCCCAGCAACCGCGCTGGGACGGCAACGACAATCTGGCGCAGGCCGCCGAGGGCCAGCGTCCGCACGGGGTGGGCGAGATGTTCACCATGACGCTCACCAACGGACAGGACCGCGACAACCACGTGGTCGAGTTCGAGGAGGGGCGCCGCATCGCGTGGCGGCCCTCCGAACCCGGTAAGCAGCCCCCGGGCCACCTGTGGCGCTGGGAACTCGAACCCCTCGACGACACGCACACCCGGGTCAGCCACACCTACGACTGGACCCGGCTGACCGACGAGAAACGCCAGACCCGTGCCCGCGCAACGACCGCCGACAAGCTCCGCGCGTCACTGGACAAGCTGGCCGCGATCGCGGAGGGCTAGGAGGCCACCTCGACCACCTCGGACCGCAGCGAATGCACTGCCTTCCAATCGATTCCGGACGGGGCCGCATCCAGGACCGTCGCGAGCAGTCCCAGCCGGGCGGCGCGCAGCGCCGGGTCCTCGGCCATGACGAGGATGTCGTCGAAGAAGGTCTGCAGGGCCTCGGTGAGAGGCTCGGCGGATCGGGTCCAGTCCGAAAGCGCCTGTCCCCAAGTGGATTCCAGGGTGGTCAGGGTCGCGAGGACCCGCCGCTCGGCGGGCTCGGTCAGCAGAGCCTCGTCGAGGGTGGCGGCGGTTTCGGGGGGCAGGATGCGGACGATGCGCTGCAGGGCCTCCACCAGATCGGCGAAGCGTTGGCCGTGTGCCGCGCGGGTGTTGTCGATCTCGGCGCGCAGATCGTCGGCGCGGCGCGGGTTTCCGGCCGAGGGGCGGGTGGCCTCGATCAGCGGGATCGGGACCTCCTCGTCGCGCAGGCGCTGCTCGTAGCGGGTGACGAGCAGGTCGGCGGCGGTGTCGAGCACCGTATCGGGGAGCGTGATGCCCTGGGCGCGAAGCACTTCCGCGGCGGCGGTGAGTCCGTCGCGGTAGGAGATCGGCTCCAGTTCCGGGTGGTCGCGCAGGATGCGGACGATGCCGAGGGCCGCGCGGCGCAGCCCGTACGGGTCGGAGGTGCCGGTCAGCTTGGCGCCGATCGCGAGCATGGCCACCAGCAGATCGAAGCGGTCGGCGAGCGCCAGCAGCGCGCCCGGCGTGGTCGCGGGGAGCCCGTCGCCGTGGTGGCGCGGGCGCTCGGCCTCGAACAGGGCCTCGGCCACGGCCTCGGATTCCCCTGCGCGGCGGGCGTATTCGCGAGCCATGGTGCCCGCCAGCGAGGTCATCTCGACGACCATCTGGGTGGCCAGATCGAACTTCACCAGCTCGCCCGCGCGGGCGAGAGTGTCGGCGTCGTTGCCGGACAGGACAACTCGCCGGGCGAGACGGTCGGCGACGGCCGCGATCCGGTCGGCGCGCTGGGCGACCGAGCCCAGGCGCTGCTCGAAGGTGAGCTCGCCCAGGCGATTGCGGAACTCGACCGGCGGCGTCTGCAGATCGGTGTTCCAGAAGAAGGTGGCGTCCTCGAAGCGGGCGCGCAGCACGCTCTCGTTGCCCTCCCGGACCACCTCGGCGTCGCAGGCGCCGTTGGCCATGGTGACGAACAGCGGCAGCAGGCGGCCGTCGCCCGCGCGCACCGGCAGGTAGCGCTGATGCTTGCGCATGACCGTGGTCAGGATCTGCTCGGGCAGGTCCAGGTATGTGCCGTCGAAGCGGCCCAGGATGCCGACCGGGGTTTCGACCAGGTTGGTGATCTCCTCGACCAGATCGGCCTCGGCGTCGACATCGACGGTGCCCGAGTGCTTTTCGGCCAGCTCGGTGGCGGCGCGCACCACGGCCGCGCGGCGCTCGGTGCGGTCGAGCAGGATCTGTTCACCGCGCAGCGCCACGTCGTAGTCGGCCGCGCGCTCGATGACGATCTCGGCCCGCTCCGACCGCCGATGGCCGCGGGTGATGCGATCGGCGGCCAGCGCCCCGGCGGTCACCGGCAGCACGGTGTCGTCCAGCAGCGCCACCAGCCAGCGGATCGGGCGGCTGAAGGTCAGCGCCGGATCGTTCCACCGCATGTTCTTGTCCGACCGCAGCCCCGACACCAGCTGCGAGAAGACGGCGGTGAGCAGTTCGGCGGCGCTGCGGCCGGGCTGAATGCGTTCCACCGCAACATGTTCCGCGCCGTTGACGGTGACCCGGGTGAGCTCGTCGGCGGTCGCCTGCTGGCCGCGGAGAAATCCCGCGAGCGCCTTGCTCGGCGTGCCGTCGGCGGCGTACGCGGCGGCGACCTTGGGGCCGCGGCGCACCTGCGGCCGATCCGGTTCGCGGTCGGCGACGTCGGTGAGGTGCACGGCGATGCGGCGCGGCGTGGCCGCGACGCGGATCGGGCCGTGCGGCAAGGCCGTTTCGCCGAGCAGCCGGGTCAGTTCCGCCGTGACGGCGGCGACGGCGGCGTCGACGATGTGCGGCGGCAGCTCCTCGGTCCCGATCTCCAGCAGCGCCAGGCCGCCGCGCACCGGCAGGGTGGCGGGGTCGACGGCGGCGACGGCGAGCGGGAGCGGTTCGTACACGCCGCGCGGGTGGTCGGCCTCGGCGCGCAGTTCGGTCCACAGCTCGGCGACCGAGCGGGACTGGGTGCGCATGGTCTGAAACCACTTGGCGCGCTCGGTGGTCGAGATCGCGCCGCGGGCGTCGAGCACATTGAACGCGTGCGAACTCTTCAGCACGAAGGTGTGCGCCGGAACCGGCAGCCGCAGTCCGATCATGCGATCGGCCTCGCGCGAGTAGAGATCGAGCAGGGTGCGGGTGGCGTCGACGTCCGCGTCGTCGAGGTAGTACCGCGACATCTCGTATTCGGACTGCCCGAGGAATTCGCCATAGGTGACGCCGGGCGCGTACAGCAGGTCCTTGAAGTGGGTGACCTTCTGCACGGCCATGAGAATGCGTTCCAGCCCGTAGGTGATCTCGACCGGAATCGGGTCCAGGTTCTGCCCGCCCACCTGCTGGAAGTAGGTGAACTGGGTGATCTCCATCCCGTCCAGCCACACCTCCCAGCCCAGGCCCCAGGCGCCGATGGCGGGCTGGGCCCAGTTGTCCTCCACGAACCGGACGTCATGGGCATCCAGGTCGATGCCGAGCGCCGCCAGCGACCCCAGATACAGCTCCTGCGGATTCCCCGGCTCCGGCTTCACGATCACCTGGAACTGGGTGTGGGTCTGCAACCGGTTCGGGTTCTCGCCGTAGCGGCTGTCGTCCGGCCGCACCGACGGCTCGACGTAGGCGACCTGCCACGGCTCGGGACCGAGCACACTGAGAATGGTGGCCGGATTCATCGTCCCCGCACCGACTTCGGTGTTGAACGGCTGCGCGATCACACAACCGTGGCCCGCCCAGTAGTTCTGCAACCGCAGGATCGCATCCTGCATGGACAGGGTCGGCGGAGCGCTCGAAGGGGCGGTTGCATGGTCGGCCATTGGCCGAATGTTACCTGCCGACCAGGGCACCGCCGCCTCGGCCGTGACCGCGACGATCAGCGGACCGCCGGACCGTCCCCGCGGTCGGCGAGTTCGGTGAGCGCGTGCGCCCAGCCGTCGAGACGATCGGCGGCGTCGCGGAGCTCGACCAGGGCCCAGCCGAGATCGCCGGGGAGAGCGGGAGATTCGGGTACGGCCAGGACTCGGCCCGCGGCGGCGACCAACTGCTCGTATTCGACGACGCCGGATCCCAGCCGGGCCACGACGGCGCGGACATCGTCGCCCAGGCCCGGGGTGATGGCCGAATGTGCCCGGCCCACAACGCCGATGGCCTTCTCCATGGCGGTCACATCGGTGGCCAGGGCATGCAGGGCCGCGGCCGCGGACCCGGCGGTCTCCAGGGTGTCGGCGAGATCGTCCGGCGGCAGGGCGCCGCGATGGGCGATCCGGCGGCCGAGGCTGTGCAGGGCACGTTCGGCCCGAACCAGGCGCGCGATGTGCGGCCGGGCCGCGGACCGGATCGGCGGCAGCTTCCGCGGCACGAATGCCGCGGGCGGCAAGGGATTTCGCCGCATCTCCAGATACCGGCGCGTGGTCACGGCCGCCCCCGTCACCAATGCCGCCGCCCCACTGCCGACGACGATGACGGCCCACGCCGGAGCCGAGACCACCACCAGCCCCGCGGTCCCCAGTGCGGTCAGCCCCGAGGCGGCTCCCAACCGCAACCCCCGCCGCCGCACCTTCCGGCGCCGCCGCAACTCCCGCTCCCGCGGATCCGCCCACTTCCGCACCGCGAGTAGCGCCTGCTCCCCCGCCTCGCGCAACCCGTCCGAGACTCGCTCCCCCTCGATTCCCCGCTCCCCCAACACATCCCACAGCCCCGCGAACCGCCCACCCCGCGCCCGCTCGGCACGCTCCGCATCCTGCCGCGACCTGTCTCGCCCTTCGGACCGCCGCGCCCGGTCCGCATCCTCGCGTCGCCGTGACTCGCCTCGAACCTGCCGCGACCTGTCTGCACCGGCCGCACCGCGTGACGACTCGGACAAGGCATCGGTCCGGGCCTTGGATTCGTCGGTGGGTACGGCCGGGAGGGTGGGGCCGGGGGTCGGGCGGGAGCCGAAGGGGAGCGAGAGTTTCCAGGACGAGCGGGGGTCGGCCGGAGACGGGGCGACCTCCGGTGCGATGCCGGAGGTCGGGTTTGCCGGTAGCGGGCGGCTCGGGCGGCGGGAGTGGGCGCGGGGGATCGCGGGCTCGTCGTGCGCCCGCGATTTCCCCATCACGCCAAACCTTTCGAGCGGATCGGACCGCCGTCGGTTACTGCTGGGCGGCCTGGCCCTTGTTGTTGATCTGCGGCTGCGCGGCCGGGTTCGGCACGGCCTGCTGGCCGCCGCCCGACGGCAGGGAGTCGCCGCGCATGGAGGCGCGGATCTGCTCGAGGCGGTTGTGGCCGGCCATCTGGACGCTGGCCTGCTGCACCTCCATCATGCGGCCCTGCACCGTGTTCTGCGCCAGCTCGGCGGCACCGAGCGCGTTGGCGTAGCGGCGCTCGATCTTCTCGCGCACCGCGTCCAGGCTCGGCGTGGAGCCGGGCGCGGACAGGGTGGAGTCCATCTGCTGCAGCGAGGCCGACACCTGCTCCTGCATCTTGGCCTGCTCCAGCTGCGAGAGCAGCTTGGTACGCTCGGCGACCTTCTGCTGCAGCAGCATGGCGTTCTGCTCGACCGCCTTCTTGGCCTGCGCGGCGGCCTGCAGCGACTGGTCGTGCAGCACCTTCAGGTCTTCGACGGCCTGCTCGGCGGTGACCAGCTGCGCCGCGAACGCCTCGGCGGCGTTGGTGTACTGGATCGCCTTCTCGGTGTCGCCGGCGCCGGTGGCCTGGTCGGCCAGCATGACCGCCTGGCGGGCATTGGCGTTGAGCTTCTCCACCTCGTCGAGCTGGCGGTTGAGCTTCATCTCGAGCTGGCGCTGATTGCCGATGACCGACGCGGCCTGCTGCGACAGGGCCTGATGCTGGCGCTGGGCTTCCTCGATAGCCTGCTGAATCTGGACCTTCGGATCCGCGTGCTCCTCGATCTTGGAATCGAAGAGGGCCATCATGTACTTCCAGGCCTTGACGAACGGATTAGCCATCGATTGATCCCGCCTCCATCTGACGCGCCGCGCTCCCACGCGACTGTAGTGCGCGACCGTCACGCACCGCTAATGTCCCTATCCTCCACGGCGCCGCGCCCGAGGCGGGGAGAACCCGCCGGGTGCGACGCTTACAGAGAATCTATCCGTTTCCGCTCGTTCGTACAGCGTCGCCGACGCCGATCACATCGCGGCCACCGGCGCGGGCTCAATTCGCCTGCACCAGGACCAGTTTGTCCGGCTTGGGCGCCGGGATGACGATCCGGGTGCGATCGGCGATCTTGCCGACGGGCCCGGCGTCGACCCATTCGCGCTGGGCGCGCGCGGCGAGGTCGTCGGCCTCGGCCATGGCGGTGCTCACGTCGGACAGCACCCGCGCCAGCGGCAGATCCAATGCCTGGCAGATGGCCGCCAGGAGTTCGCTGGAGGCCTCCTTGCGTCCGCGCTCCACCTCGGATAGGTAGCCCAGGCTCACCCGCGCGGAATTCGACACCTCCCGCAGGGTCCGGCTCTGGGCGATCCGAGCACGCCGCAGACTCTCCCCGATGGCCTCTCGCAGCAGCGTCATCTCGTTCTCCTTACGTTCTCTCCCGACCGGACCGAGCGTCTGTTGTGACAACGTCACACGCCACCCCGTTGGTTCCCGCTCACCCCGGCGGATCGTGCGCGCCACCGAGGCCGCGAATCAGCTCGGTGACCGCGGCACGAACCGCTTCCATCCTGATCGTCCACCGGTCGCCGGTGAGTTTCAACCGCACCACCTCGGTGCCGTCCGGTCCGGCCAGCCCGAGAAACACCGTGCCGACCGGCTGCCCGTCCTGCGGATCCGGCCCCGCCACGCCGGTGAGCGCCACGCCCCAGTCGGCGCGACAGACCGTGCGCGCGCCGACCGCGAGCTGTTCGGCGGTGCTCGCCGCGACGGGACCGTCGGCGGCGAGTGTGTCCTCGCTCACGCCCGCGAGCGTGTGCTTGAGGTCGGTGGCGTAGACGATCATCCCGCCGCGCAGCACCGTGCTGGCGCCGGGCACCCCGGCGATGGTGGCCGACAGCAGGCCCGCGGTCAGCGATTCCGCCGTGGCCACGGTCCGATTCCCGGCTCGCAGCAGGCGCACCAGATCGACGGCGGGGACGAGCGTGGTGAGCGGATCGGTCATGAACGTTTGACCGGGCCCGACCACAACCGTGCCGCCTGCACCACGTAGTCCAGGCCGGTGACGACCGTCAGGACGACGGCCGCGTACATCAGGATCAGGCCCGCGGTCTCGAATCCGCCGGACAGCGGCAGCAGCACGACCGCGATGGCCAGCGACTGGACCAGCGTCTTGAGCTTGCCGCCGCGCCCGGCCGGAATCACCCCGCGGCGCACCACCGCCAGCCGCAGCAGCGTCACCCCGATCTCGCGGGCGCAGATGACCAGCGTGATCCACCAGGCCAGATCGCCGAGAAGGGATAACCCGATCAGCGCGGACCCGATCAGCGCCTTGTCGGCGATCGGATCGGCGAGCTTGCCGAAATCGGTGACCAGGCCGTACTTGCGGGCCAGTTGCCCGTCGATGCGATCGGTGATGGCCGCGAGCCCGAACAGCGCCGCCGCCCCGATCCGCCATGCGGTGTCGTGGCCGCCCGCGGCGAACAGGGCCAGCAGGAACAGCGGCACCGCCAGGATGCGCAGGATGGTCAGGATATTGGCGATGTTCATCAGCGGCACGGCCGACGGTTCGACCGTGCGCGCGACGGGGGCGGATACCAGATTCGCTCGCGCTCGCGTGGCGTCGGTCCAGGCGCGATCCATATCGTCGCTCTGCACGCTCACCGGCACCCCCGACCGGCAACGGCCCGGATACCCGGCGCCGTGGTCGCGGACCGGACGCGAACGCCGCGCATCCGAACACGCGCGAACGATCGGTCGGTCGGAGTGTGCTGCACTCCACCAGACTATCGGTAACGGGGACGACTACTGTGCACCCCATGACAACTCGGGCACCACATACGGATTCGATCGGCGTCGCGGAGGCGGGAACACCCGTCGTCCGACGCGCTCGAACCTCCGATGTGCCCGCGATCAAGGCCCTCGTCGACGTGTACGCGGGCAAGATCCTGCTGGAGAAGAACCTGGTCACGCTGTACGAGGCGGTCCAGGAGTTCTGGGTCGCCGAACTGGACGGCCGACTGATCGGGTGCGGCGCGCTGCACGTGCTGTGGGCGGACCTGGGTGAGGTGCGCACGGTGGCGGTGCACCCCGACGCCAAGGGCACCGGCATCGGGCGGCTGCTGGTGGAGCGGCTGGTGGAGACCGCCCGCGAGCTCCAGCTGCGGCGGCTGTTCGTGCTCACCTTCGAGGTGGAGTTCTTCGCCCGGCACGGCTTCGTGGAGATCGACGGGACGCCGGTGACCGCTGAGGTGTTCGCCGAGATGTGCCGGTCCTACGACACCGGTGTGGCCGAGTTCCTGGACCTCAGCTACGTCAAGCCGAACACCCTGGGCAATACTCGAATGCTGTTGACCCTGTAGCGCGTAAAGGAACCCCCGTGCCGATCTTCGCCGTCCACTACACCTACACCGAGGCCACCGCCGCCGGTCGCGACGAGCATCGCCCGGCGCATCGGCAGTGGCTGGCCGACCTGGTCGAGCGGGGCACGGTGCTGTCCAGCGGTTTCTATCCGGATGGTTCCGGCGCGCTGATCCTGTTCCGCGCCGACGACGCCGCGGCCATGGACGCCCTGCTGGCGCAGGACCCGTTCGCGCGGCACGACGTCATCGACGACAAGCGAGCCGTCGAGTGGCTGCCGGTAATGGGCGCGTTCGCCTGATCAGCGGCCCCGTTGTCCGGAAAGCAGCGGCCCCCAACCGGATTCGAGTAGTTCGAAGATCCGGGTGACGGCCGCCGCCGGATCGTCGGCGGCGCGGGCGACCTGCACCGCGCCCAGCGCGAAGTGCGCCAGCGCCGTCGCCGCCGGATCGCCGGGCGGCACTCCCAGCTCCGCCGCCAGCGCGCCCGCCAGCGCGCCCTCGTGGCGCTGCCACATTCTGCGCGAGTACTCGCGCAGGGCGGGTGTGGACTCGATCAGCCGGAGGAAGTCCCGCATCTCCGCCGATTCGCCGGTGAGCGGCCCGGCGAGGTACATCTCGAGCAGGCCGTCCAGCACGCCCGACCCGGGGGCGCGGTCGCGCACGGCCGCCACCAGCTGCCGCTCCCGGTCGGCGTCCAGGTCGAACACCAGCGACTCTTTCCCGTCCGGGAAGTGCGCGAATACCGTGGGCACCGAGACGTCGGCGGCCTCGGCGATCTCCTTCAGGCTCACCGCGTCGTAGCCGCGCTCCAGGAACAGTCGCAACGCCGCGTCGGCGAGCGCCTGCCGGGTCTGTGCCTTCTTGCGCTCACGGAGTCCGCTCATCTCGCCACCCTATCGCGCCTTCTTAGTCATACAAGAATTTTATCCGCTGAAGTTTCCTGCCGCGCGCGGTTCGGGCGATCCCGCTAGGATGCCGGGAGGCTATTCAACCAGTTGCATATGCGAGGTGGCGATGCATCCGTTCCGGCAGGCCGTGGAGGCACACGATGCGGCGGCGATCGAGGCGCTGCTGGCAGACGACGTGGTGTTCACCAGCCCGGTGGCGTTCAAGCCGTATCCGGGGCGGGCGATCACGAGCGCGATCCTGCGCGGCGTGCTGCGGGTGTTCGAGGATTTCCGCTACGTGCGCGAGATCGCCGACCCGAACGGCCGGGACGCGGCCCTGGTCTTCGAGGCCACGGTGGCCGGAAAGCGGCTCACCGGATGCGATTTCGTCCATCTCGACGAGGCGGGCAAGGTCGACGAGCTGACCGTGATGGTGCGCCCGCTGTCGGCCGCGACCGCCCTGGCCGAGGCCATGGGCGCCCAGTTCGACCGCATCCAGCGCGAGGCGGCCGAGCAGGTGCGGCGTGAGGCCGCGCAGGCGTAGCGCCTGCACTACGCTGACCCGGTGCGACTGGACGAGGCCACGGCCTGGGACCGATTTCGCGCGGCCCGGGTCGCCCGGCTCGCCACCGCGGGCGCGGACGGGCGGCCGCACCTGGTTCCGGTGACGTTCGCGACCGACCCGGACCCACGAAATCCGGTGGCGGTCATCGCGATCGACCACAAACCCAAGACCACCACCCGGCTGCGGCGGCTCCGCAATATCGCCGACAATCCGCGGGTCGCGCTGCTGGCCGACGACTACTCCGAGGACTGGACGCAGCTGTGGTGGGTCCGCCTGGACGGCACCGCCCGCATCCTCACCGACGGCCCGGACCGCGCCGCGTCCATCGCCTGGCTAACCGCGAAATATCCGCAGTACCAGGATAATTCGCCGACCGGGCCGGTGATCCGGATCGTCGTCGACACGGTCTCCGGCTGGGCCTACACCGACTGATCCGGCTCACAGCCCGGCGGCGAGGCTGTTCCAGAAATCCGTCTCGTAGGCGTGCAGCATCCGGGCGGCGCGCAGGGCGTGGCCGGGGTCGTCGCCCATGCCGAGGCCCTGGGCGACGGTGGCGGTCGCCTCGTCGGCGAAACCGGGCGGAGACTCGGCGAAGAAGCGGAAGAAGCCGACGGATTCCTCGGGGAGGCCGTATTTGTCGGCGAGGGCGGTGGCGATGCGGCGGCAGTAGGAGCCCCACTCGTCGAGGTTGGCGAGCATGGCGAGGGCGACGCCGCCGCAGGTGCCGAAGACCGCCTGCTGGGCCAGGTAGGCCGGATACGCCTGGGCGCCGGGGTGCGGCTCGTAGGCGCGCAGGTCCTCCTCGCCCCAGCCGAGCGCGGTCGCGAACGTCGTCAGCAGCCCGGCGGCCTCGCCCTCCCCGGTGGCCAGGCCCAGGAACACCGGGCCCGCCGGGGGTTCGGGGAAGCGCGCGGCCAGCAGCGCGAAACTGCGCCGGTCGCTGGCGAGGATGCTGTACTGCTCCCCCGCCAACCGGCGCAGCCGCTCCGACGGGATCTGCCCGGCCTCCAGCAGATCGACGAAATGATTTGCGGACGAATCGATCTCGTCTCGTGCGCGCCGGACCAGCGCGCGAGCCTCGGTGAGATTGTCGGCCATATCAGCATTGTCGGCGCACCGCCCGTCGGCGCGCCTCGTTTCCCGGCAGATCGGGTCTATTTATCGCGCGTAACGTTTAATACCGATCATTCCTCGATCTCTGTGATAAGTCCCATGTGTGATTCATGGGATGAACTGATTACGCTCGACATCGTCATCCCGGGTTGGCAGTTGCGAAATCGATCGAATGGTTCTCCGAGAGAGGACGGCGACATGCCGGAACAGCCGAACATCAAGCAGGACAACGGAAATCGCAAGGGAGTGGACCGCAGACTGGTCCTCGGCGCGGGTGCGGCCGCGGCGGCCGCCGTCGGTGGCGGACTGGTCGGGGCGAAGGCGAGTTCGGCCGCGGCCGCCACCGCGCCGGTGGCCGCGGAGGGTCCGCTGGACAAGAACCTCAATGCCGCGCCGCATCTGTTCAAGCTGACGCGATCGGAGAAGGACGCCTACCGCGGCGGGTATCTCCAGGGCGCGAACGAGGACACCTTCCCGATCCTGCAGGGGCAGCGCGGCTCGGTGTACTTCGTGCGGCTGGAGGTGGGCGGATTCCGTGAGCCGCACTGGCATCCGACCGCCTGGGAGCTGAACTTCGTCGTCTCCGGGACGGCGAAGTGGACGATCCTCGGCACCCACTCCGACGGCGCCTACCGCAATACTGTGTTCCAGGCCGAGCAGGGCGATCTGGTCTTCGCTCCGCAGGGCCACCTCCACTACTTCGAGAACGCCCGCACGGATATGCCGCTGGAGGTGCTGGTCGTGTTCAACACCAGCGCCAAGGAACCCGACGACGACATCGGCGTGGTGGCCACGCTGAGCGCGCTCCCCCGCAACGTGCTCGCCGCCGCCTTCGGCGTCCCGGAGTCGGTCTTCGCCGCCCTACCGACGAAGCTGGAGCCGATAGTCATCGGCCAGCACGGCTGACGCTCTATCCATGGTCCCGGCGTGCTTTTGGCCGGGACCTCACGGAAGATTCCGGCCAAAAGCACGCCGGAATCTACGGGAAGCACGCCGGAATCTACTGGGCCCCGGGCTCTTCCGACTCGCCCGCTGGCTCCCCTCCCCCACCCCGGATGGAATACAGCACCCCCTCCAGCTCATCCGGTTTCACCAGCACATCCCGCGCCTTCGACCCCTCGCTGGGCCCGACGACGCCGCGGGTCTCCATCAGGTCCATGAGGCGGCCCGCCTTGGCGAAGCCGACCCGCAGCTTGCGCTGGAGCATGGAGGTGGAACCGAATTGCGAGGTCACCACGAGTTCCACGGCCTGCAGCAGCAGGTCCAGGTCGTCGCCGATATCGGGATCGACGTCCTTCTTCTCGCCCGCCTTGGCGGTGGTGACGCCGTCCTGATAATCCGGCTCGGCCTGGTTCTTGGCGAACTCGACGACCGCGTGGATCTCCTCGTCGGAGATGAACGCGCCCTGCAGGCGAGTCGGTTTCGACGCGCCCATCGGCAGGAACAGGCCGTCGCCCATGCCGATCAGCTTCTCCGCGCCCGGCTGGTCCAGGATGACGCGCGAGTCGGTCAGCGACGAGGTCGCGAACGCCAGCCGGGACGGCACATTGGTCTTGATCAGGCCGGTGACCACGTCCACCGAGGGCCGCTGCGTCGCCAGCACCAGGTGAATACCCGCGGCGCGGGCCTTCTGGGTGATGCGCACGATGGCGTCCTCGACGTCGCGCGGCGCGGTCATCATCAGGTCCGCCAGCTCGTCGACGATGGCGAGAATGTACGGGTAGGGCCGGTACACCCGCTCGCTGCCCAGCGGCGCGGTGATCTGCCCCGACTTCACCTTCTTGTTGAAGTCGTCGATGTGGCGCACCTTGCTGGCCTGCATGTCCTGATAGCGCTGCTCCATCTCCTCCACCAGCCAGGCCAGCGCGGCGGCGGCCTTCTTCGGCTGGGTGATGATGGGCGTGATCAGATGCGGAATGCCCTCGTAGGGCGTCAGTTCCACCATCTTCGGGTCGATGAGGATCATCCGCACCTCGTCCGGCGTCGCCCGGCCCAGCAGCGACACCAGCATCGAGTTCACGAAGCTGGACTTGCCCGAACCGGTGGAACCGGCCACCAGCAGGTGCGGCATCTTGGCCAGGTTGGCGCTGACGAATTCGCCCTCGATGTTCTTGCCGAGGCCGATCACCAAGGGGTGGTGGTCGTTTCGGGTCGAGGGCGCCTTGAGCACGTCGGCCAGCCGCACCAGTTCGCGGTCGGCGTTGGGCACCTCGATGCCCACCGCGGACTTGCCCGGAATCGGCGCCAGCAGCCGAACGTTCTCGGTGGCAACGGCATACGCGATATTGCGGGCCAGCGCGGTGATCTTCTCGACCTTCACGCCGGGGCCCAGCTCCACCTCGTAGCGGGTGACCGTCGGGCCGCGCACGAAACCGGTGACCGCTGCGTCGATCTTGAACTGCACCAGCACCTCGGTGATCGCCTCGATCATCGATTCGTTGGCGGCACTGCGCTTCTTGGGCGGATCGCCGTCGGTGAGCAGCGACAGCGGCGGCAGCTGATAGTCGCCCTCGATCTGGCGTTCGGTGACGAACTCCAGCTGCTGCGGCGCGGGCGGTTCCGGCGTCTGGTCGACGACCTTGGGCGCCTTCTTCGGTCTGGGCTTGGCCGCGGACTTGGCCTCGGGATCGGGCTCGATCTCCTTGGCGTCGCGCAGCGGTGGTTCGCCGATCACCTCGGTGCGGGCGTCGGCGAATTCGTCGGTGGGATAGTTCTCGGCCGGGGTCCGGCCGCGGCGGCGGCGCTTGGCGTTCGGGTGCGCCGGGAACCCGTCCGCGTCATAGTTTTCCGGATCGTAGAGGCCGTAACGGTCGTCGTAGGAGTCGTATTCGCCGCCGCCGGCGCCGAACAGCTCCCGTAAGCGCTCCGGCACCTCGCGCACCGTGGTGCCGGTCAGCAGCAGCACGCCGAACACGATGGCCAGCAACAACAACGGCACCGCCAGCCACGCGGTCAGCCCCTCGCGCAGCGGGCCGCCCGCCACGTATCCGGCGAAACCAGCGGCGTGCGCGCGGCCGTGCGGATCGGTGGGCGCGCCGGACGCGATATGCCACAGGCCCAGCGCGGGCATCCCGACCAGCAGCCCGCCCAGCACCAGCCGGGGCCGGATCTCCGGGCGGGGCTCGGTGCGCATCAGCACCACCGCGATGCCGGTGGCGACGAAAGGCAAAGCGCCCGAGGCCGATCCGGAGATCCACCGGATGCCGTTCTCGACCCAGTGCCCGATCGGCCCACCGGCCGATAGCCAGACGGCCGCGGCGATCACGACGCTGAACGCGATGAGCGCCAGCGCGACACCGTCGCGGCGATGCGCGTGCTCGATCTCTCCGGCCCGGCTCAGCGTCCGCGTGGTGGCGCCCATGCCGCGGGCGAGCATGTTCCAGCCGTTTCCGATGCCGCGGCCGAAGACGGCGAGCGGGGCGGTGTTCGACCGGGCGCGCGCCGGGCGGCGAGCGGGGGTGGTCCGCCCGCGCCGCGTCGCCCCCGACCGGGAACCGCCCGAACGCGACCGCACCGGAGCCCGGCCCCGAGTCGTTCCCGCCCGCGAACGTGCCGACGTGGTGCCGCGGGACTTACCTGCCATGGTGCTCAGGCTAGCGGCAATCGCCCCATCCGGACCATCCGCAACACCCACACCACCGAGATCGAATCGAGATCACAGCGCCGCGCCGGGGATGAAAATCCGCATCAGGTCCTGGTAGCGGTATCGACCCGGACCGGCGGCTTCCAGCAGGCCGCGGGTGGCCAGTTCGCGACAGAACTGGTCGGCCCGCCGCTCGTCGCACACGATCACCGCCACCGAGTCGGGCACGCCGGGGCCGGACAGGTCCTGCCACAACCCCTGCACGAGATCGCCCGGATCCAGCGGTGACGCAGCCGGTTTCGGCACCGGCGCGGCGGACAGTTGGTCGGTGAGGATCTGCCGGTGCAGTTCGGCCAGCGTCGGGCCGGGTTCGATGCCCTGGTCGCGCACCAGCAGCCGCCGGATCTGCTGATACACCTCCAGCGCCTCGCTGCGGCGCCCGCACCGGTACAGCGCCGTCATCATCAGCGCGCGCAGCCGCTCCGACAGTGGGTCGGCCACGATGAGGGCGTCCAGGTCGGCCAAGGCCCGGGCGTGGTCGCCGCGCTGGATCGCGATCTCGACCGCCGTCTCCTGCAACGTGCCGTGCAGCCGCCGCAGCCGGGCCCGCTCGGCGCTCGCCCAGGGGCCGGGCACCCCGGTCAGCGCGCCGCCGCGCCAGCAGTGGAAGGCGCGCCGCAGCGCGGCCTCGGCCTCCTCCAGCCGTCCCGCCAGCCGGGCGGCGTCGGCCTCGGCCCGGAAGCGTTCGACGCGGTCGATATCGAGTTCCAGCGGGCCGTCCAGCCGATAGCCGCCGGACCCCGACCGCAGCGTCATCGGCCCGGCGGCCAGCACCTTGCGCACCGACCACACGTAGTTGCGCAGGGCGCCCAGCGCCGACCGGGGGCGGTGCGACCCCCAGATCCCGCGGATGAGCTCCGCCGCCGAGACCGTGCGCCCCCGCGCCAACGCCAACATCACCAGTGCGGCTTGCTGTTTCGGCGGCATGGGGCGGACCGTCTCGCCATCGATCGTCAATTCCACCGGCCCGAGAACCGACAGCAGCCCGGACATCAGCACTCCTACTTCCCGTCACAACATCACTTGCGAAACGGAAAATATCCATGCCTCCGTGACCGTTTCATGACTAGAAGCGCCGGTCGCTCCCGAGAACCGCCTGCACATCGGCCGGGGCGCCCTGGGCGTCGATGCGAACCTCGTTGCGGCCGAAGGCATGCAGCATGAGCTCCGAGGGCGGGCCGGTGAGCACCACCTCCGCCGCGCCGGATCGATGCGCGGTGACCCGCTCGCCGCCCGGTGTCGCCAGGACCACCGTGACCGGGGATTTGCGGTAGTTGAACCGGGCGGTGCGGCGCAGCAGCCGCCACAGCGCGGCCTCGTCCTCATCGCTCAATTCCCGCGGCTCCCAGCCTGGTTGGGCGCGGCGCACATCCTCGTGATGCACGAACATCTCGGAGAGGTTGGCGATGGCGTCCAGCGGACGCATCGGCCAGTACCAGGGCGGCCCGGTGCGGATCAGCTCCAGCAGCTCGGTGAACGGGCGCCGAGCGGTGCGGGCCTGCACCGCCTCGACGTACCCCGCGAACGGTTTCAGCACGATCCCGGGCACGATATCGGGCCGCCGCTCCCGAATCACCAGGTGCGCGGCCAGATCTCGCACATCCCACCCGGCACACAGGGTGGGCGCGTCCGCCCCGGCCGCCGCCATGGCCGCCACCAGGGCGCGACGCTCCCGCTGAGCCATACTCATGCGCCGAGACTAGCGTTAAACGCCGATCACCGTCGGGACGATCATCGGGCGGCGACGGTAGGTTTCGGCGACCCAGCGGCCGACGACTCGGCGGACGCCCTGGGCGATGCGGTGGGTGTCGGTGATGCCCTCGCTCGCCAGGCGATGCAGTTCGGCCTCCACCAGTTTCTGGGCGTCGGTCAGGGCGCCGGGGTCGTCGGAGAAACCGCGGCCGCTGACCTCGGGCTCGGTGACGGTCTTACCGGTGGCCTCGTCGACGGCGACGGTGATGGAGATGAAGCCGCCCTCGCCGAGGATCAGCCGGTCCGACAGCGTGGACTCGCCGACGTCGCCGACCGACAGGCCGTCGACGTACACCTGACCGACCGGGTAGCGGCCCACGATCGAGGCGATGCCGTCCACCAGGTCGACGACCACGCCGTCCTCGGCCAGCACCACCCGGTCCTCGGGCACACCGGTCGCGACGGCCAGTGCCGCATTGGCGCGCAGGTGCCGCCACTCGCCGTGCACCGGCATGGCATTGGTCGGCCGCACCGCGTTGTACAGGTACAGCAGCTCACCGGCCGAGGCGTGCCCGGACACGTGCACCTTCGCGCTCTGCTGGGTGACCACCGTCGCGCCCTTCCGGGCCAGGCCGTTGACCACCGCGAACACCGCGTTCTCATTGCCCGGGATGAGCGAGGAGGCCAGCACCACGAGATCGTCGGCGCGAATGTTGATCTGGCGATGGTCGCCGCGCGCCATCCGCGACAGCGCCGACAGCGGCTCGCCCTGCGATCCGGTCGAGATCAGCACCAGCTTGTGGCCGGGCAGCGTCGCGGCCTGATCGAGGTCCACCACGATCTGGTCGGGGATGTTCAGGTAGCCCAGGTCCTGCGCGATCTGCATATTACGGACCATGGACCGGCCGACGAAGCACACCCGCCGGTCGTAGCGCTGGGCCACGTCGACCACCTGCTGGATGCGGTGCACATGGCTGGCGAACGAGGCGACGATCACCCGGCCGCGGGCCTTGCCGATCACGCTGTCGAGCACCGGGCCGATCTCGCGCTCGGGCGTGACGAAGCCGGGCACCTCGGCATTGGTGGAGTCGACCAGGAACAGGTCCACGCCCTCGTCGCCGAGCCGGGAGAACCCGGCCAGGTCGGTGAGCCGCCCGTCCAGCGGTAACTGATCCAGCTTGATGTCGCCGGTGTGCAGCGCCAGGCCCGCCGGGGTGCGCACGGCGACCGCGAGGGCGTCCGGGATCGAGTGGTTGACCGCGAAGTACTCGCACTCGAACGGGCCGTGCGTGGTCCGCTCGCCCTCGGTGACCTCGATCAGCTTGGGCTGCAGGCGATGTTCGCGGCACTTGGCCGCCACCAGCGCGAGGGTGAACTTGCTGCCGACGACCGGGATGTCGGGCCGCTGCCGCAGCAGGAACGGCACCGCGCCGATGTGGTCCTCGTGGCCGTGGGTCAGCACCACCGCGACGACATCGCCCATCCGGTCCTCGATGGGCCGGAAGTCGGGCAGGATCAGGTCGACGCCCGGCTGCTGGTCCTCCGGGAACAGCACGCCGCAGTCGATGATCAGCAGCTTGCCGCCGTACTCGAAAACCGTCATGTTGCGGCCGATTTCGCCGATCCCGCCGAGCGCGAAGACGCGCAGGCCGTGCTTCGGCGCGGCGGGGGGCACCGGCAGGCTGTGCGGATCGACCGGAACCTCCTGCGGCGCGGCCTGTTCGGCGCGGCCTCGGTCGCGGCCGGTCTGCCGACCCCGGCCACCACGCCGGGTCGTCGCGCCGCGGTCGGACTCGCGGCCCGACTGTGCCCGGCCGCGGACCCGGGCCTCGGTCTCCGCCGGAGCGGTCGCCGGCGGCGCCGCGGCGATCTCGGCCTCGACCGGAACCTGCTGCGGCGCTTCGCTTCCCGACCGTGCGGGCGACTTGCGCTGCGGCTGCACGGGTTCCGGGGCGGGCGGGGGCGCGCCCGCGGCGCGGCTCGCGCCTCGGCGCGGACGACGACGCACCGGCTCGCTCATGCCAGCACCTCCGCCATGCGCAGCTCGGCGGCGATCAGGTCGAGCGCCTCGCCGGCCGGCATGAGCTGCGGCAGGCGCGGCTCACCCACCTCGGTGCCGAGCAACCGCAGCGCCGATTTGACCAGCGCCACACCGCCGACCCGGGCCATGGCCCGCATCAGCGGCAGCATGCTGGCGTGCACCTCGCGGGCGCGCAGCACGTCACCGGCGGCGTACAGCTCGCGCAGCTGCACCAGCCGCTCCGGCACGAGATGCCCGATCACACTGATGAATCCGGTCGCGCCGATCGACAGCCACGGCAGGTTCAGCACGTCGTCGCCGGAGTAGTAGGCCAGGCCGGTGTCGGCGATCAGCTCGGCGCCCGCGCCCAGGTCGCCCTTGGCGTCCTTGACCGCGACGATGCGCGGATGCTCGGCGAGCCGCCGGATCGTCTCGGGCGCGATCGGCACCACCGAGCGCGCGGGAATGTCGTAGAGGGTGACCGGCAGCTCGGTCGCGTCGGCGACGGCGGTGAAGTGCGCGAGCAGGCCGTCCTGCGAGGGGCGCGAGTAGTACGGGGTCACCACCAGCAGGCCGTGCGCGCCCGCCCGCTGGGCGTTGCGGGCCAGCTCGATGCTGTGCGCGGTGTCGTAGGTACCGGCGCCGGCGATGACGGTGGCACGCGCGCCGACCGCGTCGACGACGGCGTGCAGCAGGTCGAACTTCTCCGATTCGGTGGTGGTCGGTGACTCCCCGGTGGTGCCGGAGATGGCCAGCAGATCCACGCCGCGATCGACCAGATTCGCGGCCAGGGCGACGCCGGCATCGACATCGAGCTTGCCGTCGGCGGTAAAGGGGGTCACCATCGCGACACCGACCGTGCCGGACGCGCGCGGGCTCGATCGCGTCGTTTCACCGTTCGTCATGGTCAGAAAGGCTACCCGGTCCCGGAAACGATCTTGAATCCTTGTCCGGTTCAACTATCTGCGGCGACCCTTTCCGTCACGATGACATCATCTATGACATCAGATTTTTCCTTGAATGATGTCGTAAATGACGCCATGCTGGTGTCATGGATCTGGACAAGTACACCGCCCGGCTGCGCGAGGACCTGATCGCCGCCGCTGCCCTCGGCGACGAGAAGACACAGGCCACGGCCGCCGCCCTGGCCGCGGCCACCGAGAATTCGGCCCGGCTGACGCTGCTGGCCGCGCTCTCGGAGCTGGCCGGAGAGATCGGCGCCGCGCTCGGCGACCGGACGGTGCGCGTCACCCTGGACGGCACCGCGGCCCACGTGGACGTGCGCCGCGACCAGGGTGAGGAACAGCACCCGACCTTCGAGGAGATGACCGGCGACATCAGCCGCGTCACGCTGCGGCTGGTGGAGAACATCAAGTCGCGCGCCGAGGAGGCCGCCGCGCAGAGCGGGCAGTCGCTGAACTCGTGGCTGTCCACCGCCGTGCAGGGCGCGCTGCGCGATCAGATGCGCAGGGGCGGGCCCGGTCGCTACGACGACGAGTGAGCTCAGGTCGAGACGGTGATATTGCCGTCGGTATCGATCTCGGTGCGGCGATCGTGATCGGGCGCGTGCGCCAGCACGGTCGCCAGCACCCGGCGGCCCAGCGGCAGCACCCGCACGGTCACCGCACCGGCGTTGGCGGCATCCAATTCCTTTGTGGCGGCGTCGATCACGCGCTGCCGAATCCAATGCGGCACCCCCGCGAAGCCGCCGTCGTCGAGCAGCACCACCTCGACGCCGCGGGCCCGCGCACCGCGGGCGGCGCCGCTCAGCTCGTCGGTCACCAGCTGCGGCGCGCGCAGACCGTCGCGCAGCTCGGCCTCCAGCAGGCGGCACTCCTCGCGCTCGGCGGCGGTGAGCTCGACGCCCTCGGCGATCCGCTCCAGGATCGGGCGCGCCACCCGGTCCAGCCGGGTCAGCTGGCGCAGCCGCTCGCCCTCGGCGGCGGCCATGGTCGCCTCCGAGGCGGCCCGAATCGTGGCCTCCTCGCGCAACATTCGCAGCGAGCGCTGGGTGGACCGCATGATCAGCGCGAAGACCGAGATCGCGATGACCGTGCCGACCGGCACGATCGCGCCGACCGCGGCCTCGCCCTTGAGGCCCGCGACCAGGATCACGACCGCGCTGGCCGCCACGCCGAGCCAGGCCCAGCCCATCCGGCCGCGCAGCACCAGCGCGGCAAGCACATACGAGCTGGCGTAGCTGGTCCAGCCCATGTAGTGGGCCTGCTCCGAGCTCAGATTCGCCACGGTCAGCGCGGTGGCCACCGGTCCGGCCGCGGCCACGAACACCGCGAACGGCAGCGGCAGCGGATCGATCGGGACGACCAGCACCACCGCCCCGGCCACTACCATCACCGCCAGGCCCGCCAGCACCTCCACCGTCGACGCGGCGGTCAGGTTGCGCAGCATGTACAGCGAGATGGTCAGTTCCAGGATGAGCAGGAACAGCCAGGCCATGCCGCCGCGCAGGCCGAGCAGATCCCGCAGGCCGAATCCGGCGTCGAGGTCGCGCCCGGGATCAGTGCGATCCATCGCCGCCCCACACCAGCGTCACCATCGTGCCCTCACCGGGCTGCGACTCCACGAATCCCGCGCCGCCCGCCAGCTGCCGCATGCGGCCCAGGATGCTGACCGAGATGCCCAGCCGATCGGCCGACACCTGCCGCACGTCGAAACCCGCACCGTCGTCGGCGAAGACGATGCGGATGCTGCCCGCGCTGATCGTGCACGTCACGATGCGATGCACGGCGCGGCCGGGTACCGCGGCATGGCGCAGGCTGTTGCGGACCGCCTCGCCCAGCGCCGCGGCCAGGGTGCCCGCGGCCTGCACCGGCATGCGCAGATCGTCGAAGCCGGGCCAGGTCCGGGTGGCGAACCGGATGCCGGGATTGATGTCGTGCACGGCCGAACGCAAGAAGATCACCGCGGCCCGGGCGTCGAGCACATCGGGCTCGCGGACGTCGACGCGGATCTCGTCGAGCTGCTCGAGGGTGTGTTCGGCCTGGCGGCGCAGCACATCCGAGCGCTCGTGGCCGCGGGCGGCGTCGAGCAGCGTGGACAGCACCGCGTCATGGATGAGCGCGGCGAACCGGCCGCGCTCGTGATCGCGGGCGGCCGCGGCCGCCGCGGAGGCCGCGCGCCGGCTGGCGATCGCCGACTCCCGGTCGACCCGCGCCGCCGCGCCGAGCGCGCAGGTCACGCACCACAGGAACAGCGCCGAGAGCCCGAAGGAGCGGGCGAACGAATTCAGCGCCGCGGTCGAGGTGATCGGCTCCACCAGGAAGACGTCGGTCAGCGCCACCGCCGCCGAACCGACCGTGAGATAGCCGATCGACACCGCCACCGGCCAGGCCAGCGCCGCGGCCACCAGGCCGAGCGGCAGCATCCGGTACAGCCACAGCGACGAGGCGTCGATCATGTGGGCGTGCAGCGCGAACGGCGTGGTCGCCAGCGCCAGCAGGAACGCGACCGCCGCCGCCCCCGCCACGTAGCGAATCACCCTGGGCGCGGACCGAATCGAGACCCCTGCCAACACCGGGAACAGGCCGAACGCCAGGATCATCGCCGTCGGCGTCCACCAGCCGGGCGCGACGCGCGACTGCTCGGCGATCTCCGGGATGTCGAACAGCCCCATGATCACGCCGCCGCATCCCACCGATAATCCGAGCCGCCGAATGATCCGGTCGAACGCGACCGCGTTCACGTCCTCCTCCAGCACGGATCGGCTCCGCCACCACGCACCGGCCCGCACCAGCATTCCCGAACGCGCGAGCGAGGCATCCAGCGCGCCGGACGCGATCATGCCGGTGCCTCACTCATGCCGCCCCCTCGCTAGCGCTCGGCGCCAGCACGAGCGTGCGCTCGGCGCCAGCACGAGCGACTGCCCGGCTGTGCCCATCGTTCGCTCGCTCATGTCCGCGGGTTGCGCTCGGGCACCGGCAGCCAGCCGTCCTCGACCGCCCGCTTGTACAGGTCGGTCTTGGTGGGCGCCGGGCGACCGGCATCGGCGTACTTCTGCCGGATGCGGCCCAGATAGTCGTTGACGGTCTGTTCGGACAGACCGGTCAGGCGGGCCACCCGCGATGCCTTCTCCCCCGACGCGTACAGGGTGAGCACCTCCTGCTGGCGCGGGCTCAGGCCGACATCGGACAGCTGCGGGTCGCTATCGATGGCGGCGGCCCAGTCGGTGGTCACCACCTGTTCGCCCGAGGCGGCCGCGCGAACCGCGGACACCACCGTCTGCACGTCCTCGGATTTTCGGACCACGCCGAGCACCCCGGCCTTCGCGGCCGAGCGCACCAGGAACGGGTTGTCGGCGCCGGTGAACACCAGCACCTCGACGCCGCGCCCGCGCAGGGCGCGCACATTGTCCTCGGGGCTGGACCCGTCGGCGAGCCGCAGATCCAGCACCACCAGATCCAATTCCGGTGCGGCCGCGAACAGTTCGGCGACGGTCCCGGCGGTGATGACGAGCTCGAGATCGGGTTCGGGCGCCAGCATCGTCGCCAGCCCCAGCGCCACGGACTCGTGGTCCTCGACAAGCCCGATCCGACGCGGCCCCGACATCCCCTGCTGTGTCGCCTCCACGGCGCTCTCACCTCTTCCCAAATCCCGAACACCTCGCACGAACGTCCGACGACACGGATTGTCGGCCCCGAAACATGCTCGTGTCGAGTATGACGGACTCCTTCCAGCGGTTGTCAGCCACCAGAATTCGGGGGTAATCAAACCGTCAACTGTGCGGATACCGTCGCGCCCAACTCCCAGCACTGCTCTCGGACGGCCTTGTCGGGGGCGCCGGTGATCACGACCGGGGCCGCCGCCTGTTCCCAGCCGAGGCCGGTGGTGATGGTTTCGATGCTCTGCTGGGCGCCCTCGGTGCCCTGGTTGCCGTGGATGTAGTAGCCGAACGGGCGGCCTCGGGTGGAGTCGAGGCAGGGGTAGTAGAAGGTGTCGAAGGCGTGTTTGAGGGCGCCGGACATGTAGCCGAGGAGGTAGGCGTCGGCGGCGGTGACCGACAGGGCCGCGCGGCGTTCCACGGTGACGCCCTCGATCTCCGGGGCGGTGGCGCCCGACAGGACCGCCTCGAACATCTCCTGCAGGAACGGAGACGGCGTGTGGTGGATGATCAGCAGCGTCGGCACACCTCGAGACTAGTGCGGGCGGCTACGGTACGAGCGTGCCTTCCCGTTCGCGTCTTCCCCGGCTGCCCGATCTCACGCCGCCGGGCGACGCGCGCCGCGGCTATGCGCAGCACGAGATTCTCGCCGAGGTGCGGCGGCTGATCCTCAACGGGAATCTGCCGCCGGGGACCGGGCTGCCGCTGCGGGAGTTCGCGCGGGTGTTCGCGGTCAGCGCCATTCCGGTGCGCGAGTCGCTGCAGACCTTGATCGGCGAGGGCCTGGTCGAGCACCGGCCCAATTTCGGGTACACGGTCACCCGGCTGACCGCCGCCGAACTGCGCGAGCTGTACGTGGCGCGGGAGCGGCTGGAGTCGGCGGCGCTGGCCGCGGCGGTGACGCGGGCGGGGCCGGAGGATCACCGGCTGGCCACCGAGTCGCACGCCCGGCTGGAACGGGCGGTGCTCGACGACGATCCGGCCGCCTATCATCGCGAGACCCGCACCTTCCATCTCGCGCTGGTGCGGGCCTCGGGCATGGCGCGGCTGGTGCACATGCTCGAATACGCCTGGAACATCACCGAACCGGTGCAGCCGATGGTGCACGTGAGCGCCGCCGAGCGGGCGGTGCTGCACGCCGACCACAGCCGCCAGCTGGCGGCGTTCCTGGCCGGGGACGCCGGGGCGCTGCTGGCCGCCACCGATCGCCACCACGCCCGGCTCAATCAGGTGGTGGCCGGACTGCCGACCGATCTGGGCCTGTTCGCCGAGCCTGCCGCACCGGCCGCGGAAGATATATAGTTTTCGCAACAAACCGGCAATACCGGATCGATAACGTCGCGCCCATCGATCCGCCGCGCGGATCCGACCGACGGGATGTGCGATATGACCGGGACCGCATGAGAATTCGTGTGATCAACCCCAATACCACGGCCGCCATGACGGCCGTCATCGGGCGGTGCGCCCGGGCCGTGGCCGCGCCGGGCACCGTGGTGGAGGCGGTCACCTCGCCGATGGGCCCGGCCTCGATCGAAAGCCACTACGACGAGGCGTTGGCGGTGCCCGGGCTGCTGGCCGAGATCGCCCGCGGCGAGGCCGAGGGCGTGGACGGCTATGTGATCGCCTGCTTCGGCGACCCGGGCCTGTCCGCGGCGCGCGAGCTGGCGCGCGGGCCGGTGCTCGGCATCGCGGAGGCCGCCATGCGCACCGCCACCCACCTGGGCCGCGGCTTCAGCGTGGTGACCACGCTGGCCCGCACCGTCGGCCAGGCCGTGGACCTCACCGAACGCTATGGCGTGCAACGCTTCTGCCGCGGCGTGCACGCCACCGACATCCCGGTGCTGGAACTCGAGGACCCGAAGGTGCGCGGCGTGATCGCCGACGCCTGCCGCGCGGCGGTGGCCGCCGACGATTCCGACGCGGTGGTGCTGGGCTGCGCGGGCATGGCCGATCTGTGCCATGAGCTGTCCGACGAGATCGGGGTGCCGGTGATCGACGGCGTGGCCGCGGCGACGGTGACGGTGCAATCGCTGGTCACCCTGGGACTGCGCAAGTCCGGCCGCGGCGAGTTCGCGTCGCCGCCACCGAAGCGCTACACCGGTTTGCTGTCCGAATTCGCCACCGACGGAGCCGAATCGTGAACCTGCCCCCGGAAGTCCTGTCCGATCTCGCCGCCCGGGTCCGGGCGGTCGACGCCGACCTGGCGCGCGACTATTCGGGCGATCGGCCCGGCCAGCCGATCCACACCGCCTACGTGTGCGCCGCCGACGCGAGCAAGGATCTGCCCGACGAATGGGGCGCGGCCGCAACGGCTCTCGCCGACCGGCACGCCGGTCTGCTCACCGACCTGTCCGATGCCGAGACCCTGGCCCGGGTGCGGGAGACGCTGGCGCGGCGGCCTATTCAGGATCTGCGCCTGGATTTCGAGGACGGCTACGGCACCCGCGGCGACGAGGCGGAGGACCGCGACGCCACCCGGGCCGGGCAGGTGCTGGCGACGCTGCCGCCCGCGGTGTTCTCGCGCGGCATCCGCATCAAGGGCCTCACCGGCGGCGAATACGGGCGCGCCATCCGCACCCTGGAGCGGGTGCTGGACGGGGCGGGCGGCGTGCCCGACGGATTCGTGTTCACGGTGCCGAAGCTGCGCGCGGCCGAGCAGGTCGACGTCGCCGTGCGGCTGTGCGAGGCGCTGGAGTTCGCGCACGGATTGCCCTCCGGCGCTTTGCTTTTCGAGTTACAGATCGAGAGCCCGCAGGCCGTGATCGCCGCCGACGGCACCGCGACCGTGGCCCGCGCGATCCACCGCTCCGCCGGGCGCTGCACCGGATTGCACTACGGCACTTACGATTACAGCGCGGCGTGCGGCATCTCCCCGCAGTTCCAGTCGCTCGAGCATCCGGTGGCCGACCACGCCAAGGCGGTGATGCAGGCCGCCGCCGCGCAGACCGGGGTGTGGGTGTGCGACGGCTCCACCCAGGTGCTGCCGATCGGCGCCGACGACGAGGTGGCCGCGGCGGTGTCGCGCCACTTCCGGCTGGTCACCCGCGCCCTCGAACACGGCTACCACCAGGGCTGGGACATGCACCCCGGCCACCTGGTGACGCGCTGGCTGGCGACGTTCGCGTTCTTCCGCGGCGCGCTGCCGGTGGCCGCCCCGCGCATCGACCGCTATCTGCGGCGCCAGGGCGGCGCGGTGGTCGACGAACCGGCCACCGCGCAGGCGCTGGCCACCGTGGTGCTGCGCGGCCTGGACTGCGGGGCCTTCGGCCCGGACGACGTCACGGCGCTGGCCCCGGCCGCGACCGTGGACGTGCTCACCCAGTTGCGAGAAAGGAAGTCACCGACGCGATGACCGGTGCGCCAATCGATTTCACCCTGCTGCCCGACCTGGCGCAACGCCCCCTCGGTGGCGCCGTGATCTGGGCGAACGACGAATCCTTCGCGGAGAAGGAGAATTTGATCCGCCCGGAGGCCGCCACCTTCACCGCGGCCACCTTCGGCCACAAGGGACAGGTGTACGACGGGTGGGAGACCCGGCGTCGCCGCCGTCCCGGTGGCACCGCGCCAGGGCCGGAGGACTGCGACGAAGCCGTTGTGCGGCTGGGTGTTCCGGGCGTGGTGCACGGCGTGGTGGTGGACACCGCCTGGTTCACGGGCAACTATCCGCCGGAGATCTCCGTCGAGGGACTGGTGGTCGACGGGTATCCCGCGGCCGCGGAGATCGCCGCGCGGACGGACTGGTTCACCCTCGTCGAGCGCGCGAAGGTGAACGGCGACGCGGAGAATCCGTTCCCGGTCGAGTCCACGCGCCGCGTCACCCACGTGCGACTGCGCATGTACCCGGACGGCGGCGTGGCCCGGCTGCGGGTGCACGGCACGGCGAAACCCGATCTGCGCTGGCTGGATTCGGGTCCGTTCGATCTGGCCGCGCTGGAGAACGGCGGGCGGGTGGTCGACTGCTCCAATCGGTTCTACTCGCATCCGCAGAATCTGCTGCTGCCCGGCCGGGCCCGCGTCATGGGCGACGGCTGGGAGACCGCCCGCCGCCGCGACGGCGGAAACGACTGGGTCCGAGTGCTTCTGGCGGGCGAGAGCGTGCCCGGCCTGGTGGAGATCGATACCTCCTACTTCCTGTCCAACAGCCCGGGCGCGGCCCGGCTCACCGGGTTTCGCGCCGACGGCGCCGAGGTGGAGTTGCTGCCGCGCACGGATCTGCTGCCCGATACCCGGCACCGCTTCGCGATCGCGGCGGCCGAGCCGGTCACCGAGATTCGCCTGGACGTGTATCCCGACGGCGGCTTCGCCCGGCTGCGCCTGTTCGGCACGCTGACCGCCGCGGCCCGCGATAAGCTTCGCGCCGAACAGGAGTGACCATGAGCGAACCCGGCTACCCCCGCGATCTGGTCGGCTACGGGCCGCGACCGCCGCATCCGCACTGGCCCGGCGAGGCGAATATCGCGGTGCAGTTCGTGCTCAACTACGAGGAGGGCGGCGAGAACTCCGTCCTCGACGGTGACCCGGCCTCGGAGACGTTCCTGTCGGATATCGTTCCGGCGCAGGCGTTCCCGAATCGGCACCTGAGCATGGAGTCGCTGTACGAGTACGGTTCGCGCGCCGGGCTGTGGCGGGTCCTGCGGGCCTTCGAAAGTCGCGGCATCCCGCTGACGATCTTCGCGGTTGCCCGTGCGCTGCAACGCAATCCGGAGGCGGTCGCGGCGTTCACGCGGCTCGGCCACGAGATCGCCTGCCACGGATTGCGTTGGATCTCCTATCAATTGGTCGATCCGGAGGTCGAGCGCCAGCACCTGGCCGAGGCGGTGCGCATCATCACCGACCTGTTCGGCGCCCCGCCGCGCGGCTGGTACACCGGCCGGGATTCCCCGCAGACCCGCGAACTGGTGGTCGAGCACGGCGGTTTCACCTACGACTCCGACTCCTACGCCGACGACCTCCCCTACTGGGTACGAGTCGGCGACGCGGATCACCTGGTAGTGCCATACACCTTGGAGGCCAACGACATGCGGTTCTCCTCCCCCGCCGGATTCGCCAACGGCGACGAATTCTTCGCCTACCTCCGCGACGCCTTCGACGTCCTCTACGCCGAAGGCGCCGCAGGCTCCCCCAAAATGCTCTCGGTAGGCCTACACTGCCGCATAGCAGGCCGCCCCGCCCGCGCCGCCGCCCTACACCGCTTCCTGGACTACGTCCAATCCCACGAAAAGGTCTGGCTGGCAAGACGAATAGACATCGCCGAACACTGGGCCCGGGTACATCCGCCACAGTGATCCCGGCATGCGCCACAGTGATCCCGGCTGCTAATGATCCCGGCATGCTTTTGGCCGGGATCTACCCGAAGCTCGGCACCGCCCCCAGACGGGACCAGACGGTGCCGCGGCGTTCGTAGGCGAATACCTTCTCGATCGCGTGGGCTACCTGCGGCCCGATCTCTCGCTCGACCAGATACAGCGCCACGTCGAGGCCGGAGGTTACCCCCGCGCCGGTGACCAGGTCGCCGTCGTCCACCACGCGGGCGGAGATCGCCTGTGCGCCGGTGGCTTTCAGAACGGGGTCGCCGAGGTCGTGGGTGGTGGCGGGGCGGCCGGTGAGCAGGCCCGCCATGGCGAGGATCAGCGAGCCCCCGCAGACCGTTACCACCAGGGTGTCGTCGCGTTCCATGGCGGCGGCCAGGAGCGAGGCGAGGTCGGTTCGGGCGGCGCGAGCCAGGATGGCCGCGATGGAGTTCTCGGAATCGGTTGCGGCACTGTCGTTGTCGGAGGGCAGGTCGCCCGCCGCCCCGGGGACGACGATCACGTCCGCGCGTACCGGGTCGAGGATTGCGGTGGCGCGCAGGCTTATCGCGGGCAGACTGCTGGGTACCTCGCGAGCCCCCTCTGCGCTGACCAGCTCGACCGCCACCGCGCCGCCGGTCGCCATGCCCGCGGCGTGCAGGACCTCGAACGGGGCTATGACATCCAATGGGTCGAAGCCGTCGAACAGAACGAATTGCGCATACATGCGGGGGTGCTCCTTGTGGGTATGGGCGGGTTGCCGAATCAGCGTAAGAGCACCGGATTCCGTGATCACAGTGGCGAAATCGTCAATCATCCACGGATTCTCGCCATGACCCCATTCAGCAGCTATCCAGCCCACAGCCCTATGACCTGGACCTTCTACCCCGGCGGGAATTCACCTATCGTGGCCGCATGCACACCGTGGCCGTTCTCGCCCTCGATCATGTGGTGCCCGCTGATCTGAGCACGCCCATCGAGGCGTTCGGCCGGGCGCGGCTCGCCGACGGGCGGCGGCCCTACCGGGTCCGGGTCTGCGCGCCGACGCCGCGGGTGGTCACCGAAACCTTCGAGATCGTCGCCCCGCACGGGCTCGACGCGCTGCGCACGGCCGACACCATCATCGTGCCCGGCTGCTCGGAAAACGCTGCGCCACCGGACATTCGGGCGCTCGACGCGCTGCGCGCGGCCGCCGCCTCCGGGACCCGCATCGCCTCCGTCTGCACGGGCGCGTTCGTATTGGCGGCGGCGGGATTGCTGGACGGGCTCGCCGCCACCACGCACTGGCAGGCCGCCGACCTGCTCGCCGAACGGTATCCGCGCATCGAGGTGCGCCCCGATGTGCTCTACGTCGACAACGGCCGCATTCTCACCTCGGCGGGCGCGGCGGCCGCCCTGGACCTGTGCCTGCACATGATTCGCCGCGACCTCGGCTCCGCGGTCGCCGCCGATACCGCCCGCCTGTCGGTGGTGCCGCTGGAACGCGAAGGCGGACAGGCACAATTCATCGTGCGCCCCACCCCGTCCGCCCCGCGAGGCTCACAGCTCGAGCCGGTGCTGTCCTGGATCGAGGAGCACCTCGCCGAGGATCTCACGCTCGCCGATCTCGCCCGCCGCAGCGGATTCAGCGAACGCACCTTCAGCCGCCGCTTCCGCGACCAACTCGGCACCACACCCGTCCAGTGGCTGCTGCACACCCGCGTGCGCCGCGCCCAATACCTGCTCGAAACCACCGATCACGGCGTGGAACGCATTGCCGCCCAAGCCGGTTTCGGCTCCCCCACCGCCTTCCGCGACCGCTTCAAACGCATCGTCGGCGTCACCCCGCAGAGCTACCGCAGCTCGTTCCGCTCCAGCCGTTCCAGCGCCACCGCGCGGCGCATGGTCTCGCGCGCCCGGCCACGATCGCCCGCGTAGTCGTAGGCGCGGGCCACCCGGTAGCAGGTGCGCCAATTGTCCGGGTCCGCTTCCCATTCCCGCTTGACCTGCTCGAACAGGGCGTCGGCGGCGGGCTTCTCGATGCGGCCGGACGGTCGGCGCGGCAGCTGCGAGGTGTCGAGCTCGCCGCCCTCCGCATGCATCCGCCGCGCCAGATGCTGATGGGCGAGGGCGGCGCGAATACTCGTCGCCACCACCCACACGCCGATGATCGGCAGGATCAGCACGCCGATACCCATGGCGACGCCGACGGCCTTGCCGCTGCCGATCAGGCCGACCGCGATCCGTCCCAGCAGCAGGAAATAGAACGCGAGCGCGACGACCAGGAAGACGAGCAGGCCGACCGTGCGCAGCACGGCCCCGTCGGTCCGCCCGCTCACAGGTCCAGCAGCGGGTCGAGACCGACCGTCAGGCCCGGACGCGCGCCGATCTGCCGCACGCCCAGCAGCACACCGGGCGCGAAGGAGCTGCGGTCCAGCGAATCGTGGCGGATGGTCAGGGTCTCGCCCTCGGTGCCGAACAGCACCTCCTGGTGGGCGACCAGCCCGGCCAGCCGCACCGAGTGCACCCGCACGCCGTCGACGCTCGCGCCGCGCGCGCCGTCCAGCTCGGTGGTGGTGGCGTCGGGGCTCGGTCCCACCGCGGCGCGGCGCCGCGCGTCGGCGATGATGCCCGCGGTGCGGTAGGCGGTGCCCGACGGCGCGTCGGCCTTGTTCGGGTGGTGCAGCTCGATGACCTCCACCGAGTCGAACCAGCGGGCCGCCTGCTCGGCGAACCGCATCGACAGCACCGCGCCGATGGCGAAGTTCGGGGCGATCAGCACCCCGACCTCCGGCTTACCGGCCAGCCAGCCCCGCACCTCGCCGAGCCGCCCCTCGTCGAAGCCGGTGGTGCCGACCACGGCGTGAATTCCGTGCTCCACCAGCCATTTCAGATTCGGCATCACCACATCGGGATGGGTGAAGTCGATCACGACCTCGGTGCCGGACTCGGTGAACGCGTCGAGCGCGTCGCCCTTGTCGACGGCGGCGGCCAGATCCAGATCGTCGGCCGCCTCGACCGCCGCACAGATCGCCTGCCCGACCTTGCCGCGCGCGCCGAGCACACCCACCCGGATCCGGTTCGTGGTCACCTGAACTCCTCACATGCTGTCCGACAATCCCCGCCGAGCCTACTGCGCCCGCGGATCGGCGAGTGGCACCCCCAGCACCGGAATGACCGATAGCCGGTCGGCATCAATCGAAGACGATCACCTGCCGCAGCCCGTGCCCCGCGGCCAGTTCGTCCATGGCGTGATTGATCTCCTCGAGGCCGATGCGCGCGGACACCAGCCGCTCCACCGGCAGCCGCCCCGCGCGCCACATGCGCACGTACTCGGGAATGTCGCGGGCGGGCACCGCCGAACCCAGGTAGCTGCCCACGATGGAGCGGCCCTGCGCCACCAGCCCGAGCGGCGAAATACTCGCCCGCGCTTCGGGATTGGGCAGGCCGACGGTGACGGTCGTGCCGCCCGGCGCGGTCGCGGCCACGGCGGTCTCGAAGGCGCGCACGGTGCCCGCCGCCTCCACCACCGCCTCCGCCTGGATGCCCCGCTCGCTCAGCTCCGCCGGGGTGTACACCTGGGTGGCGCCGAGTTTGCTTGCCAGATCCAGCTTTTCGGGCAGCGTGTCGACGGCGATGACCTCGCCGCCGAGCTCCTCCCGCAGCGACGCCGCCACCAGGACCGCGGCCATGCCGACCCCACCCAGCCCGACCACCATGATCCGGTCGCCCGCGCCGGGCCGGGCCGAATTCAGCAGCGCCCCACCGCCGGTCAGCACCGCGCAGCCGAGCACGGCCGCCACGTCCGGCGGCACGTCGTCGTCCACCGGCACCACCGAGTGGCGATCCACCACGGCATGGGTCGCGAAGCCCGACACGCCCAGATGGTGGTGGACCGGTGCGCCGCCGCGCAGCAGCCGCCGCCCACCGGCGAGCAGTTCCCCCGCATTATTGGCGAGGCTGCCCGGCAGGCACGGCGTGCGCCCGTTGGTCGCGCAGCCCTCGCACCGCCCGCACCGGGGCAGGAAGGTCATCACCACGCGCTGCCCGACCCGCAGATCGCTGTCGCCGGGCCCGAGCTGTTCGATCCGCCCGGCCGCCTCGTGCCCGAGCAGCATCGGGAGCGGCCGCACCCGATTGCCGTCCACCACCGACAGATCCGAGTGGCACAGCCCCGCCGCCTCGATCCGCACCAGCAGTTCCCCCGGGCCCGGATCTCCCAGGTCCAGGTCGTCGATGACGATCGGGCGGGAGTCGGCGTACGGGGTGGGGTCACCGATTCGTTCCAGGACAGCACCGCGAATCCTCATTCTCGAGACGCTACCGCGAATCGCCGCCGGAGACCCGTCAGCCCCCGCGCGCGACCATGCGATCCACCGTGCGCGGCGAGACGATCCCGAGCAGCCGCAGGAACGCGGCATACTGCGGCACCATCCGCACCGGCCGGGTGCGGATCGCGGTCACCAGCCATTCGGCCGCCTGCTCGGGCGTGAGTCCCGGCATGGCGCGGAACTTTTCGGTGGGCGCGCTCATGGCGGTGTGCACCAGCGGGTAATGCACGGAGGTCACGGCGATCCCGGCGCGTTCGAGCTCGCCGCCCGCCGCGCGGCCGAAGCCCGCGAGCGCGGCCTTGGAGGCGTGGTAGGCCGTGAACCACGGCGAGGTATCGGCGGCCACGGTCCAGGTCCCGACATTGATCACGTGCCCCGTACCGCGCGCGATCATGTCCGGCAGCAGACCGAGCGTGAGCTGCACCGCGCCGAAGTAGTTGACCGCCATGGTGCGGTGATAGTCGTGCATCCGATCGAACGATTCGGTGAGCGGCCGCCGAATCGACCGTGCGGCATTGTTGATCAGCACGTCCACCCCGCCGTAGGTATCGACCACCCACCGCACCAGTTCCTCGACCTGTCCGGCCTCGGACATGTCACACACCCGATACTCGACCTTGCCGCCCGCCGCGCGGATCTCCCCCTGCAACCGCTCCAACTCATCCCGCCGCCGCGCCACCAAAACCATCTCGGCCCCCGCCCCCGCCAACCGAACCGCCGCCGCCCGCCCCACCCCCGCCGACGCCCCCGTCAACAAAATCCGCTTCCCCACAACAACTTCCGCCCCGCCCCGCCCCCGCCGGACGCCACCCACCGGCCCCAACGACCGCGCCAGCAACGCCCGGCCGATCCGCTCCCGCACCGTCACAGCCCCACCCTCCTTCCATTCGCCGCGCCTACGCCGCCAGTCAACCACGGTCACCCATCCCGGCACGGACGCAGCGTGTACTGCCGCTGCACACCGCTATATTTCGCCGCCTGTAAAACGTCTCTTCGAACAATCATTACCCATAACGAAAGATTGCCCCTAACAACGTAATCCGGCACGGCGCTTCCCCAAGTGAACATTGATTATGTTGTGGGACAACGAGATCTACAATCGTCTCACAATACGTGTCGGATGGTCCGCCGCAGTGACGGCCGCGCCGACCGAGTACGCCGGGAGAACCAATGCGTCGTCCCTTGTTCACCGCGTTCACCGCCTCATTCGCCACAGCGACCGCCGTCGCCGCGAGTGTGGGCCTGGGTACCCCGCTCGCCTTCGCCTCCACCGCCACTCCACCCGTTACCGTTTCCGGCCCAACCCCGTTCGCCTCCGGCTGTAACGGTGCCCCGCAGACCGGGACCAACTACCCCAACACCAAGGTTGAGCCACAGATCGCGATCAATCCGGCCAATCCGAACAACATCGTCGCGGGCTACCAGCAGGATCGGTGGTCCGACGGCGGCGCCAACAGCGACATGGCGGGCGTCTCTCATGACGGCGGAGCGACCTGGAAGCAGGTCGTCATTCCGCACATCACCCACTGCGCCGGCGGCGATTCGAGCAACGGCGGCGACTACGAGCGCGCCACCGACCCGTGGGTCACCTTCTCCCCCGACGGGACGTTGTACTACATCTCGCAGCCGTTCAACAGCTCCAACCCGACCAATGGGATGTCTGTCAGCAGGTCCACCGACGGCGGCGACACCTGGAGTGACCCCGTCTCCCTCATCCAGGACACCGAGACCGGTGTCCTCAACGACAAGGTCTCCATCACCGCCGACCCCACCGACGCCCACTACGTCTACGCCACCTGGGACCGGCTCACCACCTCCAAGGCCAACCGCAGCGCCGCCGAGGCGTTGCACGAACGAGCGCAGGCGAGCAGCGGCCCCACGATGTTCGCCCGAACCACCGACGGTGGCGCCACCTGGTCCACGACGACCATCTTCGACCCCGGACAGAACGCCCAGACCATCGGCAATCAGATCGTGGTGCTGCCCAACGGAACCCTGGTCGACGCCTTCGAGCTGATCTCGAACGGGAGCTCCAGCCTCGCGATCATCACCTCGGCCGACCACGGAGCCACCTGGTCCGGGCCCACCACTGTCAGCCAGGAACAGGAGAGCGGTGTCACCGACCCCAACACCGGCGCGGCGATCAGGACCGGCGGCGCCATCCCGGAGATCGCCGTAGACTCCCGCACCGGGACCTTGTACCTCACCTGGCAGGACAACAGGTTCAGCGGTGGCGACCACGACGGCATCGCCTTCTCGAAGTCCACCGACAACGGAGCGACCTGGTCCGCCCCCATTCAGGTCAACACGTCCCCGAACACTCCCGCCTTCACCCCCACCGTGCGCGCGGGAGTCGGCGGATCGATCGCCGTGTCCTACTACGACTTCCGCAACCTCGCCGCGGACAACACGACGACGCTGCCCACCGACTACTGGCTGGTGACTTCCGCCGACAACGGGGCCACCTGGTCCGAAACCCACATTGCCGGCTCGTTCGACATGTTCACCGCCCCGAACGCCGAAGGCTACTTCCTCGGCGATTACGACGGCCTCGCCGCCACCCCCACCGGCTTCCGCCCGTTGTTCGCAGCAACCAACGACAACAACCTCGACAACCGCACCGATATCTTCACCGCGACCACCGACAGTACGACGATCACCCGATGAGAAAGCCGCGGTCGTGACCGGCAGCAGATCAGTCGACGTCGTCGCCTTCCGAGAGCACGGGTCCTCGGCTGGGCGGCGTGAGAGGAGTCAGCCCGGGGCCGAACGCAGTTCGACACAGCATTCACCGGCTTTCGGTGCCAGGACCGCCTGCACGGTGTCGGCGCCGAGGCCGGTGAGCATGCCGTGCAGGTAGGCGTGGTTGAGTCCGCATACCAGTTCGGGTGCCGCGCCCGCCAGCGGATGGAATGGGCAGTTGCGCAGCCGTAGGCACAGCGGCCGGTCTCGGTCGGGTTCGAAGCCCTGCTCGGTGAGCAGCTGCCGGGTCAGGGTCAGGGCGCGTTCGGCCCCCAACCGGCCGGGCTTCAGGCGCTCTCGAACCGCCGTGCCCAGCTCCGCACCGCGCTGCCCGGCGACACGCACCGCGGCCTCGCGCGCGGTCTCTCCCGCGCCCTCGGTGAGTACCGCATCCATCAGTATTCGGGCCAGGATCTCGTGGCGGCGCTCCGGGATATTCACGCGCACTTCGGTATCGGTGGGTTCGTACACCTTCGGCGTACGGCCGACCCGGCGTACACCCCCGAGGTGTTCGTACCGCGCACGCAGCAGCCCGGCATCGACCAGCTTGTCCAGGTGGAAAGCGGCCAGCTTGCGGGAGATGCCGACCTCGGCGGCGGCCTCGTCGCGGGTGACCGGGCGCCGGGCGCCACGGATGAACCCGTACATCCGCCGCCGCCACTCGTCGTCGAGCGCGGCCACTGCCGCGATAGCCGAATCATCGGTCACATGACCACAATAACGCCGATCGTGTTAGCCGAAATCTATCCGGGTACTCATCTGGTGTGTCGAATCTTGACCACCAAAGGCAATTACGCCAATAATGATTGGCGAAACCAGATGCTGGTTGGGAGGCTGTCGTGACCGCAGATCCACAGCAAGCCAAGCGCCCGGTGAGCGCGGTACTGGCCGGGCCCTACGGGCATCCGTTCCATCCGATCCTGGTGACCGTGCCGATCGGCGCGTGGGTGGCGAGCCTGGTGTTCGACATCGGCTCGCACCTCGTGGGCGACCCCGACTTCCTCGCCGAGGGCGCCCTGTGGCTGATCGCGATCGGGGTACTCGGCGCCCTGGCGGCGGCGATGATCGGATTGCTCGATCTGCTGGCCATTCCCACCGGTACGACCGCATTCCGCACCGGACTGCTGCACATGGGTGTGAACCTGGCCGTCACGGTCGCCTTCGCGGCCGATTTCCTGTGGCGGCGGTCCGGCGGCGGCCCGCACGGTGCCGTCGCGGCGGGCCCGCTGGCGCTGTCGGTGGTGAGCC
This sequence comes from Nocardia terpenica, assembly GCF_013186535.1. Classification (NCBI taxonomy): domain Bacteria; kingdom Bacillati; phylum Actinomycetota; class Actinomycetes; order Mycobacteriales; family Nocardiaceae; genus Nocardia; species Nocardia terpenica. Next base: position 1,325,661 of record NZ_JABMCZ010000005.1, read on the forward strand.
TGGCGGCGCTGGCGGTCTCGGGTTATCTCGGTGGCAAACTGGCCTACCGCTACGGCGTCCGGGTGGCCGACGAAGCCAGCCAGGCCGCCGGATACCGGCGCTGAATTCTCGCTGTCCCTCACAACTTCGGGAGATCTCATGGGTATCGCGGCGTTGATCCTCTGGTTACTCACCGCGGCCGGCGGTTTCGTCCTGCTCGGCACGTGGATCGCGAAAGGCGGTGTACGGCAAGGCAGTACCACCCGGCTGCCCGCACCGGTCGTGTTCGGGCATTTCCTGCTGGCCGCGGCCGGACTGATCGTGTGGATCATCTATCTGGTTGCCGACAACGACGTCCTCGCCTGGGTCGGGTTCGCCCTGCTGGTCCCGGTCGCGCTGCTCGGATTCGCCATGCTGCTGCGGTGGATACCGGTCTACCGCGCGGCCGCCGCCGCGGGAACGGCCGAACCCGCCGAACGGCACTTCCCCGTCGCGATCGTCGGCGGACACGGTGTGCTGGCCGTCGCCACGGTCGTGCTGGTCCTGCTCACCGCACTCGGCGTCGGCGGAAGCTGACCGGTGGCCCATCGATCAGCACGTCGTCAGTGCCTCCTGGACCGCGTCGAGGTGGCGGAGTACGACCGGCTCGGCTTGGCGGGCCAGCGTCCGGACTTCGTCGGAGGCGCCAGCGGTGATCTCCTGGCGTACGGCGGCAAGGGTTTCGGTGTGGAATCGTTGCTGCATCTGTAGCCACGCGACGTCGAAGTCCCGGCCGGTCTTCATACCCGTGGCCAGTAGCTGCTGTGTCTGGTCAGGGGTGGGTGTCAGCGGGAGCGGTGTGCCGGTCCGTACCGCGACCATCGCACCCTGGGCATCGAGTTGGGTGTGATCGGCGACCAGCATCCGGCCGATCCTCGGAACAGCATCGCAGACGCCCTGCCCGGTGAGCGCGGCCCGGGCTCCCGACAGCGTTTCCGCGAGATTGCCCTGATGAGCGGCCATCAAGAATTGCTGGTCCTGCCCGGCCAGCGCGACCGGTTCGGCACTGCCGACAGGCCCGGACAAACCGGTCGAGGCGACAGCCGCCGCCGCAACCAGCACATAGTGGCGTATTCGCATGGCAAAACCCCTCTCGTACCGAAGCGTGCTTGCTGCCGCCCGTATTACCCGGCTCTGCGCGACATACGCCTGCGCGGCGACGGTAATGCGGGGACGGAGATCATCGAGGATCCTTGTGCCGCCACCGGTTTGGTGGACACGTCGAACGCGCATGGTTAGATTGAACCATGGTTCAACGAAAATTCCCTCATGCCCCGAAGCCCTGAGGCTTCGGCCGCGGTCCGGGACACGACGCGGGCCCGGATCCGGCGGGCCGCCGTCCTGTTGATGGCCGAGCAGGGCTATCGCGCGACGACACTGCGGCAGGTCGCCGCACGGGCCGGGGTCGCTGCCGGCCTGCCGTCGCGGTACTTCGGCAGCAAGGCGGGGCTGCTGATCGACGTGGCCGACGGATGGCGCGAACGCACCCGCTCGGCCCTGGCGGCCCAGCAGGGTGACAGCCCTGCCGCCTCGCTGCGATTGCTCGTTCGCTCGGCACTTCTCGGGCTGGACACCTCCGCCGAGGAGATCGACGAGGGGCGAGCCGTCTGTGCGCTGCTCGCCGATCCCGAAGCCCGTGCGGTGCTGCGGGCGGCCGGAGCCGACGACGCGGCCTCCGACCTGTTTCGGGTGCTGGACGACGCGCTGCTCGCCTCCGGCTCACTCGATCCGGTAGGCGACCGGCTGTTGCTGCTGGCCGGTATCCGCGGTGGGCTTGTGCTCGCCGCCGAAGATCCCACCTTCCCCCTCCGCGAGCTCGAAGAGGCACTGCTCAACCGTGTCCTCGGCCCTCGCTCCACAGAAGAGAGAACCCGATGACACCGGCGAACGAGATACGTCCCTTCCGCGTCGACATCGCGCAGGCCGACCTGGAGGACCTGCGCGACCGACTGGCCCGCACCCGGTGGCCGGACGAACTGCCCGGCGTCGGCTGGGACTACGGCGTGCCGCGCGGCTACCTGCGAGAGCTGGCCGAATATTGGCGCACCGCCTACGACTGGCGTGTCCATGAGGCGCGGCTCAATACCTTCCCGCAGTTCACGACGGAGATCGACGGCGCGGACGTGCACTTCGTGCATGTCCGCTCGCCCGAGCCCGACGCCGTGCCGCTGATCATCACGCACGGCTGGCCCGGGTCGGTCCTGGAGTTCCTGGAGATCATCGGCCCGCTGACCGACCCCCGCGCCCATGGCGGCGATCCGGCCGACGCCTTCCACGTGGTGGCGCCGTCCATCCCGGGGTACGGCTTCTCCGGGCCGACACGTCAAACGCACTGGGACTACCGCCGCGTGGCCCGCGCCTGGGCCGAGCTGATGAACCGGCTCGGCTACCGGCGCTACGGGGCCCAGGGCGGCGACTGGGGCGCGGGCATCTCCCGCGAGCTCGGCGTGATCGCGCCCGGCCAGGTCATCGGCGTCCATCTCAACGGGACACCGACCTTTCCCACCGGCGACCCGACCGGACTCGACGACCTCGACCGCGCACGCTTGCTGACCTGGGAGCGGCACCGGGCGCAGACGTCCGGCTACACCGCCGTGCAGGCCACCCGACCGCAGACCCTGGCGTACGGGCTGACCGATTCGCCTGTGGGACAGCTCGCCTGGATCGTCGAGAAGTTCCAGGAGTGGACCGATTCCGACGACGTTCCCGAGAGCGCGGTGGACCGTGACCACATGCTGAGCAACGTCATGCTGTACTGGCTGACCGGTACCGCGGGCTCGTCGGCGCGGCTGTACAAGGAATCGGCCAGAAACTGGGCCGAGGCCGAGCCGTCCCGGGTACCCACCGGCATGGCGGTGTTTCCGGGCGATATCACCCTGCCGGTCCGCGCGTTCGTGGAACGCCTCGACAACATCGTGCATTGGACCGAGTTCGACCGCGGCGGCCACTTCGCCGCGATGGAGCAACCAGAACTCCTGGTCGGCGACATACGCCGCTTCTTCCGCACACTCACCCCGAGCTGAGCCGGGAGGTGCCGCGCGGCTCTGTGATCAGGTCGAGGATTGCGGTGGCGACGGCAGCGGGCCGCTCGAGCGGCAGGAGGTGCCCGGCACCGTCGACAACGGTGACTTCCGGCGCGCCCAGGACACGCACGAGTCGCCTTGCTCCTTCCGAGAAGTCCGGCATGTCGTCGGCCCCGTGCAGAATACGGGCGGGCATTGTCGTTGTCGCCCACCAGTTGTCGGCGGCGAGGGGATCGGGCGCGGATTCGGCGGGCTCGGTTCGCCGGGCGAGATTGCGACGCAGCGCTCGCGCGAGCGCCTCCCGCACAGGGACCTACCAGGACAGCACGACTCGCCGAAAATGCGTGGTAATCGCATTTTCAGTGTCAGGCCCAACTGTCGGGCTGGGAGCCGTCGATATCGGTGAATCCATACTCGCGGGCGAGTTGGGCGGAGGTGAGTGACTGCTGGTTCCATCTGGCCCGGTCCGGGTCGGTAGCCACGGCCGCGACGGCGCGACCGACATAGCGTGGTGATTCCGAGGCAGTGAACCCGTGCGGGGCGGTCGGATATCCGGCGGGCCGGTTCGGGCGCAGCGCGTCGCGCCAGTTCTCTTCGGTGACACCGTAGTTGTCGAGCATGATCTCCGAGCGCAGCCAGCCAGGGGTGATGGCGATCGCCGTGGCACCGTACGGCGCGAGTTCGTGGCCTTGGGAAAAGGCCAGCCGGTTGACCGCGGCTTTGGTCAGGTCGTAGAACACCGAGATCCGATACCGTGCCGCGTTGTAGGCGGTGGTGCCGTCGGTGACCTCGACCAGTAGACCGCCGGATGTGGTGATCACAAGCGGCAACAGGTGATGCGAGGTGATCAGGTGTGTCTCGACGCCGAGCCGGAGGATGCGCAGGCCCGCGTCGAGATCATGCCGCCAGATCGGGGTGTTCCAGTCGGCGGGACCACCTTTGAGCCGTTCGGCCCCCCAGATGTCGTTGACCAGCACGTCGATACGGCCGTGTTCGTCCCGTACACGTTCGGCAAGTCGTCGTACCTGTACGGGGTCGAGATGATCAACCTGGATGGCGATCCCCGTCCCGCCCAGGTCCGTCACCAATTCGGCGGTCTCCTCGATGGTCTCGGCACGGTCGTAATCCGACCGGATCGTGCCGGTCACGCTGCTACGTCCCGTGCAGATAACGGTGGCGCCAACCTCACCCAGTGCAGCAGCAATGCCACGCCCCGCCCCCCGGGTCGCGCCCGCGACCAAAGCAACGCGCCCACGCAGCGCGCCACGAGACGGCGACCAAGGCATACGGCAAGTCTGACATGTTCGTCAAAACGGTCCGATGTCGCACGTCTCTCTCGCAGTCGTCGTATGCGTCGCCCTGGCCGCCGTGAACGTGGCTGCGGTCCGGCTTCGTTGGCCGCCCGTGTCGCGCGCGGTCATCGTGGGTCATCGTTCCCGGCATTTGATGTTGGAAGGTCGTGTCGCCCAACAGATCTGAATGGTTGGCCAAGGCGCGGCATTACGGGTTGCGTGCCTGCCTGGGCGGGCTGCGGCGGCCGTTGTAGTGTCAGGACTGTCAGTGTGCGGTGAGGCCGCCGTCGACGATGAGTTCCGCGCCTGTGACGTAGGAGGATTCGTCGCTGGCGAGGAAGAGCATGGCGTGGGCGATCTCGCTGGGGAGACCGGCCCGGCGCATGGGGGTGCGCACGATGTCTGGTTGCTGGTCTCCTTGTTCGTCGAGAATGTCTTGGATCATGGGTGTTGCGATGACGCCTGGGTGCACGGAATTTACCCGCACGCCTCGGGTTGCGTATTCGACGGCGGCGGTTTTGGTCAGCAGCCGTACCGCTCCCTTGGAGGCGTGGTAGGCGGCGGCTGCGCCACTGCCGACGATGCCGAGAACCGACGAGGTGTTGACGATCGAGGCGGCGCCGGATGCGCGCAGCAACGGCATCGCCGTTTTCATTGCGAGCCAGGTACCGGTCTGGTTGACCGCGATCACGCGATCCCATGCTTGTTGCCCGGTGTCCTCGACCCCGCTCCAGTCCACGACCCCCGCGACATTGATCAGGATATCCAGACCGCCGAACCGCTGACGGGTGGACTCGACGACCCGCGCCCATTGCTCGGCCGAGGAAACGTCCAGCGCGATGCCCAGAACGTCGGCGCCCTCGGCCCGAAGCCGGGCCGCGAGGGTCTCGATCCCACGTTCGTCGATGTCGGTGACGACCAACCGCGCCTGCTCGCGGGCGAACAGTTCCGCGGTGGCCAGCCCGATACCGCCGGTCGCGCCGGTGATCAGTGCGACCTTGCCGGTGAGTCGTCCGATCGGCGCGTTCACTGCGCGGTCCCTCCGCCGTCGACGGTCGCGGCGATCTCCTCGGGCCGCCCCAACCGTTCGATGGCCAATCTCATTGCGGCGCGGGCCGATTCCTCGTCGGTGAGGTCCCAGGAGGACGGGACGGTCGTGGTAGTCATGATTCCTTCCGGTGGCTGGTCGATATCGACCACGATGGCCGGATCACGGTCGCCGTGGGAGGCCGCCGTTCTCGTGGGAGTAACGCCCCCACGTGTTTCCGGCCCTGAGGTGCGGGTATCCGGCGTCCGTCGGGAGGTGGGAGGATGGCGCAGGAGCGGGTATCGGGACCGATGGATCTGCGATGGCGGTCTTGGCGTGGAGCGCTGACGCGGACGTTCGGTGCCTTCTGGTCGGACAAACTGACCGATTGGGCCGCGGCGTTGACGTATTACAGTGTGCTGTCACTGTTTCCGGCACTATTGCTGCTCACCGCGTTGCTGGGATTACTCGGGCGTGCCACGACCGATTCGATGATCGCTACCGTGCGCCAGGTCGGGCCGGGCAGCGAGACGGCATTCGTGGTCGGTGCACTGGAGAACCTGCGGAACACACAGTCGTTGTCCGGGCCGTTGGCGCTGGTCGGGTTGGTCACCGCCGTATGGACCGCGTCCGCCTACATCGGCGCGTTCATCCGCGCGGCCAACTCCCTCTACGAGATCGACGAGGGACGTTCGATCTGGAAGACGCTACCGCTGCGGTTCGGGCTCACCCTCATCATGCTGGCGGTAGCGGCGGCCTGCGCGGTCGGTGTGGTGGTCACCGGAACTGTGGCACGCAAAGTCGGGCAATGGCTGGGCGTCGGTTCAGCGGGAATGCGAGTGTGGGATGTCCTCAAATGGCCCGTGCTGGCACTGTTGGTGAGCCTGGCCTTCGCCCTGCTGTACTGGGCTGCGCCGAACGTGCGTCAACCCGGATTCCGTTGGCTGACACCGGGCAGCGTGCTCGCCGTCCTCATCTGGATCGCCGCCTCGGCAGGTTTCGCCTTCTACGTCGCGAACTTCGGTTCCTTCAACAGGGTCTATGGCTCGCTGGCAGCCGCGGTCATCTTCCTGATGTGGCTGTGGATCACCAACCTCGCCGTCTTGATCGGAGCGGACATCGATGCAGAACTCGCCCGCGGGCGCGGCAGTGATCGCTCATGGCCGCCAGGCCGTTGTCGGGACTGATCGTGACTCGAACCGTTCTCACCAAGTAAGCCGACCGCCCGCGACTGTTGTGGGTGTGGGGTGTGTGCGGAGGTTGCGGACCGCGGGTGAGAGCAGCGGGGCGAGGGCCGCGGCGGCGAAGGCGATGCCGCTGCCCAGCGCGACGTGGTCGGCGCCCCACCACGTCGCGGCGGGTGCGACGAGAAGTTGGCCGATCGGAATCGCGGTGTAGGACAACAGATCGCTGTAAGCGCCGACTCGCGAGAGCAGGTCGCGGGGAATGTGTTGCTGCACCGAGACCTCCCACGCCACGGCTACCGCGGTGAACCCCATCCCGGCGATGAAGGCGCAGGCGAGCAGCCACGGCAGGTCGGCGTGCAGTCCCAGGGCCAGCAGTGCGCACCCGCCGCACGCACCGGCCAGTTGCCCGGCGCGCAGCAGATGCCGCAGTGTGTACCGAAACATCAACGCGGTCATGGCGAGCAGTCCGACCGCGCGGATACCGAGTACCAGACCCCAGGCGAACGCGCCGTCGCGGGAGCCGGTCAGCGCAGGCCCCAGAATCTGCCAGACACCGGTGACGCACAGGTTGATCAGGAAGAACGACAGCGTCGTCACCCACACCCACTGGGTGCCGCGGAACGCACGCCAGCCGTCGCGGAGGTCGGCGAGCACGCCGCCGGTGCGGGCAGTCGGCATCGCGGCATCCAGAGACATACCCGACAGCAATGCGGCAGCGACCAAAAACGTCGCCGCGTCCACGGCGATGGCCCAGCCGCCGCCGACGGTGGCGACCAGTATTCCCGCGACCATGGGCCCGGCGATCTTGGTGGCGTTCTTCGTCCCGGTCAGCAGCGAGTTCGCTCGCTGCAACGCACCGGCACCGACCAGTTCCGGCACGATTGCGCGTAAGGCCGGGGCCGCGAAGGCTTCCAGCGCTCCGTTTGCCAGCTCCAGGCAGGCCACGACCGACAGACTGTAATGCCCGGTGAGCAATACGGCCGCGACCGCCGCCTGGGTCAGGCCCGCGCCGAAGTTCGCCGCCATGAGCACGATCCGGCGGCGGCACCGATCCCCGACCACACCTCCGATCACCAGCAGCGCCAGATGCGGGAGGAGCTGTGCGGCCAGCACGAACCCCAGGTCGCCGAGCCGGTGGGACGCTGTGAGGACGGCGAGGGCCAGCGCGGCGGGCGTCATGGCGCTGCCCAGCAGCGAGATCAGTCGAATCAGGAGAAACCGGCGAAACCGCGGGGTCAACCGGGTCGGAGTCTGATGCACCGGGCAATGCTGTCGACGAGCGCCGCCGCTACGCTAACCCTTCGGAGAAAGACGAAACGATGACCCTGCTCAAGCTGACCGCCGGCGCCCTGACCCGGTGCCGGTTCGCTCTGTCACCCCTCGCGGAGACGATCGGCGCGCTGATCACACTGCAGCGCCGACACATCCTCCCGGGCCACGAAGCATGGCACGCCCGATACCTGGCCGACTACGAGCACTGGCTCGCGCGCGATCCGGTGGCCGCTGGACTGCTGCCGCTCATCGCCGCGACCAAGCGTTTCCCCGACCTGGTCGCTCAGCCGCCACGGGACGGCTCGGGCACCCGGATATCCGACGAATTATCCTCCGTCGCAGCACATTCGGACGCGCAGGTGCGGGCAATGGTGGCGGCATCGCTCGAGGCGAGCTGGCAGCCACAGCGGACCGGCTGGCTGACGCTGAACGGGCTCGGCCCGCGAATCGCCGACATGCTGCGGTACGGCTGGGAACATTTCATCGCACCGGACTGGGTGCGGCGCCGCGCACTTCTCGAACGCGACATCACCTACCGCACAACGCTTGTCGCCGAACACGGGTGGCAGCACGCGATCGAATCGCTGCGAACCAGACCCGTCTGGTCACCCGAGGACACCGCGATCCGATTCAGCAACCAGAGCCTGCCCGACCGCGAAATCACCGACGACGGACTGATTCTCGTCCCACGCACCACCGGCGGAGGCTGGTGGACCTGCGAACAGCCACCGCGATACGCGCTGGTGTATCCCGCCCGCGGCGTCGGCACCGGCAGCCATCGCGCCGAATCCGATGCGCTGGCAACGCTTCTGGGCACCGGTCGCGCCCGGATCGTGCGCGAGCTGATCCAACCGGCCACGACCACCCAACTCGCCGCCATCCTGAGCATCTCCCTGGGCACGGTCGGCGCACATCTGTCGGTGCTCCGCGACGCCGACATCGTCACGGGGACACGGACCGGAAAGAACGTCGTCTACCGACTCACCGACCGCGGCGAACGACTCGTCACCATCCTCGCCACACCCAGCCGAGCCATCGACAATCGCGGACCTTCGTGAGATCGATCGCCATGTGCGCGATGATGGTGTCCTGCAATGCCATCGACTGGGGGAGAGCATCGTGCAATGGTGGGAGTTCTCGTTGCTCGGCGCGTGCGGCGGCGCTGGCGTCGAAGCGTTGGCGGTTTTTCGCTGGCTCGCCGTGTGGCGAGACGCCCGGCGGACACCGACGGGGCGGGTGAAGGGCAAGCCGCCGCAGGTGAGCACGTATCTCGACCTGCCGGTGCACGCATGGATGCTGGTGGTCCGGACGCTGCTCGGCGCTGGCACGGCGGCGCTGTTCGGCGCAACCGGTCAGATCAGCGGCGCGTATGTGGCGGTCGCGCTCGGATTCGCCGCCCCGTCGGTGTTGGCCCAGTTGGGTTCCGTCCCCCAGTTGGCGTCCGTGATCTCCGGTCCACCGCCCACGCGTTCGGTCGGATCGTCAGCGGAGGCGGACCCACCGCAACAGCCGCGGCCACCGGGAAAGGAGGTCGGCTGATGCCGAACAACTCGTTGCATCGCCGGGTACTGACCGGGCTGCTCGGCGTCCCGCGGCGCTCACTGGGTGAGGTGAATCCCCCTGTCACGGAGGGGTATTCGATCGGCAGGCGCGTGCTGGCAGGGCTGCTGGGCGTGGCATTACCCGATATCGATGCCGGGCAGACCGTCGCGAGTCAAGCGGCGGATCCACCCGTATCACGGCCGCCGAGCATCAGCTATCGGAGATTTCGCAGCGTCGGAGGCGCGGGTACGCCCGCGGACGAGGCCACGAGTCGCCCCGAGCTCGGGGAATGGTCGAGATACCGGACACACGGGGACATTGCCGGACGGCTGAACAAGCTGTTCGAAACCGTGCATCCCCCGGGGCGTAAGCCGCACACCAATGCCGAGGTGGCGGCCGCGCTGACGGCCGACGGCCATCCGATCTCGAAACCGTATCTGGCGCAGTTACGTTCGGGCCAGCGGACCAACCCCTCGGATGAGACGGTGGCCGCGCTGGCTAAGTTCTTCAAGGTCAAACCGGACTACTTCTTCAACGACATCTACGCCGCCAAGATCGATCACGATCTGGAGCTGCTGTCCCAGCTACAGGGCTACGGACTGCGCCGGTTGTCGAGCAGGGCGTTCGATTTGTCCGAAGAGTCGCAGAACCTCCTGACCTCCATGGCCGAGAAGCTGCGGGCGAGCGAGGGCCTGCCCGAAATTCCGCCGGACAGCACGGAATAGGAAGCACCATGCGATTGGCGATATGCGGTGCCGTCATGGCGGCGCTCTTGGTGACGGCCGGTCCGGCCGTGGCCGATGATCCCGCTCCCTCCTACAGCTACCTCGCCGGTTTGCAGGCCGAGCTGGCCGAGCCCGGACATCCACCGCCGGGCGCCGACGACCGGTCCTGTCGCCCGAGCGCGGCGCACCCGAATCCCGTTGTGCTGCTGCATGGTTTGTCCAACGACACCATCAGCTGGCAGACGCTGTCGCCGGTCCTGGCGCAGGACGGCTACTGCGTTTTCACCATGACCTACGGGACCGGCCCGCTGGGCCCGATCGGTGGGATCGCTCGTGTGCAGGACAGTGCCGCACAAATCGCCGGGTTCATCGACGGGGTGATCGCCATTACCGGAGCGAACAAGGTCGACGTGGTGAGCCATTCGATCGGCGGCGTGGTCGCGTTCTATTACCTGGACAGACTCGGCGGCGCCTCGAAGATCGGCCGCTTCGTCGCCCTGGCCGCACCCTTGCACGGCTCCACGATCAGCGGCCTCGCCGCCCTGCAACCGCTGGCAGAATCCACCGGCAGCGGCATGGCGGCGGTGCAGCAGTGCGGACCGTGTCAGCTCTCGCCGGGTTCACCGTTTGTGCGGGACCTCGGCGCCGACGCCGGTGTCGCGCCCGAGACGGCGTTCACCACGATCGTCACCCGGTACGACGAGATCTCCACCCCGTACACCACGGGCCTGCTCGACGGTCCCAACGTGCACAACATCGTGCTACAGGACCTGTGCCCCACCGATCTCACCGAGCACAACGAGCTCCCGTCCGATCCGGTGGCGGTGCACGAGGTGCTCGATGCCCTCGACCCCGACCACGCCACCCCGCCACCGTGCACGCTGGTCCTGCCCATCCTCGGACCTCCGCGATGAGCCGTTCGCCGCGAGCGCTTTTCGCGGCCAGACTGGCGGAACTGTGGCATGCGGCAGGCAATCCCACACTGCAGAGAGTCGCGGCCGCCTCCGAGGCGCGGATGCGGGCCACCCGGGCAGCCGGTCACGGCCGCAGCCCCTCGGTTCCGCGCATCAGCGACTGGCGGGCCGGGCGCAATGTGCCCTCCCGGTTCGAATCGTTCGAACCGGTGCTGGTGACGTTGGTTCGACTGGCCGAAGCGGCATCGGGTCCGGTCCCGTTCATCCTGTCGAACCGATCGGCCTGGCAGCGGTTATGGAAGGCCGCGAGCGCAGAACCGGCGCGTCCCACGGTGACCACCGCCCTTCGACGCGATATCGGCATGCTGATCGGACGCGATGCCGAGGTGCGCCAGCTTCTCGAGACGGCAGGGCCGGGACGGGTGGTGTCCATCCACACCGTCGACGGCATGCCCGGCGTCGGCAAAACCGCTCTGGTCACCCGTGTGGCGCATCTGCTGTCGGATCGTTTTCCCGATGGCCGGTTCTTCGTCGAACTGAACACCCACACCCCCGGGCAGGCTCCCGCCGATCCCGCCGATGTGCTTGCCACGCTGCTCATCGACCTCGGAATCGCACCGGGCCAGATACCCGACTCGCTCGAGGCGCGTCGTGACCTGTGGCGAGACCGCCTCTCCGACAAGCGGGTACTGGTGGTGCTCGACGACGCCCGCGACCACGCCCAGATCGAACCACTGCTCCCGACCGGACCGCGGTGTCTCACCCTGATCACCAGTCGTCGCCGCTTCATCGCTCTCGACAATGCCCTGCCGCTGGCGCTGGACACCCTCTCCCCCGACGGCGCCGCCGACTTGTTTCACCGCTTGGCGCAACGTGATCCGGGCGGCGACAACACGGCCGCGGTCACCGAGATCGTCCGGTTGTGCGGGTACCTGCCGTTGGCGATAGTGCTGCTGGCCGGGCGGCTACGGCACCACCCCGCCTGGACCCTCACCGACCTGGCCGCGGAATTCGCGACCGCGCAGGATCTGCTGGGCGAACTCGATACCGGCGACCGTGCGGTTCGTGCCGCTTTCACCGCCTCGTACGACAGTCTTCCACCCGCCCGGCAACGGTTGTTCCGCCGATTGGGAGTGCACCCCGGCCCCGACCTCGATGCCTACGCTGTCGCCGCGCTGAACGACATCGGACTCACCACGGCACGACACGAACTCGAAGCCCTCTACACCGACCACCTCATCGACGAGACCACACCCGGCCGCTACCGCTTGCACGACCTACTGCGTGAATACGCGCGCAGTCTTGCCGCCACCGACCCCTCCGGCGAACGCGCCGATGCCCTGGACCGACTCCATTCCTACTACTGCCACACGGCGGCTGTCGCCGGTCGATACCTCGGGCGTCTCACTCGCCCCGGCGCCCAGGAGAATGTCCGACCGTCTCCCGCACCGGATCTCCCGGCCAGAGACCTTCGAGATGTGGCGGAGGCGTTGGCGTGGATGCGCATGGAACGAGCCAACTTCCTGGCCTTCCTCGACCATGCGGCATCCCGCCACCAGCAGTCGCGGGCGATAGCACTGATCGAATCGCTGGCAAGCCTGCTCGCCTGGGACGGGCCGTGGCCCCGCGCTGCCGAGCTCCACCGGCAGGCCATCGCTCTGGCCCAACGGATCGATGATCGACTCGCGGAGGCCAACTCTCGCGTCGACCTCGGCACCGTATGCCAACGAACCGGCAACCACCACGATGCCGCCCCGGCGCTCCAGCAGGCTTTCACGATCTACCGCCGACTCGGCAACCGCCTCGGACAAGCGAACGCCCTCAACGGCCTCGGTTCGCTGCACTACCGGACCGCGAACTATCGGGACGCCACGAATCTGTTGCAGCGGGCCCTGACCATCCACCGCGACCTCGGCGATCGAGTGGGCCAAGCGACCAGCCTCGCCGTTCTCGGCATGGTGCACTGGCGAAGTGGCGACCTTCCGCGCGCCATCGATCTGCTGCGCCAAGCGCTGGCCCTGTCCCGCGATCTCGGCAACCATCACGAACTCTACGTTCTGCTCAACCTGGGAATGGCGCTCGTGGACGGTGGCGACCCCCCGGCCGCCATCGACGTGGCACAGCACGTGTTGACCGTGGCCCGTGACCTTGGCAATCGCCTCACCGAAGGTCTGGCGCTCGGCATCCTCGGGTTGGCGCACCAACGCGGCGGCGACCTCGCGACCGCCGTCGAACTGGCGCGACAGGCCGTGACGCTGTTGCACGATGCCGGGGACCCCGCCGTAGAGGCGGAGGCACTCAATCGTTTCGGTGTGCTGCTCGCGGAGACCCGCCAATACGAGAAGGCGTTGGCACAGTTCACAACCGGGTTGCAGCTGGCGCGTCGGATCCACAGTCCGCTGGAGGAGGCCCGCGCGTTGGAGGGCCTGGGCCGTAGTCGGGCGAGTCTCGGTGATACCGCTACCGCGATCACCGAACTGCGGAACGCCATCGCGATCTACCAACACATCGGGGCAGCCGAAACCGAATCCGCGGCAGCGTATCTCACCACCCTGCAACAAGACACCGACAACGGCTGATCGGCACAGTCGTCGTGCGTTCGGACCAGTCGTTTTCCTCCGGACCGGATTCTCCGGAGACGGCTTCCGAACTGCCGCTTTGTCGCACAGACGACAGATTCGTTCTAGCCGCACGCCTCGGCCGCGGTGATGATGGGCGACGCATCGGCAGGTCGCATGCGCAACGGCGCGCCGACGGCCTGGGAGCTGGTGTGAGAAGCGCCGCGGGCGTGAGGGGGACCTGCGGCGCTTCCGAACCAGCGGCTCACGGCGCGTCGAGAACGCCCGAGACGGCTACGGTATCGGTCGTGATCGAGGGAAGGCTCCGATGGGGCATCGTCGTGTGCGTCGTGGTGGCTTCCGGGATATTCCTTGTGGTGCGCCCCTATTCCGGTGTCGACGGATCGGCTGCGCGGTCGTCGGATTGCGCCGGGCGAGTGTGCGATGGAGGCGATCCGCCGCCGTCGGCCGATCCCCCCACGACGGTGCTGCACGTTCGGCAATTCTCGCGGGTGATCACGCTGACCGACGCGGGAGGCGGGGCGACCGCGGCGATCGATAACGGACAGCCCGGTGACAGCGTGTGGCTCGAGCGGCCGGAATCGGATCGGCTCGGTGTGGTCGCGGTCGCGCCCACCGCGACGTCGGCGCGCACACGGTTCTACACCTACGCCGGTGGCGCGTTGCGTGCGTGCGGGAAAGCCGGTGACAGGGACCAGATTCGGTGCACACGTTGGACCCGGCCGCACGACCCGGCCCCGGACCGTCGGCTGCGGGCGGTGGAGCGGCTGCTGGATCGCTACGACCACACCACCGGTCTGTGGGACAACGATGTCAGCACCTGGCAGAGCGCCAACGCGTTGATCGCGGTGATCGATTACATGGCACGCACCGGTGATCGGCAGTACCTCGGCTATCTCGACGAAACCTACAGACACGGAACGGTCGCGCGGACAGGCGTTCCCAGAGACACCGGCTACAACGACGACGAACTGTGGTGGGCTTGGGCGTGGTTGCGGGCCTTCGACCTCACCGCCGAGCAACGCTACCTCGACGCCGCGCGCACCATCGCCGACCGCGTCGGCGACCAGCGAGCCCCATCCTGCGACGGCGGACTGGCGTGGGCGCGAGTCGGAACCGACCCGCAACACCGTCCCTGGACCCAGATCAACACGATCACCAACGCGCTGTACCTGACGGTCACCGCGCAGCTGAGCACGCGCGTCGAACCACAAAGCCGCCCTTCGTATCTCGCACGCGCGCAACGGACTCGGCAATGGTTCACCCGGCACGCCGGTCACGCGCTGCTCGACCGATCCGGAATGGTCGACGACCATCTCGACCAGAACGGCGACACCTGCGTACTCGCCGACCCCGACTCGCGATGGACCTACGACCAGGGCGTCATGATCAGCGGACTCGTCGCGCTGTACCGGGCCACCGCGAACACCGATCTCCTCGGCGAGGCCGACGCGATTGCCGCCGCGACCACTGGCACCGGCTCCCCCTTCCTTCGAGACGGAGTGCTCTGGGAATACGCCGCCACCGAGTGCCCCGGCCCCGACTGTCACGACGCGGAAACCTTCAAGGGCGTGTTCGTCCGCTCCTACCGAGAACTCCTCGACACCGGCCGCTCCACCGCCGCCACACGCGATTTCCTCACCCGCCAAGCGAATACGCTCAGCGGCGACGCCGACGACTACGGATTCCGTTGGCAGGCACCGCCCCAGGCCGACGACCACCCGAACTTCGCCACCCAAACAGCGGCGATCGACGCGCTCAATGCCGCAGCATCCTGAACCGACGGCAGACACGGCCCCGTCGGCCCGCTTGCCTACGACGGGCGGTCGAGGACGATCGCCGAGGCGCGGGCGCGGACCTCCTCGCGGGTGCGGCCGGGGTGGTCGGCGGCGAGGAATTGGTTGCCGATGGCCAGGCAGAACGCGAGCAGGCTGCGGGCCTCGATTTCCTCGGGGTCGGAGCAGAAGGTGCCGATCGTCTCGCGCGCCAGGTCCATGCGCTGGTTGTCGACCCGGCGCAGGCGAGCGGCGACCGCCTCGTCGTGGCGGGCCCAGTTGCGGATGGCGAGGTCGACTCCCAGCAGGCGATCGCTGGACAGGGTCAGTCGACCGGCCAGGACGATTCGGTCGCGCGGGTCGTCCTCACGTTGCACCACCTCGAGCACCTCCTCGACGCTTTCGTGCTCCCAGGTGTCGAGCATCGCGGTCAGCAGTGCGTCGCGGTCGGCGAAGTAGCCGTAGAACCCGCCCTTGGTCACACCGAGCGCCTTGGCCAGCACCTCGACCCGGACCGCCTCCACACCGCTGGCGGCCAGCGTCCGTAGGCCCTGCTCGATCCACGCCTCGCGCGGCGTGCGAGGCACACCCATGACGTGACTCCTTTCACGTTCCCACCATCTATACGCCACCGTATAACAGGACCTAACCTTCATCTTATACGGTGCCGTATATCAGAGACGGACCTCCCCTGTGCCGCACTGAAACCCGCGAGAAACAACGACCACCCTCATCGAAAGGTATTGCGCGATGCCGGTTCTCAATGTCCATACTCGCCTGCTGCCCGTCCCCGCCGACCGAGTGGGCGAGTTGGTCGAAACCTTCGGCAGCGCCGAGGACAGGATCTGGCCGGGGCCACCGTTCCCGCCCGCCCACCTGCACGGGCCGCTCGCCATCGGCACGGTCGGTGGGCACGGCGGAGGCAGCTATACGGTCGTCGGCTACCAACCCGAACGGTGGCTGCGCTTCGAATTCGCCCCCGGCGCCCTGACCGGCTTCCACGAATTCACCATCCGGCCCATCGATGACGGCACCACCGAGCTGCGGCACACCACGGTCATCCGCCTGACCGGAGCAGGCCGGGCGATCTGGCCCGCGATGATGCGATGGCTGCACGACGACTGCGTGGAGTCGCTGCTGGACCGCGCCGAGCTCGAGCTCACCGGCTCGATTCGCAAACCGCACCGCATCCGCCGCTACAACCTGTGGCTGATGCGCCTCGGCGTCATGCGCGAGAGCCCGGCAAGTCCGGCGCTGTCGAGCCGTCGGTTATAAGAAGGAGCGCGGGCCGCGTGGCGGTTGCCAACCGAGCATGTATACGTATAGTTATGGGTATACAGATCAGGTGGGAGGGGTTCGGTTGTCTCGCATAGGCCACGCACCATGGAGCGCGCCCGCATTGCAGCTCGGGCGGCATTATTCGCTCGATGGTCGCAAGTTGTTCCTGTGCCGATCGGGTAGCGGCGGTCCGTCGGTGGTGTTCGTGCCGGGCGCCGGTGGGGTGGGCTTGGACTGGTGGGGGGTGCAGCGGCGGGTGGCACGGTGGACCACCTCGGTGGTGTACGACCGCGGCGGCACCGGTTGGAGCGATCGGCTCGAACTCCCCCGCCCGGCAACCGATATCGCGATCGAACTGCGTGATCTGTTGCGCAAGGCCGAGATTCCCGGACCGTATGTGCTGGTCGCGCATTCGCTCGGGGGTGCCTACGCCCGCCGCTTCGGACAGTTGTTTCCCCACGATGTGGCGGCCCTGCTCGCACTCGACGTGATCACAGAAGAGTGGGACCGCCACATGCCCGACACCCTGAAGCTGCGACCGCAACCGATGCCCGGCGCCACGCAACTGCGGCTGCTGAGCCTGTCGGCGCGACTGTTCTACCGAAAGATGTTCTCCGACTGGCCCGACCCACCCCGCACAATGCTCGTCGCCGCACACGCGAGCATGGAATGGAACCTGATCGCCGCGGCCGAGCGCAGCAATCAGGACGCCGTGATCGACGAAATCCGCAGCGGCGGACCCTTTCCCGACGTCCCGATGATCACCGTCGCGGCCCTCGGCGTAGACCTCGGCATGCGCCTCTACTACAGGAACTCCGCAACCCTGCGCCAACTCACCGAGGCCAAACAACGCCTCTACACCACCATGGCCGACTCCACACCCCAGGGCGAATACCGCTCCGTGCCCAACGCCAGCCACAGCACCATCCACATCGACGCGGCCGACGATGTCGCCCAGGCCATCCGCGACCTCCTCGACCGGGCCGTCGGCTGAGGCCACGGCAGATCAGTGAGCCGACGGTGAAGAATCTCGAAGAGTCGGCCCACCGAACCACCGGCGCAGGGCGATCGACAGGGCGGACATATCCGGGTTCTCGTCGGCGGCCCACGCGACGTACCCGTCGGGCCGGACGAGCAGCGCGGACCACGCCACCTGCTGCGCGGGTTTGATCGACACCACCCGTACCCGATCTGCCCAGCCATCGACCGCCTCCCGCACCGTCGCGTTATCGGCCAGATCCATCAGCAGCGCACGTCCGTCCGCGCAATGGTCGCCAACGCGTGTGCCGTCGGCCAACTCGATGTCCGGGGCGGGCGCTCCGACCAACTCGTGGTCCCCGGACTCGTACCGGTGCAGTGCACCGGACAGCTTGGTCAGCACATAGGTCGCGCCGTCGGGCGTGGAGATGAGGTCGCTGAGCACGTTGCGCAGTGCCAGGCTGCGCGCATCGGTTCGCATGGCGGCGACTTGTGCGCGCGTCCACTCCAACACCCACTGGCCGATCGGATGCCGCTCGGCGGTGTAGGTGTCGAGCAAATCCGCTGGCGCCGTACCCTTCACAACGGCGGCGAGTTTCCAACCCAGGTTCACCGCGTCACCGATGCCGAGATTCTGCCCTTGTCCGCCCAATGGCGAATGCACGTGTGCCGCATCGCCGGCCAGCAGCACCCGACCCAGTCGATACGTGTTCGCCTGTCGCGTGTGGTCGGTGAAGCGAGTAGCCGAGTGGATCGCGGTGACTTCGACGTCGACACCTGCCACCTTCCGTAACGTCGCCTCCAATTCCGCTGGCGTGATGGGTGCTTCACGATCTTCCGGTGGACCATCGAACTCGACGGTGACCACCCGCCCCGGGTACGGCCCATGCAGATAGACGCCGCCGTCGGTGCGATTCCACCCCGCTCGCAGTTTCTCGTGACCGATCATGTCGACAACGAACTGGCGCGCCGTGACTTCCGGGTCCACACCGGGGAATTCGAACCCGGCGAGCTTGCGCACGACACTGCGTCCACCGTCGGCGCCCACCAGCCATTCGCCTCGAACCGTGCGCCCGTCGCCCAATTCGACTGTGACACCGTCACCGTCGGCGGTGAATCCGGCGACTTCGGCGCCGCGCAGCACCGTGACGCCGAGGTCGGCCGCACGCTCGTTCAGCAGCGCCTCGATCTCCTGCTGCGACACCAGGATTACGCCCGCCGCCGGTCCGGCATGCGTGAACATCGGACCGGTGAAATCAATCAGACTGGTGTCGAGCACAATACCCGCGAAGTGGGCTCCGACCGGACCGCCGCCAGCGTTCTCGATTCCCTTGGACGCCAAGAACTTCCGCGTCCGCTCCACTGCGGCGTCGTGGCGCTCCTGCAGTTGCGGCAACATGCCACGCCGCTGAAAGGCCTGAGCCGTAGCCAAGTTCACGTACCCGGCTTTCATCGTCGGGTCGATACTCGTGAGCCGCTCGATCACCAGCACGTCGACGCCGGACAACCTCAGCTCGCACGCCAACATCAGGCCCACTGGGCCGCCTCCGGCAATCACCACGGAGTAGTCGGCGGCCCGGCTCTCGCGACCACCTACGGCCTGATCCGATGGAGCCAAAAGGAATTCCTCTCAATCGTTGGTTGCGCTGGCCAAGGCCGACGCGAACAGCGTTTCCACCCTGGCGCGCTAAAGCAGTCGATGACTGCGTTAGAGGAGTGTAAGGGCGCTGCCTCGTAAACGCAAGCGTCGACTGCGTTAAGGTGTGTGGCGTGAACGAGCGACAGCCACTCCGACGGCCCGGCGGGCGCGCCGCCCGCGTCGGCGCGGCGGTCCACCGGGCCGTCACCGACCTGATCAGCGAACGCGGCTACGGCAACTTCACCGTCGGCGAGGTCGCGGCCCGCGCGGGCGTAGCCGACAGCAGCATCTACCGCCGGTGGGGCAATCTGGAAAGCCTGCTCACCGAGGTGGCGCTCGCCCGCCTCAACGCGGTGTCACCGATGCCCGACACCGGGAGCCTGGACGGCGACCTGCGCACTTACGCGGCCCAAGTGGCCCGCGAAATCACCGGACCCGACGGCCCGGCGGTGCTACACCTGGCCGTCGCCCTGTCGAGCAACGGCCAGCAGGGCCTGCGGGCCGCTCACAACCTCCGCACCGAACGCATGCGGCAACTACAGTCCATGCTCGATCGCGCCCACGACCGCGGCGAGCACGCGCCCGACGCGTTCGACGTGCTGGATCACATCCTGGCCCCGATGTACATCCGCGTCTTATTCGACATGGGCCCGCTCACCGCGGACTACATCGACAGGCTCGTCGACCGACTGCTGTGATCCCCGACATCGGACCCGAGGGAAACGACCGGTGGTAGCCCGGCATTGTCGGTGGCCGTGTTTATGCTGGCTGGGCATGGTCGACGGTTCCACCACACCGGGATTGTCCAGCGCTGTGGGCTGGGTGTGTGTACGGGAAGGGAAAGTCGGTGGCGCAGCTGGTTGATGGCGTGATCGCACGGTCGAGGCAGGCGGCGGTCGAGGTGGTGCGGATTCAGGTTCCGGATCCGGGCCCGCGCGAGGTGGTGGTCCGGATACAGGCGTGCGGGGTGTGCGAGACGGATCAGAATTACCGGGACGGCAGGGTTGGTGATGGTTTCCCGTTTCTGCTCGGCCATGAAGCCGCAGGTGTGGTGGAGCAGGTTGGGGATGAGGTGGGCGAGGTGGCGGTGGGGGATTTCGTCATTCTGAATTGGCGGGCGGTGTGTGGAATCTGTCGCGCCTGTCGCAGAGGTAAACCCTGGAACTGTCTGTCGCCGCTGACCGCCGACCAGCCCATGACCCTCACCGACGGCACCCCGCTCACTCCGGTACTCGGGGTCGGGGGCTTTGCCGAGAAAACCCTCGTCCACGCGAGACAGTGCACCAAGGTCGATCCGGCGGTCCCGCCGACCGCGGCCGCGCCGCTCGGGTGCGGAATTGCCACCGGTATCGGCGCCGCCCTGAATACCGGCGGGGTCGAACGGGGTGACAGTGTCGCGGTTTTCGGTTGTGACGGCATCGGTAGTGCCGCGATCGCCGGAGCACGGCTGGCCGGGGCCGATCCCATCGTCGCCATCGACGATGTCCCGCGAAACCTGGAGTGGGCCAGCGGTTTCGGCGCTACCCACACCATCGATACCAGCGTCGCCGACCCGGTGCCACGGATTCTCGAACTGACCGGCGGGCTCGGCGCGGACGTTGTCATCGACACGACCGCCCGGCTCGAGACCTGGAAACAGGCGCTGCGCGCACGCGGCCCGGCGGGAACGCTCGTCATGCTCGGCCTACCCGCCCCCGACGAGCAGGTGGACATTCCCCTGCACGAGCTACGCGTGCGCGGCGGCTCGATCAGGTCCTCCTGGTACGGCGACACCCTCCCCGCACGCGACTTCCCCGCCCTGATCGGATTCCACCGGCAGGGCCTGCTCGACCTGGATGCCTTTGTCACCGAGACAATCTCATTGAGCGAGGTAGAACAGGCCCTGTCGAAGTCACGCCGACGTGAGGTGCTGCGCTCGGTCATCCGACTGTAATCCCTTTTGTCAGAGAATTATTCGCTGAGAATCCGCTCGATCTGATCGAGCGTCTTCGCCGAGTGGATACGTTCGCCGTCCTCGTTGTCCAGCAAGATCCAGCTGACCGATGAATGGGCCTCGCACACAAGGTGATAACCAGCCTGCGCCGCCCGCTCGGTCAGCCCCCGCACCCGTGTGACCCGAAAAATGTCGTCCATCGCGAATTCTCGCCTCCTGTTGCTATGACATCCAAGCGAACCGGCGGCCCTTGGCAGCCTCCACCGCCCGCCCACGCGCGGTGATCTGCCACCGCGCCCGGTTGTAGGTCGGCACGACCAGACCACGCCCCTGAAGCCGGAGAATGGCCCCCCGCGTAGTCCGCATGGTCTGACGAGCCTGCGCGGCAAGCTGGTCACACGTGAGCAGCCCACCGGGCGCAAGAATCTTCAGCACAGCCATCTCGGCCGCCGAGCCGACCGAGTCCGGACACAACTTCCTCGCGCGCGTTCGACTGGATGGATCGCCTTGGACGGTCACGGATACCCTCCAAATTCATTGCGTACATGGATGTTTGGGTTCGCTATGCGTCCAGTACACACCTATCGGGAACAAGATGGAACGTTCCATGCCCTTTCAGTACAAACTAGGATTGTTCGAAGTTGGAACAGCACATCTACTTAGGCTAAAGAAGGTGTCGCATGGCAGGTTCGACGCTTCCTCGTAGACTTCTGGCGAAAACCCTTGTACGCCTTAGAGAGTCGGCCAAGATGAGCCAAACTCAGGCAGCTCGTGAGGCCGGTGTCGGCAGACAGACCCTGTGGAGCTGGGAGACCGGGCAAGGCGCCAAGCCTCCCGCGAAGCTCTCACTGTTGGGGTTGTGCAAGCTCTACAAGGCACCCCCCGAGATGGTTCAGGTGGTGCTCGCCCTTGCCAACGACGCGGGCGACGCTGGGTGGTGGCAGAAGTTCGGCGAGGCGTTCTCGGAGGACTTCGACATGTACCTCGGACTGGAGGACTCGGCCTGTGTCGTAATGACGTACCAGGTAGTCCTACCGCCAGGTCTGTTGCAGACTCCGGCCTACAGAACCGCGATGCTGCGGGTGGCCAAACCCGGGATCAGCGATGAAGATATGGTGCGGGCAATCGAACTGGCAACAAAGAGACAGAAGCGACTGGAGGACGACCCGGGCGGCTTCAGGCTTCGGGTTCTGCTGTCGGAAGCCGTCCTACACCAGCAGGTTGGTGGCGTCGAAGTCATGGCCGAGCAACTGACCCACCTCGCAAACATCAGCAGGCTCGAGAACGTATCCATCCGCGTCGTTCCGCAGGAGGCTGGTGAGCATCTCGGCCTGCTGATAGGCCCGTTCGTACTGCTGGAATTCCCCGCACAAAAATTGGAGTGGATGAACGAGCCCCCAATGGTTTACGTCGAACGGCCCACGGGCGATCTGTACCTCGGCGGGGAGGGTGAGATCACCAAGTATCGTGAAGCGTATGAGGCCATCGAAGCGGTGGCGCTGAGCGAGGACGAGTCGTATCGGCGCATCCTCCAAATCGCGAAGGAGCTAGTCCGTGATCGACCTGAGCGAAGCCCAGTGGTTCAAGTCGACGAAGAGCCCGACCAAGGACGCCTGCGTTGAAGCGGCGCACTTGGGGGGCGGCCATGTTGGCGTGCGCGACTCGAAGGACCCGACCGGCCCCGCGCTCGTCTTCACCCCCGGTGAGTGGGATGCCTTCACCGCAGGCGTGAAAGACGGCGAGTTCGACCGGCCGTAACAACCGCCAGGGCACCGGGAGCACTCAATCCGCCGGTACCGGAGGGAGTTCCGCCGGTGTCGGTGGCCAGGTGTCGGGCTTGACATTGGCGGGCTTCAACGAAGGGTCTGTGTCCCACAGGAAGTGCAGCCCCACCCACGCCTTCGGGTAGTCGAATCGGACCTCGTCCGCCGCGAAAGCTGTGCGGCGGAAGGAGATTTCGCCGAAGAAGTCGCCGTCGGAGAAGTCGGCCAGGCGGCCCGCGAGGACGGCGTCGTCGAAGGAGACGGTGCCGTGGTAGTCGGCGCTGGTGAAATCGGTGCGGTCGGTGGGGCTGTGCCGCCAGCGGGCGCGGGCGCCCAGGTGTGCGTCGTCGAAGCCGACGCGACCCGCGTAGAAGTGCGCGGACGCGAAACTGATTCGGGCGCCGTCGAATACGGTGCCGTCGAAGCGCACCCGGCCGCCGTCGAAGGTGGCGCCCTCGAACGTGGTCGACTCGGCGCTGAAATGGGCGCGGCTGAACACGGTCTGGTCGCCGGCGAAGGTGGCGTCGATGAATCGGGTGCGCGGCCCAGCGAACCGGGCGCCCTCGAACGTGGTCGGCCCCGAGAACATCGAATGCACGAAACTCGTTCCGGTGCGGCCCAGATCGGACGGATCGTCGATATGGTCGGGCACGAAGCGCGCATTGCGGAACGACACCGCGACCCGGAACTTCGCGCCGTGGAAGGTGGTGTGCTTGCCGCGGAACTGCGCCTGCTCGAAGTTCGTCATCCGGGTGCCGGTGAACACCGCCCCGCGAAAGTGCGTGTGCCGCCCCGCGAACACCACGTACCGGAAGTCGACATCCTCGAGCACGGCGTCGTCGAAGTTGAAATTGTATGTCGACCACGAGGTTTCGACGCCCGGACGGATGTGCGCGACGATCACCGCGACGATGGTGCGGCGCACCTCGCTGTCGTTCTGCCGGACCCGGTAGATCCGCTCCACCCGGGCCTCGGGCCGTAACTCGGTCTCGGCGCGGGTGGCCAGGTGGCTGGCCCCCTCGGCGGGATCGAACGGCATGCGTAAATACCCGCACAGCACATCGATGCACTGCTGCCGCCGCCCGCGGGCGCTGAATTCGTCTGCGACACCGGCCATGGCGTACACCCCGGCGATGCGCACCGCCACGTCGGAGTCACCCAGCTGCTTGGCCGCCGCCCCGAACAGTTCGGCGAAGCGCCCGCGCTCGTTGTCGCGCTGCCGCCGGTAGGCCACCACCAGGGCGACCGCGCCGCCCACCCCGGCCGTCACCGACAGCGAGATCTTGGTCAGGTCCACCTGATTGGGCGTCTCGGTCTCGGCGCCGAACAGAAAATACAACAGCCACCAGGTGAGCCCGGCGATCAACAGGCCGCCGACCACCGCGGATACCACCGACAGCAACAGCGCCGACCGCTGCATCCGACGGTGTATCCGTTCCACGAACCGCCCCCGCCGCCGCATAGCCGCATAGTAACCGGAAAACGCCGCTCGGTGCGGAATGAGCGGCGATTCCGTTACATCACAATATGTTTCAGCGCACGGAGGTGGTGGTCACGGTTCGGTTGCCCCGCAACCCGATCGCCGCCGCGCCGAGGCAGGCCAGCGCGACCGCCACCACGAACCACGGGAACACCCGGCCCATCCCCCAGGTGGTCGCCGCCCAGCCCGCGACCACGGTCGGCAGCGCCATCGCCGAGTAGGCGAGCAGGTAGTAGGCCGACATGGTCTCGCCCCGCTTGTGTTGCGGCACAACGTTGGCCAGGTGCCGCAGCGAGCCGCCGAAGCCGAGCCCGAAGGTGCCGCCGAGCAGCACCCCGGCCAGCAGCACGACCACCCAGTTGTGGCTGGCCAACGCCGGAATCGTGAGCAGCAGCGCGATCGCCATGCCGGTGTCGCCGCCGATCGCCGCCCACCGGGCCGGGATTCGGGTGGCGAGCAGCTGCACGGTCGCCCCGGCGGTCGCGGTGGAGGCGACGACCGCGCCGCCGAAGACCAGGTTGTGCACGCCGGTGCGCTCGGTCGCCAGCGAGGGATACAGCGACAGCAGCACGCCCAGCACCGACCAGGCCGCCATCACGCCCAGCGCCGCGAACCAGAAGTCGGACCGGATCTCCTGCGGCACGGCGGGTTTCGCGATCCGGATCGGGCCCGCGACGCGCGCGGTGTGGGTCTCCTCCATGAGCACCACCCCGGCCGCGATCAGCAGGCACAGCACCGTGATCACCACGTAGGGGGTGCGCAGCGGATGCGGCACGTACTGCGCCAGCACCGCCGAGCCCAGAATGGCCACGGCCATACCGACATTGAACGCGACGCCGCTGAGCTGTCCGGACCGGGCACCGTGTTGCGGCCGCAGATCCAGCAGCGCCGCCGCCCCGGCGACCACCGTGGCGCCGACCGCGATGCCGTGCAGCGCCCGCGCCAGCAGCAGCATCGCCACATTGTCGGCGAGCAGGAACACCACCAGGCCGATCACCATGGTGACGAACGCGCCCAGCAGCACCGGCTTGCGCCCGACGACATCGGAGATCTTGCCCGACACCAGCACGGCCGCGAGCGCGGCGACGGCGTACACGGCGAACACGATCGTGGTGGTCAGCGGCGAGAAATGCCACTGCTTCTGGTAGAGGCCGTACAGCGGTGCGGGGGCTCCGGACACTCCCAGCGCCACCCCGCTGGCGGCCAGGATCAGCGCGTACGCCCAGGGTTGAGCCGTCCGCTGGGCGGGGGCGGTTGCCACGATCGCTGCCATCACTCTCTCCGTCAGGTAAGTTCGATTCTGATCGAACTCAACAACCGTAGCCCTCGGTACGATTCCCATCGAACCGGTAGTGAGGAAGATCATCATGCACACGAAAGCGACCGTGGAGGCCCATCCGGTCGGCACCGTGCAGGCGGTACTCGGTGCCCTCCAGGATCCCGTGCGGTTGGAAATGGTGCGCCGCCTCGGCAATGCGCGCGCGGCGGTGCGATGCAGCCTGCTCTACGACGGCATCAACAAATCCACCGCCACCCACCACTTCAAGATTCTGCGCGAGGCGGGTGTCACCGAGCGCATCGTCGAGGACGGTCAGACCTACGCCCGGCTGCGCACCGACGAGCTGGACTCCGCGCTCCCCGGCCTCATCGACGCGGTCATCGCCGCCGCCAACAGCGCCCGAGCGACCGGCTGAACTCGTGACCACTCGACCATCGGAGCGGAAGTGGTCGGCGGTGAGATGATGCGTGCCCCACCAGGTCCCGGCGGCGAGCAGCAGCGCGACGGGGAGCAGCACCGCGAGGATTCGGCGCAGTTCGTAGTCGGCGCGGGCGATGATCGCCACGACCAGCACCTCGAGCACCAGGGTGCCCGCCACCAGCCCCACGACGGCGACGTAGACCCACATCGCGGCGGGTTGGTGCGACCAGGGCGCGAGGGCGGCGGCGGGAATGCCGACGAGCAGGGCGAACGCCAGCACGGTAATGGTGCCCAGCCCCGCGTAGTCGAAGCTGTTGCCGCGGTCCTCCTCGCCGTCGGCGCGGCGCAACCAGGCGCAGAACAGCAGGAAATGGCCGAGGGCCGCGCCCGCGACGCCGAACAGCAGCAGCACGTAGCCACCGCGCGGCGCGGCGATCGTGTCGGAGTACAGCAGCGCGGTGCCGATATCGACGATCAGACCGGCGAGGATCAGAATCGGCAGGGCCAGTAGGGCTTCGGGGCGGCTCAGCAGGCGACGCCGCAGATACTGCCGCGGCAGCTGCCGTCGCAGCCTGCGGAACACGCCGATCCACGCGAGCGGGATCACCCAGAACGACAGCCTGCCGACCACGTGTAATCCCCCGTGCCCCAACCACTCCGACGCGAGCACCAGCACCAGCACGTAGGCCCACACCCACCCGGCCAGCCGCAGCAGCGCCCGCCACGTGATGATCGACAGCAGCCGACGCGCCTCGGCGTGCCCGGGATTCGCGCCCAGCAGCCCGCGCAGAATGCCGACCGCCCGGGCCCGCGTCGGCGACAGCGGCTGCTCGAATTCGGTGCGCGCCTCGAGGGCAAGCAGATCGGCGTGTACGGGGTCGAGCTCGAGCCCCGCCGCGATGTGCCGCCGCGCGGCCGCGTCGTCGCGCAGCAGCAGATACACCCGCGCCGCCGACAGCTGCGCCCCCGCCGACCACGGGGACCGCTCGATCGCCCGCACCACCAGATCCCGCGCCTGTTCGGCATCGGCCTCGGTGCGCTCCGGCGACCGCGCCAGCAGCCCCGCCACGGTCAACTGCACGCTGGTGTCGTGCGGGGCCTGCGCAACGGCCGTGCGCGCGTGCCGCATCGACGCCTCGGTCCGCCCCCGCACCTCGAAGGCCAGCGCCGCCGTCAAATGCGCATCGGTCCGTCCCGGATCGGCGGCCAGCGCCGCCCCCGCCACCCGCACCGCCTCATCGATCCGCCCCAACCGATAGGCGATATCGGCCATCCGCTCCAGCAGCGCCGGATCCTCCGGCGCGACAACCAGCGCCTCCCCCACAATCCGCCGAGCCTCCTCGACCCGCCCCAGCTCCCGAGCCGCATCCGCCCGCGCCAGCACCCGCTCGACCTCGATCACATCTCCCCCGCCCCACAACTCCAACGCACCCCACGACCCTACGGCCCCGTCATCCCCACCGCCCCCGCCATTCCCACCGACACCCGTGATTCCGGCATGCTTTTGGCCGGAATCTACTGGTAAGCAGCAGGTTACGGATGGATCCCGGCCAAAAGCACGCCGGGATCATAGAGTTGACGCGAGACACCGGGATGACAACGTTGACGCGAGACGCCGGAATGACAACGTTGACACGAGACGCCGGAATGACAACATTGACACGAGACGCCGGAATGACAACATTGACACGAGACGCCGGAATGACAACATTGACACGAGACGCCGGAATGACAACGTTGACACGAGACGCCGGAATGACAGGGCGAGTACCGGTCCCGGCGCGCCTCCGGCCCAATGGTTCCGGCGTGTTTTTGGCCGGAACCATTGGGGTGCCGGGATTCTCGTCAGTTCACCAGGCGGCGGACCGCCGAGGGGAGGTCGCGGGTGCGGCGGTAGGGGCCCGCTACCGAGGCGGCGAAGGGGCGGGACAGGAGGGTTCGGGCTACGGCCGAGACCTCGTCGGTGGTTACCGCGTCGATGCGGGCCAGCGTTTCGGAGACGCTGCGGTGGTTGCCGTAGCTGAGCTCGCTGCGGCCGATGCGGTTCATGCGGGAGCCCGAGTCCTCCAGGCCCAGAACGAGTCCGCCGCGCAGCGAGCCCTTGGCGCGGGCGCATTCGGCGTCGGAGATGCCGTCGGTGGCCACCTCCTCGAGCACCTCGCGCGCGAGAGTCGCCACCTGCCCGAGGTTTTCGGGCTGGCAACCCAGATACACCGAGAACGCGCCGGTGTCGGCGAAGGTGTCCACGCTGGAGTACACCGAGTAGGCCAGCCCGCGCTCCTCCCGGATCCGTTGGAACAGGCGCGAACTCAGCCCGCCGCCGAGCAAGGTGTTGAGCACCGACAGCGGCCAGCGCTTGGCGCCGTCGTGCCGCCCGAAGGCCCGCACGCCGAACACCAGGTGCGCCTGTTCGCTGTCGCGATGGATCCAGTGCAGCTGCGGGGGCGTCCGGGTGCGGAAGTGGCCCTCCCGCCGCGGCGCCGGCTCCCGGGTGGGATCGAGCCGCCCGGCGAAGGCCCGCCGCACCAGTTCCACCGTGTGCTCGTGCTCCACGTTGCCCGCCACCGCGACCACCATCCGCTCCGGGCGGTAGCGGCGCTGATGGAAGCCGCGCAACTGGGCGGCGGTCATCGACTCGATGGACTCCACCGTGCCGATCACCGGCCGCCCGACCGGATGGTCGCCGAACAGCGCCGTGAGGAACACATCACCGACCATGTCCTCCGGATCGTCGTCGCGCATCGAGATCTCCTCGAGCACGACCTGACGCTCCACGCCGACGTCCTCGGCGCGGCACAGCCCGTTGAGCACCACGTCCGACACCAGTTCCACCGCGAGCGGTAGGTCCTCGTCCAGCACATGGGCGTAGTAGCAGGTCTGCTCCTTGGCGGTGAAGGCGTTGAGCTCGCCGCCGACGGCATCGACCGCCTGCGCGATCTCCAGCGCCGATCGCGTCGGAGTCGCCTTGAACAGCAGATGTTCCAGAAAGTGCGCGGCGCCGGCGACGGTGGGGCTCTCATCGCGCGAGCCCACACCGACCCACACGCCGATCGATGCCGATCGGACGCCGGGCACGTGTTCGGAGACCACCCGCAGCCCGCCGGGCAGCACGGATCTCCGCACACCACTGTCCGCGATCGGAGCATCCGTCGCGGACAGTCGGAGAGAAGAACCCCCTTGCTCGGTGCCGAGCAAGGGGGCCACAGACTTCTTCTTCGTCACACCGAAATGTTTACTCGGCACCGGCCTCGGCCGCAGCAGTGTCGCTTGCGGTCTCGGACTCGTCGTCGACCGGCACCAGCGAGATCTTGCCGCGGTTGTCGATATCGGCGATCTCCACGCGCAGCTTGTCACCGACGTTCACCACGTCCTCGACCTTGCCCACGCGCTTGCCGTTGCCCAGCTTGGAGATGTGCACCAGGCCGTCGCGGCCCGGCAGCAGCGAGACGAACGCGCCGAAGGCGGTGGTCTTGACGACCGTGCCGAGGAAGCGCTCGCCGACCTTCGGCAGCTGCGGGTTGGCGATGGCGTTGATCGCATCGATCGCGGCCTGCGCCGACGGGCCGTCGGTCGCGCCGACGAACACGGTGCCGTCGTCCTCGATGGAGATGTTGGCGCCGGTGTCCTCGGTGATCTGGTTGATGACCTTGCCCTTGGGCCCGATCACCTCGCCGATCTTGTCGACCGGGATCTTGATCGCGGTGACGCGCGGCGCGTAGGGGCTCATCTCGTCCGGGTCGGCGATGGCCTCGGCCATCACGTCCAGGATGGTCAGACGGGCGTCGCGCGCCTGGTTCAGCGCACCGGCCAGCACCTTCGACGGAATGCCGTCGAGCTTGGTGTCCAGTTGCAGCGCGGTGACGAAATCGCGGGTGCCGGCGCACTTGAAGTCCATGTCGCCGAAGGCATCCTCGGCGCCGAGGATGTCGGTCAGCGCGACGTAGCGGATCTCCTCCTCGCCCCGGTCGTTGGTGACCGCATCGGACACCAGGCCCATGGCGATACCGGCCACCGGCGCCTTCAGCGGCACACCGGCGTTCAGCAGCGACAGGGTCGACGCGCACACCGAACCCATCGAGGTGGAACCGTTGGAGCCCAACGCCTCCGACACCTGGCGGATGGCGTACGGGAACTCGTCCTGGCTCGGCAGCACCGGGATCAGGGCGCGCTCGGCGAGGGCGCCGTGGCCGATCTCGCGCCGCTTCGGCGAACCGACGCGGCCGGTCTCACCGGTGGAGAACGGCGGGAAGTTGTAGTGGTGCATGTAGCGCTTGGAGGTCTCCGGGCCGAGCGAGTCGACCTGCTGCGCCATCTTCACCATGTCGAGGGTGGTGACGCCCAGGATCTGGGTCTCGCCGCGCTCGAACAGCGCCGAGCCGTGCGCCCGCGGGACCACGGCCACCTCGGCGGACAGGGCGCGGATATCGGCCAGCCCGCGGCCGTCGATGCGGAAGCCGTCGGACAGGATGCGCTGGCGCACAAGCTTCTTGGTGACCGAGCGGAACGCCGCGCCGATCTCCTTCTCGCGGCCCGCGAAATCCTCGGCGAGGCTGGACAGCACCTCCAGCTTGATCTCGTCGATCTTCTCCTCGCGCTCCTGCTTGCCCGCAATGGACAGCGCCTCGGCCAGCGGCCGCTTCGCGGTGCCCTCGACGGCGACGTACACGTCCTGCTCGTAGGGCGGGAAGACCGGGAACTCCTCGGTCGGCTTGGAGGCCAGACCGGCCAGGTCCGCCTGGGCGCGGCAGAGCCGGGCGATGAACGGCTTGGCGGCCTCGAGGCCCTCGGCCACAACGGTTTCCGTCGGCGCCTGCGCGCCGCCCTCGACCAGCGCGATGACCTTCTCGGTGGCCTCGGCCTCGACCATCATGATGGCGACGTCGCCGGATTCCACCACGCGCCCGGCCACGACCATGTCGAACACGGCGTCTTCCAGCTGCTCGGTGGTCGGGAACGCCACCCACTGGCCCTCGATCAGCGCCACCCGCACGCCGCCGACCGGGCCGGAGAACGGCAGGCCCGCGAGCTGGGTGGACGCCGAGGCCGCGTTGATGGCGACCACGTCGTAGAGATCCTTGGGATCCAGGCTCATGACCGTCACGACGACCTGGATCTCGTTGCGCAGGCCGTCGACGAACGACGGGCGCAGCGGGCGGTCGATCAGGCGGCAGGTCAGGATCGCGTCGGTGGAGGGGCGGCCCTCACGACGGAAGAACGAGCCGGGGATGCGGCCCGCAGCGTACATGCGCTCCTCGACGTCGACCGTCAGCGGGAAGAAGTCGAACTGATCCTTGGGGTGCTTGCCGGCGGTGGTGGCCGACAGCAGCATGGTCTCGTCGTCCAGGTAGGCGACGACCGAACCGGCGGCCTGCTTGGCCAGGCGACCGGTCTCGAAACGCACCGTGCGGGTGCCGTACTTGCCGTTGTCGATCAGGGCGACCGATTCGAACACGCCGGGTTCGACCTCGACGGCGGAGCTGGTCACGGTATCGGACATTTTCTCTTCTCAACCTCTCGTCTTCGCCGGATCCAGCGCGAATACGCGCGATCCAGCAGTGTGTCCCTTGGCAGGGGTGCAGCCGTACCCGGCTCGGGCGCGCTACGGCCCTCCTGGCCGCGACGCGCACACCCGGCCGTTCCCCGTGGAAGCGGCGACGCGGAGGCGGTCATCGATCGAAGCCCTCCGGCAATCCTTTCCTGCCGAAAGACCACTACCGAAGACCGACGCCACGCGGACGGGTGCATACGGCTGTGCGGGTCGTCGGGTACCGGCCGATTGGCCTATACACGACTAGCCGACGGGGAGATTCTATGCCTCCCCATCGGCTGCCTTGTGAACTGCCTCGTGCAGATCGTGTGTCGCAGACTCAGCGACGCAGTCCGAGCCGCTCGATCAGCGCACGGTAGCGCTCGATGTCCTTGTCCTGCAGGTACTTCGACAGGCGCTTGCGACGACCGATGAGCTGCATCAGGCCGTGGCGCGTGTGGTGATCGTGCTTGTGCTTCTTGAGGTGCTCGGTGATGTCGGAGATCCGCTTGGTCAGCATCGCGATCTGGGCCTCCGGCGAACCGGTGTCCTTCTCGTGCACGCCGTACTCGGCGAGAATCGCCTTCTTCTGCTCGGTGGTCAGAGCCACGAATTCACTCCTGATATTCCAGTCCGCGCTCGGAAGAACCGGGAAACCCCGGGCGGGCGCCACCACGGACCGCAGCAAACCCGACGAGCCAGCCTACCGGATGGGGGGTTCCCGGCCAAAAGCACGCCGGGAACAAGGGGCTACTTGTCGCACGCCGGGAGCAAGGGGCTACTTGTCGCACGCCGGGAGCAAGGGGGGCTACTTGTCGTCGGCCTTTCGGTCCGCGGTTGCGAGGATGTCGCGCGTGCGCTCGACGTCCTTGGCGATCTCGGTGACCAGTTCGGCGGCGGAGGCGAATTTGCGCTGTCCCCGCACGTGTTCCACGAAATCGACGGCCACGTGCTGGCCGTACAGATCCTCGTCGGTGTCGAGCACGTATGCCTCGACGGTGCGGGTGCGGCCGGAGAAGGTCGGGTTGGTGCCGACCGAGATGGCGGCCATCGCGCGCTTGCCGGGCAGCGTGGTGCCGATGGTCTTGCCGGGGGTCAGCACGGTGAACCAGCCCGCGTAGATGCCGTCGGCCGGAATGGCTGCGTGCATCGGCGGGGCGACATTGGCGGTCGGGAAGCCGAGTTCGCGGCCGCGGCCGTCGCCGTGCACGACCACGCCCTCCACCCGGTGCGGGCGGCCCAGCGCGTCGGCGGCCGCGGCCATGTCCCCGGCGTCCACGCAGGCCCGGATGTAGGTGGAGGAGAACGTCACCGCGTGCTCGCCGACCAGCTTCACCCCGTCGACCTCGAAACCGAAGCGGGTGCTCAGCTCGCGCATGGTGTCGACGGTGCCCGCGGCCTTCTTGCCGAAGGTGAAGTTGTCGCCCACCACGACCTCGGTCACGTGCAGCCGCTCGACCAGCAGGTCGTGCACGTACCGGGCGGGGGTCAGCTTCATGAAGTCCTGGGTGAACGGCATCACGCAGAACACGTCGATACCGAGTTCCTCGACCAGTTCGGCGCGGCGGGTCAGCGTGGTCAGCTGCGCCGGATGCGAACCGGGCCGCACCACCTCCATCGGGTGCGGGTCGAAGGTCATCAGAACCGAGGGAACCCCGCGCACCGCAGCGGATTTCACGGCGCGACTGATCAATTGGGCGTGACCGCGGTGCACACCGTCGAACACCCCGATCGTGAGCACGCACCGGCCCCAATCCGCGGGCATCTCCTCGAGACTTCGCCATCTCTGCACACACCGCAGCCTACGCAAGCCGTATTACAACGGGCATGCGGCGGTGCGGATGTTCACGGCGCGGAGAGACGGCGATCTGCCCGACGTCACACTCACGTCACTCGGCTATTACCGGGCCGGGATCGGACGCGCGCCGATGTGGGAAACCGGCGCAGGTGTGCCTAAGCTCGTTGACGTGCCCGGAAAACGAGATATCGCCACCCGACGAGAGCTGGCCGATCCCTCCGCGACACACGAATCCCGCGGCGGGACCGTGACCGCCGCGCCGGTGCTGTCGTCCGTGGCCCAGGACTATCTGAAGGTCATCTGGACGGCGCAGGAATGGTCGTCGGAGAAGGTGTCGACCAAGCTGCTGGCCGAACGTATCGGCGTGTCCGCGTCGACGGTGTCGGAGGCGGTCCGCAAGCTCGCCGACCAGGGGTTGGTCGAGCACGCCCGCTACGGGTCGATCACCCTCACCGAGAACGGCCGCCGGGCCGCGATCGCCATGGTGCGCCGCCACCGCCTGATCGAGACGTTCCTGGTCAACGAGCTCGGCTACGGCTGGGACGAGGTGCACGACGAGGCCGAGGTGCTCGAGCACGCCGTCTCGGAAACCCTGGTCGAGCGCATCGACGCCAAACTCGGCCACCCCGACCGGGATCCGCACGGCGACCCCATCCCGTCGGTCGACGGCGCGGTCCCCACCCCGCCCGCGCGCCAGCTCAGCGCCTTCCAGGCCGGGGAGTCCGGCCGCGTCGCCCGCATCTCCGACTTCGACCCGGCCATGCTCCGCTACTTCGATTCGGTCGGCATCGCCCTGGATACGCCCATCACGGTCGTCGAACGCCGCGATTTCGCGGGCACCATCGCCATCCGCATCGCGGACCGGACCATCGACCTGGGAAGCCCTGCGGCAGAGGCCATCTGGCTGACGCACTGACTCATGAGGTGCGTCTCAGCTACACAAGATCGGCCGCGCGCTTGGTGATCGCATTGCCGAGTTCTGTCGTCGTACTCGTACCACCCAGGTCCGGGGTGCGAATACTGTTGTCGGCCAACACCTCACATACAGCACGGTCGATGGCCGCCGCGGCTGCCCGCTCACCCAGATGATCGAGCATCATGCTCCCCGCGAGGATCTGCGCCACCGGATTCGCGACGCCCTGCCCGGCGATATCGGGGGCGCTGCCGTGGACGGCCTCGAACATGGAGGGGGCGTCCCGATTCGGGTTGATATTGCCCGAGGGGGCCAGGCCGAGGCCGCCGGTGACGGCGGCGGCGAGGTCGGAGAGGATGTCGCCGAACAGGTTCGAGCCCACGATCACATCGAGGCGGTCCGGGTGCAGCACGATCTCGGCGGCCAGTGCGTCCACGTGCATCTGCCGGGTTCGCACATCCGGGTATTCGGCCGCGATGCGCTCGAATACGCTGTCCCAGTACGGCATCGAGTGGATGAGCCCGTTGGATTTGGTGGCCGAGCACACCTTCCGGCCGCGCTCGCGGGCCCGCTCGAACGCGTAGCGGACGATGCGCTCGCATCCGGCCCGGGTGAACACCGACTCCTGGAGCACGAATTCCTCGGGGCGGCCGGGATTGTGGATGCCGCCGATCTCCGAGTACTCGCCCTCGGAATTCTCCCGCACGATGAGAATGTCCAGATCCGCCGCGGTGCGGTCGCGCAGCGCGGATTCGGTACCGGGCAGCAGCCGCACCGGCCGCAGATTCACGTACTGGCCGAAGGCGCGGCGCAGCGGAATCAGCAGGCCCCACAGCGAAATATGGTCCGGCACCCCCGGAAAGCCCACCGCGCCGAGCAGAATCGCGTCGAAGCGGGACAGCAGCTGCGGCCCGTCCTCCGGCATCATGGCCCCGGTCCGCAGGTATTGCTCACAGGACCAGTCGAATTCGGTCCAGGAGACACCGGGCAGGACCGCGTCGATCACCTTGACGGCCTCGGCGGTCACGTCGACCCCGATACCGTCGCCGGGAATGGTGGCAATGCGATAGGTCACAGCTGCACTCCGATGTACTTGGTCTCGAGGAACTCGTCGATGCCGGTCGGCCCGCCCTCGCGACCGAGACCGGACTCCTTCACCCCGCCGAACGGCGCGGCGGGATTGGACACCACGCCCTGATTGAGGCCGACCATACCGGTCTCCAGCGCCTCGCACACCCGCAGCCCACGGCGCAGGCTCTCGGTGTACACGTACGCCACCAGGCCGTACGGGGTGTCGTTGGCGCGGGCGAGGGCCTCGTCCTCGGTGTCGAACGGCGCCAAAGCCGCGACCGGGCCGAAGATCTCGGTGCCGCACATCCGGGCGTCGTCCGGGACATCCACCAGAACCGTTGCGGGATAGAAGTTTCCGGGACCATCGACCGGATCACCACCGGTGAGCACCCGCGCGCCGCGGGCCCTGGCGTCGGCGACCAGCTCGGTCACCTTCGTGACCGCGGCCGCGTCGATCAGCGGGCCCACCACGACGCCCGGTTCGGTGCCGCGCCCCATCGGCAGCGCCGCCATCCGCTCCGCGAGCCGTGCGGCGAACTCGTCGATCACGCTGCGCTGCACGAAGATCCGGTTGGCGGCCGTGCACGCCTGGCCGATATTGCGCATCTTGGCCGCCAGCACGCCCTCGAGGGCGGCATCGAGGTCGGCGTCGTCGAAGACCAGGAACGGGGCATTGCCGCCGAGTTCCATGGAGGTCCGCATGACGGTCCGCGCGCACTGCTCCAGCAGCGCCTTGCCCACCGCCGTGGAGCCGGTGAACGACAGCTTGCGCGACCGCTCGTCCAGGATCATCGGCGTCATCAGCGCACCCGGGTCGGAGGTGGTGACGACATTGACCACACCCGCCGGAACCCCGGCCGCGTGCAGGATCTCGGCGAGCGCCAGCGTGCACAGCGGGGTCTGCTCGGCCGGTTTCACCACGCTGGTGCACCCGGCGGCCAGCGCGGGCCCGATCTTGCGGGTCGCCATGGCCATCGGGAAATTCCAGGGCGTGATGAGCAGGCTGGGCCCCACCGGCTGCCGTGTCACCAGAAAGCGCGACCCACCGGCCGGTGCGGTGGTGTAGCCGCCGTCCAGGCGCACGGCCTCCTCGGCGAACCAGCGGAAGAACTCTGCGGCATAAGCGATTTCGCCGCGCGCCTCGGCCAGCGGCTTGCCCATCTCCAGGGTGGCGATCAGGGCGAGGCGCTCGGTGTCGTCGAGCAGCATCCGGTGGGCGCGCAGGAGGATCTCGCTGCGGGTGCGCGGCGGCGTGCGCGCCCAGTCGCGCTGCGCGTCGGCGGCGGCGGTCAGGGCGGCGAGGCCGTCCTCGGGCGTGGCGTCGGCGACCGCGCGCAGCACGCGCCCGGTCGCGGGGTCGTGGACCGGCATGGTCGCGGCCGTCTCGCGCCAGCGCCCGCCGATGTAAAGCCCGCTGGGCACGCTGTCGACCGCGGCCTGCTCGGCCCGGTCCAGGCCCGTGTCGGTCTGCGTCACCGCCTGCTCCTCACCCGCGTGGCCGCGGAACCCATTGCTGCGGCCCTGCCCGCCATGTTATGCATATTGTCAACAATCCGACAATAGACAATCCGCGGACACCTCTGGGAGGCGGATCCCCGTGACGGCACTTTCCCCCGTTCTCAAGCAGGCCACACCGATCACCGTCGACCACGGCGAAGGGTGCTATCTCCACGCCACCGACGGCCGCCGATACCTCGACTTCACCGCCGGGATCGGCGTGACCAGCACCGGCCACTGCCACCCGCGGGTGGTCGAGGCGGCCCGCGCACAGGTCGGCAGCCTGATCCACGGCCAGTACACGACGGTCATGCACCGGCCGCTGCTGGCGTTGACCGAGCGGCTGGGCGAGGTGCTGCCCACCGGGCTGGACTCGCTGTTCTTCTCCAATTCCGGCAGCGAGGCGATCGAGGCGGCGCTGCGCCTGGCGCGGCAGGCCACCGGACGGCCGAATGTCATTGTGTTCCAGGGGGGTTTCCACGGCCGCACGGTGGCCGCGGCCACCATGACCACCTCCGGGACGCGGTTCTCGGCCGGGTTCAGCCCGCTCATGGCGGGGGTGCACGTCGCGCCGTTCCCGACCGCGTACCGCTACGGCTGGAGCGAGGAGCAGGCCACCGATTTCGCGCTGCGCGAGCTGGATTATCTGTTCGCGACGCAGAGTTCGCCCGCGGAGACCGCGGCCTTGTTCGTCGAGCCGGTGCTCGGCGAGGGCGGCTACATTCCGGGCAATACGAGGTTCTTCCAGGGGCTGCGCGAGCGGGCGGATCGGCACGGCATCCTGCTCGTGTTCGACGAGATCCAGACCGGGTTCGGGCGAACCGGAAAGTTCTTCGGGCACCAGCACTTCGACGTGCGGCCGGATGTCATCACCATCGCCAAGGGCCTGGCGAGCGGGTTCCCGCTGTCGGGCATCGCGGCGTCCAAGGAGCTGATGGCCCAGGCGTGGCCGGGCTCGCAGGGCGGCACCTACGGCGGCAATGCGGTCGCCTGCGCGGCCGCGCTCGCCACCATCGAGGTCATCGAATCCGAAGGGCTGGTGGACAATGCGGCAAAGCGCGGGCAGCAACTGCTGACCGGCGTCCGCGACCGCGCCACCGCGGCCATCGGCGACGTGCGCGGCCTGGGCCTCATGGTGGGCGCCGAATTCGTCTCAGCCACCGGCGAACCCGACACCGCCACCGCGGTCGCCGCCCAGCGGCTCGCGGTCGACAAGGGCCTGCTGCTGCTCACCTGCGGCGCCCACATGAATGTCGTCCGAATGATCCCGCCGCTCATCGTGTCCGCCGCCCAGATCGACGACGCGCTCGAGATCTGGTCCGCCGTCCTCGCCGAATTGTGACCCCCGACAGGAGATCCCGATGCCCCGCTACATCACGATCACCCTCACCAAGGCCGGTGTGACCTGCCGGGCCCGCCTGCTCGACGCCGAGGCCCCGCACACCTGCGATGCCGTCTGGGACGCCCTCCCCCAGGAGGGCGACGCCTTCCACGCCAAATACGCCCGCAACGAGGTCTACACCCTGGTCCCCCGCCTCACCGCCGCCCCGCACCGCGAAAACCCCACGGTCACACCGATTCCCGGCGACGTCTGCCTCTTCGACTTCGAACCCTGGGAAATAGGCAACCCCGCCTACGGCTACACCCCCGGCTCCACCGCCCACGCCAGCCAGGGCGCCACCGACCTGGCCCTCTTCTACGGCCGCAACAACCTACTGATCAACGGCGACATGGGGTGGGTCCCCGGCAATGTCTTCGCGACCATCGAAGAGGGCTTGGCGGACATCGCGACTGCCTGCAACGCCCTGTGGCTGCGGGGAGTGGAGGGCGAAACCCTCGCCTTCGCCCGCGCCGAATAGCGCCGAACCTCTCACTGGTACCAGAAATTCACATTGCTCCAGGTCACGGCGATAGGTCCGGTGCCGCTGGCGGTTTCGTAGGCGCCGAACTTGTCGTAGAAGTCGCCGCCGGGGGCGTTGGTGTCCTCGTAGGCGAGGTTGCCGTTGATGTAGACCTTCAGGTCGTTGGTGGCGGTGTTGTGGATGGTGTCGACCTGGACCGGGGTGCCGTCGGTGGCGGTGCCCGCGGGGGCGATCTCGGCGCCGCCTTCGACGTTGTAGAGGCGGCGGGACTTGTCCACGGCCAGCATGAAGTAGGGGCCGTTGTCGCCGTTGAAGGTCTGCTTCAACGAGATTCGATCGCCGGTCATGCTCTGGATGGTGAAAGTTCCTGCGAACTGGCGGGTTCCGGTGGAGTAGTTCTGACCGTCGTCGGCGTAGTTCTTGAATCGGCGTTCGGCGCGCTCCTTGCCATTGCTACACGCGTCGCGCAGGCCGCCGGAGCTGGCGGGCAGGGTGAAGGTCAGGCCGTCGGCCTGGCCTCCGGCGCACAGCTGCACGTCGTACTGCGGGGAGTCCGGCGTCCACTGTCCGGGTCCGATCGGATCCGCGGCGGCGCTTGGCACCGCCCATAATAGGCAGACAAAGAATATGGATACCAGAACGAGTAATTTCTTCACGATAAAATAATCCCCCCGAATTGCCTTGCCGCACCGGCGATCCCCGATGTCGAAGCGGTATCACTCGATGCGCGTCGAATTCGTCGCCGGGATTATGCGATGCGTACGCCGCGGCGGTCCGGCTCGCCGTCCAGCAGCGCGGCGCCGAGCGTGGTCACCTCGTGCTGCATGGTGTTGCGGTAGCGGCGGCTGTCGACGAGTCCGGCGCGGCGCAGGATGGAGGCGTGCTCGCTCGCCGTCGCGGGTGAAATACCGAGGCGGCGAGCGAGTTCGGTGGTGGTGCAGCCCGCCGCGATCGCCTCCAGCGCGGCCGCGCGGGTGCGCCCGAGCAGCGCGACGAGCGCCTCGCCGCCGGGGCGGGGACCCCACGCCGCCACCAGATCCGAGGGCTGCCGCAGCACGGGAACGACGAGCTGCGGCGAGGCATCGGCATCGACCGTGGATTTCAGCAATACCGGATCGGGCCACGCGAAAAGGGACGGGACAACCACCAACCCGCGACCACCGAGGTGCAGGTCGCCCGAGGAGTAGCGGATGGGAATGTCGAGAACCGGTGCGCGCCAACGGCCCGGCAGCTCGGCGAGCAGGCGTTCGACGCCCTCGGTGGCCAGGGTCCGGGCCATCCGCTCGTAGGCGAGGTCGAGGTGGGTCTGCACGTGCACCCAGCGACCGGCGAAGGCCACCGAGTGGAACGTCTCGACCGCGGTCACGACCTCGCGCAGCGTCCCGCCGTCGCGGTCGGACAGTTTCACCGCCCACTCGGGAATCACCCTGGCGCCCTGG
Source organism: Nocardia terpenica (assembly GCF_013186535.1). NCBI lineage: Bacteria > Bacillati > Actinomycetota > Actinomycetes > Mycobacteriales > Nocardiaceae > Nocardia > Nocardia terpenica. The sequence continues at coordinate 1,365,892 of NZ_JABMCZ010000005.1, forward strand.
CGAATCCGCCGATTCAGTGCCTCGTCCACCTCGCGGCGGAGCTCGTCGCGCGAGGCCAGCCGTAGCGCCTCGACGCCCTCGGGCAACGACCGCGTGCTCCGGACGGGGGTGATCAGATCGACGAAACAGGAGTCGGGCGGGAGGAGTTCGGCGAGCAACCCGAAATCGTCCGGGATCCCCGCGCACACCTGCCGCCGCCAGCCGTCGAACAGCGCCGCGCCGGTGTGCTGAAACATCCTGGCGGCCAGGACCGTCTCCCCGAACGCGCCGAGCGAGGCGCCGACGCGGACCCGCATCAGATCATCGGGCGTGAAGTGGATCCGCTTCATGCACCGCTCCTCCCGTCACCATTCCGCCACTACGGCCGGTCCTCGTCTACCGCGCCGCGAGGAACGGATCCAACCGCACCAGCAACTCTCCCACCGTAGGCGCCGACGCCACCGGCCGCACCCGCTCCGGCTCGCTCACCTGCCACCGCGGGATTCGCCACCCGCGCCGCCGCCCGACAACCTCTTCGGCGTGCGCTTCCATGCATTGCGTCATTCCGACCTCCCGAATTTCGACACCGTGGGCCAGCGTATGAACGCACGATCCACCCCGCACCCTCTTTCGGCTCAGACCGAAACACCCCGGCAACCCGACGCCGTGTCGGTCTTCCTCCCGGCGGCGCGACACCCCATCGATAGCGCACGCGGTGCGAAGTGGCCTACCTCTCATTATTCGATTCAGTATTCAACCGCATGATTCCGAGTTCAATTTGCTGCGAATCTTTTTCATCGATAGCCAGCCTTCCGACCAGCCTTTTTGCCTGAGCTACAAGGTTACTCTCAGGTCTGTCAGGCGGTTCTCAGGATCGTTTGGTTTGCTGACATTGCCCGCCCGATTTGGGCGGATCTCTCCAACGCTGAATTGAAATGAGTTGCCCGTGAGAACGAGATCGGTTTCGGGAATGAAGAACAGAACTACGGCCGCCGTGGTCGCCGCGGCGATCGCGGTGGGTCCGATTGCCGTTGCCGCCGTACCGGCTTCCGCAGACCCGGCCGCGACCCAGCCGACGGGAACCGTCGCGCCCGCACCCGACTCGTCCACCACGACCACCGAGCCCGACACCACCGCCAAGCCCGCCGGACCCGACACCACCGTCAGGCCCGCCGAACGCGACACCACCACGGAGCCCGCCACATCCGGCACGGCCACACACACCACCGACTCCGGTACCCAGACGGACCCGATCGACACGCCGACGACGAAACCTCCGGTCCCGAACCCCGATCCGGACTACGGTCCCGACGGATACGACAAGTCCGGGTTCGACCGCCAAGGATTCGACCGCCAGGGCTTCGACCGCCAAGGTTTCGATCGCCAGGGATACAACCGTGACGGCTACGACCGCTGGGGCAAGCCGCGGCCCACCGACGACGACCGCCGATACGACCGCGACGGCTACGACCAATTCGGTTACGACCGATGGGGTTTCGACCGTTGGGGCCGCGACCGCGACGGGTACGACCGCTCGGGCTTCGACCGCTGGGGCCGCGACCGCGCCGGATACGACCGGGCGGGCTTCGACCGCAACGGGTACGACCGCTGGGGCAACGACCGCAACGGGAACAACCGCGGAGGTATCAACCGCAACGGCAATCGCCCCGACGACAACCGCCGTCCGCCCGCCCCGGCACCCGCGCCGCCCGCCAAGCGACCGCTGCCCGACGCGGTCGACCGCTTCCTCGGCCAGCTCCCGCCGCCCGTCGAGCAGGCCGTCCGCCCGCCGGTGGAGGCCGCCTTCGACATCCTCCCCGTGCTGCACGATCTGCCGTGGCCGCGGTGAGCGGTCACCGGCGGAATGCTCAGCGCCCCAGGGCGAGTGCGGTGCGCAGCGATACCCGGCTGCCGGTGAGCAGCACCGCATTGCGGTAGATCCGGCCCGCCACCCCGGCGACGATGCCGAGCGTGACGATCGTCAGCACGATGGCGACGGCCATCTGCCACCCCGCGACGCCGTAGGTCGCGCGCATCGGCATCACCACCGGGGAGAAGAACGGTATCAGCGAAAGCGCCGTCGCCGCAGGGCCGTTCGGGTTGCTGGGCACGACGGTCTGCCCGATCAGATAGGCGGCGATGATCACGACCGTGACCGGCGTCGCGACCGAGGCCAGATCCTCCTGACGGGAGACCAGCGAGGCCGCCGCCGCAATGAGCAAGGCGTAGAGGAAGTATCCGAGCAAATACCACAGCAGCGCCCACCCGGCCACGCTCGCGACCACGCCCACCGACAGGTGCAGCACCCCGGTCGCGATCGCCGCCCCGGCGCCCGCCACGGCCAGCAGCATGACCTGCACGATGGTCACCACGCCGATGCCGAGTACCTTGCCCGCCAACAGTTCCCACGGGCGGATGGTCGCCAGCAGCAGCTCCACGATCCGGTTCGCCTTCTCCTCCACCACCCCCTGGCCGGTGAGCTGCACGCTGATCACCAGCATCACGTAGGTGAGGATGCCGATCACCGAGGCCATGCCGATGCGGGCGCTGTGATGCTGGTCCACCGGTTGCAGCGCCCGCACATTCACCGACGCCGAGGCCACCGCGCGCTCGACCGCGACCGGGTCGCCGTGCAGCGCGGTGATCTGCTGGTTCAACGCGATCTGCCGCGCCGCCAGGTCGAAGGCGGTCTGAAGTCCGCCGGGCAGCGTCGATTTCGTCATGACCTGTAGCCGTCCCGCGTCGGCGCCGACCACCACGGCCGCGAGGCCGCCGTCGCGCACCTGCTGTTCACCGGCGGTCCCGTCGACCACCGCGGTGTGGATCCGCTGCCCGGCCGTCTGCCCGGCGGCGACCAGAACCTGTTGGAACGCCGCGGTATTCGCCGTCACCCCCACCTGCTGCGCGGCGGGTGCGTTGTTGCGGTTGAGGAAGTGGAACAGCAGCACGGTGCCCACCACGGCCAGCACCAGCACCGCGGTGATCACCAGGAAGGACCGCGACCGCAGCCGGGCATCGATCTCACGCCCGGCGACCAGCCGAATCGCCTGCGGCGCAGACACATGCGAGCTCATGCCGCCTCCGTCTCCGCGACCACGTCGCGGAACAGTTCGGTGAGAGTGGGCAGTACCCGGGCGAATTCGCGCACCGGACCGGCCGCGAGCGCGGCGGCGAGCACCCGCTGATCGTCGGATCCGTCCGCCATGCGCAGGATCCAGCGCGAACCGGTGCGGCTGTCGACGGTCACGCCCGGCAGCCCGGCGGTCCAGTCGTCGGCGACGCCGGGCGCATCGATGGCGAGCCGGTCCGGACCGCGGCCGCGCAGCTCGGCCACCGTGCCGCAGGCCACCATGGCGCCGTTGCGGACGATGCCGACCCGATCGCAGATGCGCTCGACCAGATCGAGCTGGTGGGAGGAGAACAGCACCGGGCTGCCCTTGTCGTCGCAGCGCTCGCGCAGCACGGAACTCATGACCTCGACCGCGACCGGGTCCAGCCCCGAGAAGGGTTCGTCCAGCACCAGGATGTCGGGGTCGTGCACCAGCGCCGTCGCCAGCTGCACACGCTGCTGATTGCCGAGGCTGAGCTTGAGCACATCGTCGCCCCCGCGGTGCTCGATGGCCAGCCGCCGCATCCACCGGTGCGCCGCCGCCTCCGCCTCGTCGGCCGAAAGCCCGTGCAGCCGAGAGAAATACCGCAGCTGCGCGGCCACCGTCATGCGCGGGTACAGCCCGCGCTCCTCGGGCATGTAGCCGATGCGCCGCCGCACCCCGAGATCCAGTGGCCGCCGCTCCCACCGGACCTCACCGGCATCGGCGGCCACCACGCCCATCACGATGCGCATGGTGGTCGTCTTCCCGGCCCCGTTGGAACCAACGAAACCGAACAATTCCCCCTCGCGCACCTCGAAGGTCATGTCCGACAACGCGACAACGTCACCGTAGCGCTTGCTCAGACCCGCGATCTCCAGCACCCGGACTCCTTCCCGATCGGGCCCATCGTTGCACGGGACCCGGCCGGAGAGCGGCAGGTAGCGCCGGAACCGGAGCGTGGCGGCGAATTCTCGCCAGCGCCGGTCGGGTCGCCGACCGACAGTGATTCGGTGAGCATCTCATCGATCACCCCGCGATCGGTCTTGGAAGGCATGTACGCCGCGGAGGCCGAGTACCTCGCCGCCGGTGGGCCGGGCCGGGCGTCGTTCGCCCCGCTGGCCCCGTTCTTCGCGCCCGATGTCGCGCTGCACCAGGCCGAGGCCCTCCCCTACGGCGGTGTGTGGCGCGGCCACGCGGGCATGCAGCGGTTCTTTCTCGCCATGAGCGCGACCTGGGAGCGCTTCGACCTGTCCGATCAGCAGTTCCTGTCCGACACCGGTCAACTGGTGGTGCTGACCCAGGTGCGCGCCCGGGCCCGCGCGACCGGCCGCGAGCTCGAATTCCCCATCCTCCAGACGATTTCCGTCGAAAACGATCGCATCACCGAGGTCCGCCCGTTCTACTGGGACACCGCCGCCATCGCCGCCGCCTGCGCACCCGATCGGCCCGCACATTGACCGCCGCGGCAGCACGTTTTACTATTTCGTGCCGTAGCCGTCGGCACGAAATACGAGAGGTGCGGGATGGAGAGCGCAGCGGATCGGGTCTGCGAGGTGTGCGGCCGCCCCCTCCCCGCCTCCCCCGGGCGCGGCCGGATCCGCCGCTATTGCAGCGCAACCTGCCGGAGCGCGGCACGTCGGCACCGAGTTCGAGAGGCCGACGGGCAGCGCGTACGAGCGCCCGCCGATCAGGACTCCGTAAATAAACCCTTGACATCCGATCTCCGTCAAGGGAATGTTTACGACGTGGCCGCCGAACCGGCCTCGCCGCTGACCCAGGTGGCGAGCGCCCGCGACACCGCCCGCGCCGCCGAGAACGCGCTGCGCGCCGCGGTGGACCGGGCCCGGGAGGCCGGCCACACCTGGCAGGAGATCGGGGAGGTGCTCGGCACCAGCAGGCAGGCCGCATTCCAGCGGTTCGGCCGGCACATCGACCCGCAGACCGGGGCCGTGGTGCCCAGAGAGGCGGAGACCGTGCGACCGGAACTCGCCGAGCACGCGATGGCGCTCATCGCCGCCTGGAGCGAGCAGCGGTGGGCCGAGGTCCGGCGCGACTTCGACGACCGGATGGCACGCGAGCTGTCGGAGGACCTGCTCGCGCGGGCCTGGGGCCAGACGGTCGGCATGGTCGGCCGCTACGAGCACGCGGGCGAACCGTTCGTCCGGCAGGCGGGCGTGTTCACCGTGGTCTTCGTCCCGCTCCAGTTCGAGGCCGCGGAAATGACCGGGCAGGTGTTCTACGACGACACCGGCAAGGTCGCGGGGCTGTTCCTCAAACCCATCGGTTCCGGGTAGCCGACCTCCGCCGGGGAGAAGGTCGAAACATGTTGCTACGGAGGACATCATGAGAATTTCGGGTCGGCCCACGCGGGCTCGGCTGACGGTGCGATTGGCCGCGGCGGGTGCGCTCACGATCGGCACGCTGCTCGCGCCCGGCGCGGTCGCCTCGGCCGCGCCGCCGTCGGCCACGGACCAGATGAACTGGTTCGTCGGCGCCACCGCGCGCGCCCCGATCTCCGAATCGGAACTGGCCGAACATCTTTCCCCGAGCTTCCTGTCCGCCGTCGGCGCCGACGGGTTCAATGCCAGCCTCACGCACCTCGGCAAGCTCACCGAACAGCGCCTGGCGGACGCCACACCGACCGGGGTCCAGGCGTTTCTCGGGCACGGCGCCCAGACGGACATGGCGTCGCTGGCCGTCGACCGGTCCGGGCTGATCATCGCGCTCGGGGTCGTGCCCGTACCGAACAGCTGGGACGAGCTCGACACCCAATTGCGCCGCCTGGCACCGGATGTCGGCTTCGCCGCCGCCGAGATCGACCCCAACGGAACCTGCCGCGTGCTGCACGGCATCGAGCCGGACACCCCGCGCCCGCTCGGCTCGGCGTTCAAGCTGTACGTGCTCGGCGCGCTCGGACAGGCGGTGGCGGACCATCGGGCGAGCTGGACGGATCACTTGGCGGTCCGCGACGACTGGAAGTCGCTGCCGTCCGGCGTTTTGCAGAACACTCCGGCGGGCACCGAACTGCCGCTCCAGGAATACGCGAACAAGATGATCTCGATCAGCGACAACACCGCCGCCGACCATCTCATCGGATTCCTCGGCCGCGATGCGGTCGCCGCCCAGCTCCCCCGCTTCGGCATGGCAGCCCCGCAGCGCAACGATCCGTTCCTCACCACCCGGGAGCTGTTCGCGCTCAAGGGATACCAGTACCCGGCGGGCGCGAGCGCGTATCTGGCCGCCCCGCAACCGCTTCGCGCCGCCGCGCTACCCGCGCTCGATCTCGTTCCGCGCGAGCGGATCACGGCCTGGACCGCACCCGAGAACGTCGACCAAATCGAATGGTTCGCCTCCCCGGCCGACGTCTGCCGCGCCTACGCCGGTCTGTGGCAACAGAATTCGCAACCCGGTGGCAGCGGAATCGGCACCGCCCTGTCCCGCAACGACGGCGGCGTCGCGCTCCCGTCGGACCGCTATCCGACGGTCTGGTTCAAGGGCGGCTCCGAGCCGGGCGTGCTCACCTTCAACTATCTGGCCCGCAACGCCTCCGGAAAGCTCCTGGTGTCCAGCGTGATGCTGTCCGATACCGGCAAGGAACTGCCCGGCCCGGACACCCTGTCCGCCATGGCCGTCTCCCACGCCGCACTGCGACTCGCGGACCGATAATCAGGTATTTGTGCCCTGCCCGGCCCGGGGGATCGACGCCGTGACGTGATAGCGGCGGCCACCGATCCGCTCGGGCCGGTAGCGCACGCGGGGATCGGTGATCACCCTCCATTCGCCGGGATCTCCGGCCATAATCCGTATTCCACTCGAGATGAGCATGTCGGACTCCTCTCATTCGCCCAGATGGTCGATCGCGCCGAATTGCTGTTCGTAATTGCTCATGCTGTCGTTCAGGGTCTGCATCAGGCGAAAGATCATCGACGGCGGAAATTTCACCCGGCACACCACCTGGACCGGCTGCCGCGTCACCGGGTGACCGTCCTCGTCGTGCCCGGGATCGATCGGTAGATGCACGATGAAATCGAGGGTGAAATCCGTGCGGTTGTACCAGCAGGTGAATCCGTTGGCATACACCCCGGCGCTCATCGCTTCCGGCACGATCACCTCGACGGTCACCGGGGGCGGGGTCGCGTCATTCATCGATACGCCTGTCGCCCCCGGCCGGAAGGGCCACCGAAACAACCCTTCCGGCCGGTCGAATCACCTAGCGCGACTGCGGATATCGCGACTGCCGCCGGATCTGCTGCACCTGCATATCCCACTGAACCGCCCGGTCCTGGGCACGGGTGGCCTGGTCGTCGGCCTGCTGGGCCAACTGGGTGGCCTGATCGGCCTGGTCCTGGGCCGACTGCGCGCGCTGTTGCGACTGGCTCGCCTCGGATTGCGCCTGCTGCGCCTGATTCTGCGCCCGATCGGCCTCGTTCTGCGCCTGCTGGGCCTGGTTCTGCGCCTGCGCGGCCTGCTGACGAGCCTGCTGCGCCTGCTGATTGGCCTGATTGGCCTCACTCTGCGCCATCTGCGCCTGATGCTGGACCTGCCGGGCCTGATGCTGCGCCTGGCGGGCCAGATTCTGCGCCTGCTGGGCGTTCTGCCGCGCGCTCTGCGCCTCCTGCCGCGCCTCCTCGACGCGCATCCGGATCTCCTCGAAATCCTGAACGGCCTGCATCTGCTCGCTGGTTTCCTGTGCCATGGTGGCTTCCCTACATCGCTGGGTTTCGGACTGGTCCCCTGCGTCGGTGGAGTAGGACAATAAAATCATCACCTCTGCGCTACCCGTAGGCAATGCAACGGAAATACACCCGAAACAATCCTGCGCGGGCCGGGAACGGTTGGTTTGCCGCATTACGGAAACACTCGCGCAGCGCATCTCCGGCAGTACCGGATAGTCGCCGTATTTCTGGCCGCCGCGGTGGTCACACAATCGCGCGGCGAACAATCGGATACCGACGGGAATGCCCGGAAAACCATTGGCCCCGATCAGCGCACCGGGAAAATTTCCGGTGCCGGGCGATCGGTACGGCGGCCCCGCCCCGACTCCGTACCGAGCCCCGGCATCGAATCTGAAACCTCCTGCCGGATAAGGACTTTCGCCCCTATTCGGCGAGCACCAGTTCCGCGTACCGGGCCAGCGCCAGCACCAGATCGTCGGAATGCCGCGGGCCCACGATCTGCATGCCCACCGGAAGCCCGGATTCGGTGTGCCCCACCGGAATACTGATTGCGGGCTGCTGGGTGAGGTTGAACGGATAGGTGAACGGGGTCCACTGCGGCCAGGAGTCGAGCCCGCTGCCCGGCGGAACGTCGTGCCCCGCCTCGAAGGCCGGGATCGGCATGGTCGGGGTGATCAGCAGGTCGTAGGCGGCGTGGAACGTGCCCATGGCGATGCCGACCTCCGCCGCGACCCCGCGCGCGTCCAGATACTCGACGGCGCTCACGGATTCGCCGCGGTCCCAGCACCGGCCCAGGCCCGGATCGACCCGATCCCGGGTGCCCGCGGGGAATTTCGACAGCAGGGTGGCCGCGCCCGCGGCCCACAACTGCTCGAACGCCTCCAGCGGATCCTGGAAGTTCGGGTCGGCGGTCACCACCCGCAGACCGGCCTCGTCGAGGCGGCGCACCGCCGCGGCGACCACCGCCGCCACCTCCGGATCCACCTGGGCGTAGCCGAGATCCGCCGAATACGCCACGGTCAGCCCGCGCACCTCGCGCTGCAACTGGCCGCGGAAGGTGGTCAGCGTCGGCGCGAGCGCGGTGGGGTCGCGCGGGTCCGGCAGGGACAGGATGTCCATCAGCAGGGCGGCGTCCTCCACCGTGCGGGTCATCGGCCCGCCGTGCGCCAGCGGGCCGAACGGGCTCGCCGGATAGAGCGGGACGCGGCCGTGGGTGGGCTTGAAACCGACTATGCCGCAGAAGGATGCGGGAATCCGGATGGAGCCGCCGCCGTCGGTGCCGACCGACACCGGGCCCATTCCCGCCGCGACCGCCGCCGCGCTGCCGCCGGACGATCCGCCGGGGGTCTTCGACGGGTCGGCCGGATTGCGCGTGATCCCGGTCAGCGGGCTGTCGGTCACCGCCTTCCACGCCATCTCCGGCGTGGTGGTCTTGCCCAGAAACACCAGGCCGTCCTCGCGCAGCCGCGCGGTGACGGGACTGTCGACCGGCCAGGGCACATCGGGCTCGATCGACGTCGAGCCGCGACGGGTGGGCCAGCCCTCGGTCAGGAAGACGTCCTTGATCGAGATCGGCACCCCGTCCAGCAGGCCCTGCACATGCCCGGAGTGCCAGCGCGCCTCGGATTCCTTGGCCTGCACCAACGCCCGGTCGGCATCGACCAGGCAGAACGCGTTCAGCTCGCCGTCGCGCTCGGCGATCGCGTCCAGCACGGCCCTGGTCGCCTCCACCGGCGACAGCGCACCCGCCGAGTAGGCCGTGACCAATTCGACCGCGGTCATGGCGGCCGGATCGGTGGGAATGGCGATATCGGGGTGGGCCATAACTGACTCCCTTCAGCCGGGAACGTATCCCAGCCTCTTGTCGACCACGTTGTCCAGTGGCCGGCCGTCGATCCACTCGCGGAAGTTGTCCGCGAAGGCGGTGACGATCGCGCCGCGCCAGCCGATGAAATCACCGGAGTTGTGGGGTGTGAGATGGACATTCGGCAGATCCCACAGCACGTGGCCGGGTGGCAGCGGCTCGGGATCGACGACATCGAGCGCCGCCCCGGCGATGGCGCCGGTGCGCAGGGCGGTGACGAGATCGTCTGTCACTACTAGTTCCCCACGACCGACATTGATGAAACGGGCATGCGGTTTCATCGCCGCGAATGCCCGCGCGTCGAACATGTGTCGGGTCTGCGGCGTGAGCGGCGGCACGGCCACCACATAGTCCGCGCCGGGCAGTTCGGCGGCCGGATCGCACCCGATGGTCCCGAAGTCCGGGTCGTCGGCCACCGCGCGGCGGCCCAGCCCGCGCACCCGCATGCCGACCGCGCGCAGCAGGCGCGCGATGGCCCGGCCGATCGATCCGGTGCCGACGATCAGCACCGACGCCCCGGCGATGCGCTCGGATTCGCGGTGCCGCCAGACGTGTTCGCCCTGCAACCGCCACGATTCGGGCAGATCCTTGGCGAATTCCAGGATCTGGGCGAGCACGTATTCGGCGATGGGACCGTCGAACAGGCCGCGGGTATTGGTGACCACGACCGGGCTGGCGATGAGTTCGTCGAACATGACCGAATCCACGCCGGTGGCGCCCACGTGCACCCAGCGCAGCCGATCGGCGGCGGGCCAGGCGCTGGGCACCGCCGTGCTGGTGAAGTCGTACACGAACAACACGTCGGCACCACGCAACGCATCGGCAAGCTCATCGGCCTCGGCATAGCGCACCTCGGCGCGCTCGGCGACCGGGCGCATGAGCTCCACTGCGGGCCTGGTGCCATCGTGCAGAACGGTGACTGTTCGGCCCTCGACCACATTGACAGGCTAGAAACGCATCGTATGATTGTCAACAATCCGATCGTGTGCGGAGGACTGCCCGGCTGAACGCGAGAGGGGCCCTCGTGGAACTGAACTTTCCCGATATAGACGGCCCGGTCGCACAGCGGGGTATCGGGATCATCGCACCGTTCGATCTGGCATTGGAACGCGAGCTGTGGCGGTGGGTGCCGCTCGAGGTCAGCCTGCACCTGGCCCGCACGCCATACGAGCCGGTACCGGTCTCGGTGGCGATGGCGGAGCTGGTGTCGAACGCGACGCATCTGGTCTCGGCCACGCACAACGTGCAGCACGTCGACCCGGAGGTCATCGCCTACCTGTGCACGTCGGGCAGTTTCATCAAGGGCCTGGAGTACGAGAAGTCGCTGTGCGACACCATCTGTCAAGCGGGGGCGCGCGACGCCGTCACCACCTCGGGGGCGCTGATCGAGGCGATCCGCGCGCTGGAGCTGACCCGGCTGTCGGTCATCACCCCGTACGACGAGGTCCTCACCCTCAAGCTGCACGACTTCCTCGCCGAGGCCGGGTGCACGGTCATCCGCTCCAATCATCTCGGGCTCGGCGGCGGCATCTGGAAGGTCGGTTACCGCACCATCGCCGAGCGCATCGTCGCCGCCGACGATCCACAGGCCCAGGCGATCTTCGTCAGCTGTACCAACCTGCCCACCTACGATCTGGTCGAACCGCTCGAGCAGGCCCTCGGCAAACCGGTGCTCACCGCGAACCAGCTCACCATGTGGGCGTGCCTGGGCCGCATGAAATTACCCATGATGGGGCCCGGCAGGTGGCTCCAGGACGTGTTCTAGGGGACGGCAGTGCACACACCCACCATCGGATTCATCTACCCCGACCACGCGGCCGAGGACGACTACCCGCGCGCCGCCGATCTGCTGGGCGCGGATCTGCGAGTGGTGCACATCTACGGCACCGACCTGCACGCCGTCCCGGAGCTGCTCGACCTGGGCAGCCCGAACCGGTTGCGGCACGGCGCGGAGCTGCTCGCCCCGCACGGCCCGAACGCGGTCGTGTGGGCCTGCACCTCGGGCAGTTTCGTCTACGGGCCGCAGGGCGCGCGCGAGCAGGTGCGCGGGCTGGCCGAGGCGGCCGGGGTGCCCACGTCGAGCACCAGCTTCGCCTTCGTGCACGCGGCGCGGGCGCTCGGGGTCTCGACGGTGGCGGTCTGCGCCAGCTATCCGGACGATGTCGCGCGGCTGTTCGTCGATTTCCTTGCCGCGGAGGGTATCCGGGTCGTCTCGATGTCGAGCGCCGGTATCGATACCGCGGCCGAGGTCGGTACGCTCGGTCCCGCCCAGGTGCGGGAACTGGCCGTCGCCAACGACCATCCGGACGCCGCGGCGCTGCTGATTCCCGATACCGCCATGCATACGGTGAGCGTGCTGCCGGAGCTGGAGGCCGCGCTCGGCAAGCCGGTGCTCACCGCGAACCAGGTCACCGTCTGGGAGGGCATCCGCCTGGCCGGATATCCGGCCGGCGGCGCGCCGACCTCGGCCGCCCTCGGAAAGCTCTTCTCGGAAAGGCTGATTCATGTCGGTCATTGAATTCGAGCCGGTGAACCGGCAGTCGACGGCGGAGATGATCGCCGACCGGTTGCGCACCGCGATCATGCGCGGCACGCTCGCGCCCGGCGCGCAGCTGGTGGAGGCCGATCTCGCGGCGCAGTTCGACGTGTCGCGCGGGCCGGTACGAGAGGCCATGCAGCGCTTGGTGTCCGAGGGCCTGCTGCACAGCATCCGCCATCGCGGCATCTTCGTGATCGAACTCACCCACGACGACGTGGTCGACGTCTACCGCGCCCGCACCGCGATCGAGGGCGGGGCGCTGGAGCTGATCCTGGACGGCCGCCGCGAGATCGCCTACGCGGCACTGGCGCCCAGCGTCACCGCGATGACCGAGTGCGCCGAGCGCGGCGACGCGGCCGGGGTGTCCGACGCCGACCAGTCCTTCCACGAGGCGCTGGTGGACAGCGCGGCCAGCCCGCGCCTGTCCCGCGCCGCCCGCACCCTGTTCATCGAGACCCGCATGTGCCTGGGTGCCCTGGAGACCACGTATCCCGATGTGCGCGAACAGGTCCAGGAACATATCGAACTGCGCGAGGCCATCGGCACGGGCGCGCTGTCGCGGGCCCGGAAGCTGCTGGTCGAGCACATGCACGACGCGGTCCTGCGCTTGCACACCCAGCACCCGTAATCTCCCGTGAGATCGGTTGCAGCATCTCCGACGTATGCAGGAGAGGGCATAGCATCGGCCGTGTGTCCTGTGGAAGGCTAACGATCTGTGGGACGCGCAACTCCTACATCGGAACAGGAGATCGACCCTTATGCGAGGAACCGTTATCCATGCGCCCGGCGATGTGCGGCTGGAAACCCTCCCCGATCCCGAAATAGTCACCGCGACCGATGCCATCGTGCGGATCGTCGCGACCTGTGTGTGCGGCTCCGATCTGTGGCCCTATCGCGGCGCCAACGAGATTGCCGGGCCGCAGCCGATCGGGCACGAGTACGTGGGCGTGGTCGAGGAGGTCGGTAGCGATGTCACCGGCGTGCGGCCGGGGCAGTTCGTGATCGGTTCGTTCGTGGCCTCCGACAACACCTGCCCGCACTGCCGGTTCGGCTACCAGACCTCGTGCCAGCACCGGGAATTCGTCAACGGCTGCCAGTCCGAGTATGTGCGGATCCCGCTCGCCGACGGCACCCTGGTCGCCACCCCGGGCGAGCCGGACAAGTCGCTGATCCCCAGCCTGCTGGCGCTGTCGGATGTGATGGGCACCGGCTGGTTCGCCGCGGTGGCCGCCGAGGTGCAGCCGGGTGGCACCGTCGTGGTGGTGGGCGACGGTGCGGTCGGGCTGTCCGGCGTGCTGGCCGCGAAAGAGCTGGGCGCCGAACGCATTATCGCCATGAGCCGACACGAGACCCGCCAGGAACTGGCCCGCACCTTCGGCGCCACCGATATCGTCGCCGAGCGCGGCAAGGAGGGCGTGGCCCGCGTGCTGGAGCTCACGGGCGGTGTCGGCGCGGACTCGGTACTCGAATGCGTCGGCACCCAGGACGCCATGGTGCAGGCGCAGCGGTCGGCGCGGCCCGGCGGCAATGTCGGCTTCGTCGGCGTCCCGCACGGCGTGGACATCCCCGGCGACAAGCTGTTCTACTCCCACGTCGGCCTCCGCGGCGGCCTGGCCCCGGTCCGCCGCTTCCTCCCCGACCTCATCGACCGCGTCTTCACCGGCAGCATGGACCCCGGCAAGGTCTTCGACCTGGCCCTCCCCCTGGACCAGGTCGCCGACGGCTACCGCGCCATGGACACCCGCCGAGCCATCAAGACCTTGCTACAGCCCTGAGTCATCCAGCGCCCCAGTGATTCCGGCGTGCTTTCGGCCGGAATCCAGCGTGAGGTCCCGGCCAAAAGCACGCCGGGACCAAAAGGACGGCGGCACGCCGGGGCCAAGAGGCACAACAGGCACACCGGGACCAAAAGGACGGCGGCACGCTGGGACGGCGGGTGGCTTGTCAGTCGATGAGGCCGCGGGGGCGGATGACGAAGACCGGGGACGAGCGTTTGCCCTTTTCTTCCAGGAGGGCAATGGTTTTGCCGTCCTCGGTGACGGCGGCGTGGACGCCGGGGATGCCGATCGGGGCCAGCCAGCGGCCGTCGCGTAGGGATTCGGCCTCGGTGGCGGTGATGGTGCGGTGCGGAAAGGCCAGGCGCGCGGCGGAATCGATGTCCAGGTTCAGGCCGGGGTCGTCGGCGAGCCGATCCAGGGTGCGGGCGTGTTCGAGGGTGAACGGCCCCACCCGGGTTCGGCGCAGCGCCGTGAGATGTCCACCGACACCGAGCTTTTCGCCCAGGTCCCGGGCCAGGGCACGGATGTAGGTGCCCGACGAGCAGTCCACCGCCACGTCGAGGTCGACGAATCGCGTTCCGCCCGTATCGATGTCGCGGCGCGCGAGGACCTCGAACCGGCTCACCGTCACCGGGCGCGCGGCCAGCCGCACCTGTTCCCCGGCGCGGGCGCGGGCGTAGGCGCGCTCGCCGTCGACCTTGATGGCGCTCACCGTGGCCGGGACCTGAAGGATGTCGCCGGTCAATTCCGTGACACCGGAGGCGATCTCGGCATCGGTGACGTGTCCGGCCGAGGTGGTGGCGAGCGCCTCGCCCTCGGCGTCGTCGGTGACGGTGGCCTGCCCGAGCCGGATCGTCGCCGTGTACGCCTTGGTGGTCAGGCTGAGCAGGCCGAGCATCTTGGTGGCCCGCTCCACGCCCAGCACCAGCACCCCCGTGGCCATCGGATCCAGCGTCCCGGCATGGCCGATCTTCCTGGTGCGCAACAGCTTCCGGCAGCGCGACACCACGTCGTGGCTGGTCGTGCCGCCGTCCTTGTCCACCACCAGCAGCCCGCCGAGCGCGTCGACCACGGGAGTGCGTGCCTGATCCATCAGCCGGTCACGATCGCGGTCAGGATCAGCCCGTCGGTGATCACCCAGCGGCCGTCGAACGACGTCAGCGGGGCGCCGCCGTCCACGACCTGGCCGCCGATCAGCAGGTCGCTGTGGAAGGTGCCGCTGTCGCCGCCGCCGTCCACGGTGAAGGTGATGTGCGCGTCCTCGAATCCCAGCCAGCGCAGCGTCAGCGGGAACCACGCCTTGTAGGTGGCCTCCTTGGCGCAGAACAGCAGCCGGTCCAGGTGCAGGCCGGTCTCGGGAATCGCGGCCTTCAGCCAGTCCCGTTCGGCGGGCAGGCTCACCGAGTCCAGCACGCCCTCGGGCAGCGTGTCGTGCGGTTCGGCGTCGATGCCGACCGATCGCCAGCGCAGCCGGTGCGCCAGTGCCGCCGCCTGATAGCCCGCGCAGTGGGTCAGGCTGCCGACCACCCCGCGCGGGAACAGCGGCATGCCCCGCTCGCCCTTGCCGATGGCCACCGGCTCCTCGCCGAGCTGCACCAGCGCCTCGCGCGCGCAGTACCGCGCGCCGATGAAGTCCCGCCGCCGCTTGTCCACCGCCTTGGTGATCAGATGCTCCTCACCGGGATGCCCCGGCAGCTCATCGGAATTGTTCACCAGCTCGGCCGCTGCCACCCCATCGGGAAGAATCCTCCCGATGATGCGCGCCGCCCCCACCCGCTCGTCGATGACCGCCTCCTGCACTCGACACCTCTACTTGACGTCCCGAGCCTAGCCGAGGCGGGCCGGACCGTCCCCGGCCGCGGGTTCCCGTTCACCCCACGCTCCCCCCGCTTCGTTGCTAGAGTGTTGCTGATCCGTCCATACCCGGTCCCGAAAAGAATCACTGTGTCGCAACGGCATCGGTGAGGCAGGAGGGCGAAGTATGACCATCGATCAATCCGCCCGGCGTACGGGCACCGAACCGGCCGAATTCCTGGGCCCGTCGCGTACCGCTGTCACCTTGCGCATCAATGGCCGGGAGCAGTTCGCGGTGGTGGAGCCGCGCACCAGTCTGCTCGACGCGCTGCGCGAGCATCTGCATCTGACCGGCACCAAGAAGGGCTGTGACCAGGGCGGCTGCGGCGCCTGCACGGTATGGGTCGACGACCGCCGGGTGCTGGCGTGTCTGACCCTGGCGGTGGCGGCGGAGGGCCGGGAGATCACCACCATCGAGGGGGTGGCGCGCGGGGAGGAGCTGCACCCGGTGCAGCAGGCGTTCATCGAGGCCGACGGGTTCCAGTGCGGTTACTGCACGCCCGGGCAGATCATGTCGGCGATCAAATGCATCGAGGAGGGCCATGCCGAGCGCGACGAGGACATCGCCGAATGGATGAGCGGCAATATCTGTCGCTGCGCGGCCTATCAGAATATTCGCGAGGCCGTGCGCCTCGGGCGCGACGCGATGCGCGAACGGGACGGTGAGCTGCCGTGAAACCCATCTCCTACGCCCGGCCGAGCACCCCGGAACAGGCCGTCGCCACCGTCACCTCGCGGCCCGGCACCGTCTTCCTCGCCGGGGGCACCACGCTGGTGGACATGCTGCGCATCGGCGCCATGACCCCGGACAACGTCGTCGACATCACCTGGCTGCCGTTCGGCGGCCTCCGGCACACCCCCGAGGGCGGCCTGCGCATCGGGGCGCTGGCGAAGATGAGCGAGGTGGCCGCCGAACCCGGTGTGGTGGAACGGTTTCCGTTCCTGTCGGTGGCGCTGTGGAAGGGCGCCTCGGCGCAGCTGCGCAATATGGCGACCATGGGCGGCAATCTGATGCAGAAGGTGCGCTGCGGGTACTTCCGCGAGCCCGAATTCGCCTGCAACAAGCGGCAACCCGGTTCCGGCTGCGCGGCGCTCGAGGGTATCCACCGCGGGCACGCGATTCTCGGCACCGGCCCGCACTGCTTCGCCACCCATCCCTCGGATGTGGCGATCCCGTTGACCGCGTTGGACGCGACGGTCACCGTGTGGGGTCCGCGCGGCGAGCGCACCATCGCCTTCGACGACTTCTTCCCGCTGCCCGGCGACACCCCGCACATCGAGCATCCGATCGGTGCGGACGAGCTGATCACGCGAATCGATGTGCCGCCCTTGCCGTTCGCCCGGAATTCGCACTACCTGAAGGTGCGCGACCGGGAGTCCTACGAGTTCGCACTCACCTCGGCCGCGGTGGCGCTGAACGTCGCCGACGGCACCGTCGTCGACGTGCGCATCGGCCTGGGCGGTGTCGCCACCAAACCGTGGCGGGCCCGTACCGCCGAGCGGCTGCTCATCGGAAAGTCCGCCACCGCAGCCAATTTCGCGGCGGCCGCGGCGGCGGAGCTGGAGGCGGCCGACGACACGCATCCGATGAATACCTTCAAGATCACCCTCGCGCAGCGCACGCTGGTCCGCGCCCTGCGGACGATAGCGCCGCCCACCACGGTCCCGGCCAAAAGCATGCCGGGATCAGGGGTGAACGAGTCGTGACCGCCACCGTCTCGAAACCCTTGGTGGGACGCGGATTCGACCGGCTCGACGGCCGCGCGAAGGTGACCGGCTCGGCCCACTACACCGCCGAGATCCCGATTCCCGATCTCGCCCACGCGGTCATCGTCGGCGCGCGGGTGGGCAGCGGTGCCGTGCGGTCCATCGATACGCGCGCCGCGCGGGCGGCGGGCGCGATCGCGGTGTTCACCCACGCGAATCTGCCGCGGGTGGCCGCGCTGCCGTCGGCGTGGCCGTCCGGATTCGGCGGCCCCGCGCCCGGCCAGACCTTCTTTCCCATGCAGGACACCACGATTCACTACTTCGGGCAGCCCGTCGCGGTGGTGGTGGCCGACACCTTCGAGGCCGCCAAGTATGCCGCGGAGCTGATCGAGGTGGACTACGACGCGGCCCCGGCCGTGGTCCGGCTCGACGACGGCCGCGACCGGATCTATCAGCCGGAGAAGGTGTTCTGCGGCATGGTCCCGGCCCGGCAGTCGCGGGGCGACTTCGCCGCCGCGGCGGCCGCGGCGGCCCACTCCGTCGACGTCACTTACCATTTCGCGGCCAATCACCACAATCCGATCGAATGCTCCGCCACGGCGGCGTTCTGGGAGGGCGACACCGTCACCGTCTACGACGCCACCCAGGGGGTGACCGCCACCCAGGCGACAATCGCCGCGTACCTGGGTATTTCGGTGGCCCACGTGCGGGTGGTGGCGAACTACGTGGGCGGCGGGTTCGGCGGCAAGGCGATGATGTGGCCGCACGTGACGCTGGCGCCGACGATCGCCCGCGAGCTGGGGCGGCCGGTGAAGGTGGTGCTGAACCGCGAGCAGATGTTCTACGGCACCGGCCTGCGCGAGGAGCAGGAGCAGCGCGTCGTGCTCGCCTGCGACGGCGACGGCGTCTGCACCGGGCTGCTGCACCACAAGCTTTCCGTCACTTCACAATTCGACGACTGGGCCGAGGTCTCGCTGGAGGTCGCCGGGAAGGCGTACGGAATTCCGCACTGGGACGGGCAGTATCGGCTGATCCGCGGGAACACCATGACGCCGACGTTCATGCGCGGGCCGGGCGAGGCGTCGGGCATGGTGGCGCTGGAATGCGCCCTCGACGAGCTCGCCGACGAAATCGGTTCGGACCCGGTCGAATTGCGGCTGCGCAACCATGCCGCGATCGATCCGGAGAGCGGTCACCCGTGGACCTCCGACGGCTACGCCGACTGTGTACGCGTGGCCGCCGAACGCTTCGGCTGGTCGGCCGAGCACCGTCGCGCCGGGCCCCGCCGGGACGGAAACTGGCTGCTCGGTTGGGGTATGGGGTCGGCGGGCTATCCGGTGTATCTACCGGGGCAGCCGCAGCGCGCGCACGCCCGGCTGCTGGCCGACGGCATGCTGGTGGTGCGGGCCGCCACCCAGGATTTCGGCACCGGGGTCGCCACCGCGATGGCCCAGGTCGCGGGCGACGCGATGGGCCTGCCGTTCCATCGGGTGCGCGTCGAGATCGGCGACACCCGGTACCCGAACATCGTCGCCGCGGTCGGCTCGATGGGCGCGGGCATGATCAGCGCCGCGGTGCACACCGCGTGCTCCGACCTGAGGGCACAGCTGATCTCGGTGGCCGTCGGCGATCCGGGGTCGCCGCTGCACGGCCGCGCCCCGGCGGAGATCGAGGGCATCGAGGGCGTGCTGCGCATCCGTTCGGACCCCGCGATCGCGGACGACTACGCCGCGGTCCTGAGCCGCAACCACCTGACCGACCTCGAGACCATCGGCACCTGGCAGCCACCCGCCCAGGACATTCCCTACGGCAAGATCACCTTCGGCGCCCAGTTCGCGGAGGTGGCGGTCGACCCCGACCTCGGCCTGGTCCGGGTCCGCCGCATGGTCGGCGCCTTCGCCCCCGGCCGCGTCCTCAACGCCAAACTGGCCCGCAGCCAGGTCCTGGGCGGCATGAACTGGGGCCTGTCCCAGGCCCTCATGGAAGCCACCCTCTGCGACCCCCGCGACGGCCGCTGGGCCAACTCCTCCCTCCTGGAATACCTCCTCCCGGTCCACGCCGACGCGCCCGAGGTGGACATCCGGTTCGTCGAGATGCAGGACGAAATAGTGAACCCCCTGGGTGTGAAGGGTCTGGGCGAGCTGGGCATGATCGGCGCCGCCGCCGCCATTCTCAGCGCCGTCCGCCACGCCACCGGCCGCCCGATCCGCGAGATCCCGCTCCGGATCGAACATTTGCTGGCCGAATAGGTGTCGGTCCTCGATGCGAGACTCGGGGCATGAGATGGGCGGTGGCCGAGACGGACGGCGGGGGTGCGCGTCTGTGTCCGCTCGATCAGGACGGGCGGCCCGCGGGGCCGGTGGTGCACGAGGTTTCGGTGGCGGAGGCGGTGGGGTCGCGGCCCGATGTCGAGCGGTGGGTGTGGCGGTCGACGGGTGAGATGTATCGGCGGTTGCTGGCGGCGGGGGTGCGGGTCGAGCGGTGCTATGACGTGGAGGCCGCGGAGGCGCTGCTGATCGGGCACGAGGAGGGCCAGTCGGGGCAGGCCCGATCGCTGGCGGCCGCCTGGGCGCGATTACACGGCCTGCCGGTGCCGCCGGATGCGCCCGCGCGGGCCGCGGAGACCCAGCCGTCGCTGTTCGAGTCCGGCCCGGTGCCGCTGCCGCCCGGCACCGACGAGCTCACCGCCCTCCTGGAGGTCTATGCGGGGCAGATCGCCCGCACCGCGAAAACCGAACAGCCCGAACGGATGCGGCTGCTGCTCGCCGCCGAATCGGCGGGCATGCTGGTGGCCGCCGAGATGTCGCGGACCGGAATCCCCTGGCGCGCGGACGTGCACCGCGAGGTGCTGGACGAACTGCTGGGTGAACGGTTCCCGGGCGGGGGCGAGCCGCGGCGGATGGCGGAGCTGGCCGATCGGGTGTCGCGGGCCTTCGGCGACGAGGTGCGGGTGCGGCCCGATCTGCCCAACGACATCATCCGGGCCTTCGCCCGCGCCGGAATCTTCCTGTCCTCCACCAGAAAATGGGAGCTCCAGCAGGTCGATCACCCCGCGGTCGCGCCGCTGCTCGAATACAAGTCGCTCTATCGTCTCTACACCGCACACGGCTGGTCCTGGCTCGAGCAGTGGGTGCACGACGGCCGCTTCCGTCCCGAATACCTGCCCGGCGGAACGGTTTCCGGCCGCTGGACCACCAATGGCGGTGGCGCCCTACAGATCCCGAAGGTGATCCGGCGGGCGGTCCGCGCCGACCCGGGGTGGTGTCTGGTGGTCGCCGACGCCGATCAGATGGAGCCGCGCGTGCTCGCCGCCATCTCCCGCGACCCGGGGCTGATGGAGGTGGCCGGTCGCGGCGAGGATCTGTACGCGGACCTGGCGGCCCGCGCCTTCGGCGGCGACCGCGCCCAGGCCAAACTCGCCATGCTGGGCGCCATCTACGGCCAGACCTCCGGCGATGCCCGCACCCACATGGCCGAACTGCGCCGCCGCTATCCGGCCGCCATGGCCTACGTCGACGACGCGGCCCGCGCCGGTGAGGAGGGCCGCCTGGTACGCACCTGGTTGGGCCGCACCTGCCCGCCGCTGTCCGCGGGCGCACCCGACGACCCGGCCGAGGAGCAGGAACCATCCGGTCGATACGGCAGCACCTCCGCGGCGCGCGCCCGCGGCCGCTTCACCCGCAACTTCGTGGTGCAGGGCAGCGCCGCCGACTGGGCCCTGCTGGTCCTGGCGGCGCTGCGCCAGCAGATGAGCCGCGCCGGGCTGCGCGCCGAACTGGTCTTCTTCCAGCACGACGAGGTCATCGTGCACTGCCCGGCCGAGGAGGCCGCGACCGTCGCCGAGGCGATCGCGACCGCGGCGCAGACCGCGGGCCGGATCGCCTTCGGGCCGACACCGGTGCGGTTCCCGCTGACGACGGCGATTGTGGAGTGCTACTGGGACGCGAAATGAGACACCCCGAGGTCTCAGCGGTGGATCGGCCCGTGCGTGCGGGCCAGGGGTCGGGCGGTGCCGCCGGAGGTTTCGGCGAGGATCTGGGCGGCGATGGAGACGGCGGTTTCCTCGGGGGTGCGGGCATTCAGGTCGAGGCCGACGGGACTGTGTAAGCGGCGCAGGCGGTTCGGCGGGACGCCGGTCTCGGTGAGGCGTCGGACGCGGTCGGCGTGGGTGCGGCGGGAACCGAGGGCGCCGATGAAGGCCAGGTCGTCGAGGGTGAGGGCCTCGGCGAGCATCGGGACGTCGAACTTGGGGTCGTGGGTGAGCACGATGACGACGGTGCGGCCGTCGAGCAGCCCGGCCTCGTGCTGCCGCCGCAGGTAGCGGTGCGGCCAGTCGACGACGACATCGTGGGCGGCGGGGAAACGCGCCGGGGTGGTGAAGGTTTCGCGGGCGTCGACCACGGTCACGCGATAGCCGAGGTGCGCGCCGACCCGGCTCAGGGCCCGCACGAAATCATTGGCACCGGCCAGAATCAGGCGCGCGGGCGGCCCGAAACTGTGCACGAAAGCCCGTGGCGGAAAGGCGGTTCGGCCGTCGTCCGCGCCGACCGTGCCGGTGCGGCCCGCGCGCGCCATCCCCCGGGCGTCCCGGCTGACATCGGCGGCGTCGTCCTCGTCGGCGGGCCACACCACCCGCCACTCCGGCGTACTCCGCAGCGTGGTGACCAGCGCGACCGGCCGATGCGCATCGATACCCCGGTGCAGCGCAACAAGATCCGCGCGCCGCGCCCGATCCACCCGCTCGACGAATACCTCCATCTCACCGCCGCAGGTCAACCCGACCGCGATCCCGTCCGGGTCGGCGACCCCGAACCGTTCGAGCACCGCACCCGAGCCCGCGATCACCCCCGCCGCGGCCTCGGTGACCGCCCCCTCCACACAGCCGCCGGAGATCGATCCCAGCACCTCGCCGTTCGCGGTGACTACCATGGCCGCGCCGATCTCCCGCGGCCCGGCTCCGGTCACATCGACCACGCGGGCCAGTGCGACCGGGCCGCGCTCGACGCGGTCTATCAGAGAGGGCAGCAACTCTCTCATAGTCGAATAGTTACTGTTCAGACTCGGCGCGGTGCTTCATAAAACGAGACTAGCAATCTCTTAGCGATCAAGCCGGGTGAGACGCGTTTCGCGCCGGAACCGTCAATGCGCGGGCACGGCGTCGTAGCCGAAGGAACCGACGCCCAGCGCGCCCTCCGGCAGCCGCAGGTCGCCGAGATCCATGCGATTCCGCAGATACCGGAAGGTCTGCGCCGTCTGCGCGAAGACGTGCTCACCCGCGCGCAGCGGGCGGCGGATCGGCCGCCCGGGCCGGTGAAAGCGCGGAAGCGGCCGGATGACGGTGTCGTAGTCGACACAGAAGAACAGCGGAAACGAATACCGTTCGCCGGGCACCCGCCGCACCCGGTGGGTCGTGGCGACGAACTCGCCATTGGTCCACAACTCCATCAGGTCACCGATATTCACCACGAAGGTGCCCGGAACCGGCGGCACGTCGATCCACGTGCCGTCACCGCCGAGTATTTCCAGCCCCGGCCCGGTCGCGGTCAGCAGCGTGAAACATTCGTAGTCGGTATGCTCCCCGCTGACCCACCCGTCCCCGGCGGCCGGATCGTATCGATAGTGGTTGAGCCGCAACTGACTCGGCGGCTTCCGGGCGTGCCGGAGAAACCGGTCCGGTTCCTCGCCGAGGGCGACGGCGAAGGCCCCCAGCAACTTTCGACCGATCCCGAGCACCGCGTCGTAATATGCGGTGACCCGCTGCGCAAAGCCCGGAATCGCGGGCCAGACATTGGGACCGAGCATCGGATTACCGGCCAGATAGTCCGGATCGTCGGCGGGCAGGTCCAGAGCGGAGTCGAAAACCTCCTTCAGATCGGCCCTTCCCTCGAACACGCCCTCCTCGCCCTGCGGGACATAACCGCGGTGGCAGCGCGAGAAGCCGATATAGGACCGCATCTTCTCCGCATACGGCAGGGCGAAGAAGCGCCGAGCCACGGTCAGCAGATCGTCGTAGCGGCGAAAATCGAAACCGGTGCCTCCGATGTAGAAGAAGCCGACATCGCCTGCGGCCCGGCCGATCTCGTTCGCGATCGCCTTCCGGCCGACGGGGTCGCCGGAGAACAGACCGGCGACGTCGATGATCGGCACGGATGCGAAAGTACCTGCGCCATTCATGAATTCGCTCGCTTCATGACACGCCCAAGTGTGCCACGACGGCGCCGATCGAATACCCATTTCGGGCACTCGATCGGCCGAATCTCCAAGCGCCCCTAGCGATACCGCGCAAGCACCGGCAGCGGCCTCAGGCCAGCCCGCGGCGCTGATCGGCTTGGCGGCGCAGCTCCGACGCCGCCGCCTCCATCTCGGGGGTGACCTTGAAATGCCCGCCCCACTGGTTCAGCTCGCCCGGACCGTAGGTCGGGGTGGGCAGGATCTGGCGGAGCAGCGGATCGGGGAGGCCGCGCCGCTTCCACTCGCGTGGATACCCCAGCGACACCTCCTCGAACCGGACGCCGTCGTAGTAGGTGGTCCGCGGCACGTGCAGGTGCCCGTACACCGAGCACACCACGTTGTAGCGGGTGTGCCAGTCGGCGGTGAGGTCGGTGCCGCACCACAGCGAGAACTCCGGATAGAACAGGATCCGGGTGGGTTCGCGGACGGTCGGGAAGTGATTGATCATGACGATCGGCGTCCCGGCGGCCAGCGCGTCCAGCCGACGCTGGGTGTACTGCACGCGCGCGTGACACCAGGCGTCGCGGGTCAGATACGGCTCGGACGACAGCAGGAACTCGTCGGTGGCCACCACATTGCGCTCGCGGGCCAGGGCCAGCGCCTCGGCCTTGGTGTAGGTGCCCTCGGGACGCCAGGTGTAGTCGTAGAGCACGAACATCGGCGCCAGCGTCACGGCCCCGCCGAACTCCTCGGCGCCGGCGCCCTCCCACACCGGGAACGGGTCCTCGGGCGTGAGCACGTCCAGATCCCGGCACATCGACACCAGGTAGTCGTAGCGGGCCGCGCCGTGCATCTGCACGGGATCCTTTGCGGTGGTCCACAGTTCGTGGTTACCCGGCACCCAGATGACCTTCGCGAACCGCCGCCGCAGGGTCTCGAGCGCCCAGCGGATCTCGTCGCTGCGCTCCCCCACATCCCCGGCGAGAATGAGCCAGTCCTCCGGCGAGCCCGCCCGGATCTGTTCCACGACCGGCTTGTTCCCCTGGTGACCGACATGCACGTCGCTCACCGCCATCAACCTCGGAGTCACCCGGTACTACCTCTCTGTCTCCCAACCGCGCCCCTTGCGGCAACCACGGCACCCACCGTCAAGATTCCCATGCCCGTCACCCTGCGGCTCACCCACGGGGTCGGCACCGCCGCTCAGCCGACGCCGCGCGGCACCTCCGCGCCCACACGGGCCCAGCGTCCCGACAGGGCGCGGGCGCCGACGCCGACCAGCCGCAGCACCATGAACGCGGCCAGCCCCGACCATATACCGGCGATGCCCCAGCCGAAGGCCAGCGACAGCCAGATCAGCGGCAGGAAGCCGAGCAGGGCCGAGCCCATGGTGATATTGCGCAGATAGGCCGCGTCGCCCGCGCCGAGCAGCACACCGTCGAGGGCGAAGACCACGCCGCCGGTGGGGAACAGCAGGACGAAGAACCACCAGACGGCGTGCATCCGGTCGAGCACCTGCGGGTCGCCGGTGAACAGCGCCGGGATCACCCCCACCCCGGCGGCGAACACGAGTGCCAGCAGGACGGAGAACAGCGTCGACCAGACCGTGACCCGCCGCGCCAGCCGCTGGGCGCCCGGCGCGTCGCCCGCGCCGAGGGTGGCCCCGACGAGCGTCTGGGCCGCGATCGCCAGCGCGTCCAAGGTCAGCGCGACGAAGTACCACAGCTGCAGGACCAGTTGATGGGCGCCCACCGACGCGGCCCCGAACCGCGCGGCCACCGCACCGGCGGACAGCGCGCACACCTGGAAGGCGGCGCTGCGCACGATCAGATCGCGGCCGAGCACCAGCTGCGCGCGGATCGCGGTGGGATCGGGCGCCAGCGAAACCCCTTGCCGGATGAGCGCGTTCAGGAACAGCGCCGCCGACACCACCTGCCCGACCAGATTCGCGACGGCCGATCCGGCCAGTTCCATGCGCGGCGCACCGAGCAGCCCGTGCACCAGCACCGGGCACAGGATCGCCGAAACGGCCAGGCCCGCAATCACGTACGCCAGCGGACGCCGGGTCTGCTGCACGCCGCGCAGCCAGCCGTTGCCCGCCAGGGTGAGCAGAATGAGCGGCACCCCGAAAAGCGCGATCCGGATCCAGCGCAGCGCCTCGTCCGCGATATCGGGACCGCCCGCGAGCACCCGCGCGACCGGGCCCGCGAAGACTTGCAGCACAACGACTATCAGCACCCCCGCGCCGACGGCGATCCAACTCGCCTGCACCCCTTCGGCAACCGCGCCCGTCCGATCGCCCGCACCGTGCCGCCGCGACGACCGCGCGGTGGTGCCGTAGCTGAGAAAGGTGAGCTGGGTACCGACCTGGCTGAGAATCAACCCGCCGACCGCCAGCCCGGCCAATGCCAAGGCCCCCAGCCGCCCCACGACGGCCATATCGAACAGCAGGTAGATCGGTTCCGCGACAAGCACTCCCAGCGTGGGTACGGCAATCGCCAATATCCGCCACGGCCCCGCGGACGCGGGATCGTCCCCCTCGGTCGCCGTTCCCGTCACAGCATCCGCCGTCATCGCGTCCCTCCCTCGTCGACCGCAATGGCCACCATCCTGCAACCCACCATCGCACAGGGGTACGACAACCCGGCAAGGCCGAATCGCACCTACAGACGGCCCAATTCGTCCAGCAGCGCCGCGACGAGGGCATCGGGAGCGCCCTTGGTCGTATACCCGGCCGCGTACCGATGCCCGCCGCCGCCGAGCCGGGTGGCGACATGCGCGACATCCACGCCGTCGTCCAGGCCGACCGCGCTGTCGCGCGAGCGCAGCGACACGGTCCACAGACCGGCGACGACGCGGGACTCCTTGAACACCGCCGCGACTCCGGCCTCGGCGGTGGTGCGGACGACGTCGATGACGCTCTCCACCTCCTCCGAGCGCAGCCCGTCGATATCGGCGCGGCACACGAACGCGTACACCAGCCCGGCGCCGCCCGCGGCCTCGGGCACCAGTCGGGCCGTGGACAGCACCCGCGACAGCATGGGCAGCCAGCCGAACGGATGGGTGTCCATGAGCGTGCGGGTGATGCCCGCGCCGTCGATGCCGGTGGACAGCAGCCGATCGGCCAGCCGATGGGTGCCGGGCCCGGCCCACCGGAACGACCCGGTGTCGGTGACCAGCCCCGCGAACAGGCAGTACGCGATGTCGCGGTCGATCGGCTCGCCCCACGCGTCGAACACCCGGGCCAGCAGGCTGGTGGTCGACTCGGCGGTATCGTCGATGACGTTCACCGTGCCGAACCGGGTGTTGGAGCGGTGATGGTCGAGCACCAGCGTCGTCGCGGCGCCCGCGATCCGATCGGCGAGCGCGCCGAGCCGACCGGCGCTGCCGCAGTC
Organism: Nocardia terpenica; assembly: GCF_013186535.1. Lineage (NCBI taxonomy): Bacteria > Bacillati > Actinomycetota > Actinomycetes > Mycobacteriales > Nocardiaceae > Nocardia > Nocardia terpenica. The sequence continues at coordinate 1,392,947 of NZ_JABMCZ010000005.1, forward strand.
CACGGCCACCAGCACATCGACGCGCTGCGGCACCGCCGCGGGCGGCACCAGATGCTCGACGCCGGGCAGCGACCGCATCGACGCCGGCAGCTCGGCCGGTTCGGCGAACGACACCCACACCGGCACCCCGCGCCGATGCAGCACCTGGGCCAGCGCCAAGCCGCTACCGACGGTGTCGGCGTCGGGCTGCACATGGCACAGCACGGTCACCGAGCGCGCGGCGTCCAGAACCTCGACGGCCGCGGCGAGGTCCGCCGTCGGCGTTACTGCTGTCATGGCCAGCCCAATCGTCCGCCGAGGCGGTCAGTCGTCCTCGTCCCGGTCGGTTTTGTACGGGTCGGCGTCACCGGCATGGGTGGCGCCGGACGCGACCTGAGCGACGCGCTCGTCGGCCGCGCGGGCCTTCGCCAGCAACTCCTCCATCTGCCGCGCCGCATCCGGCACGGTGTCGAGGACGAACGCCAGCGTCGGCGTGAACTTGATCCCGGTGGCGGCGCCGACCGTCGAGCGCAGCACGCCCTTGGCCTTCTCCAGCCCGGCGGCCGCGGCCGCGTAATCGGGTTCGGTGCGCAGGTTTTCGCCCATCACCGTGTAGTAGACGGTCGCCTCCCGCAGATCACCGGTCACCTTGGCATCGGTGATCGTCACGAAACGCAGCCGCGGATCCTTGATCTCGTGCTCGATCGCCGTACCGACGATGGAGACGATCCGCTTCGCGAGTCGGCGTGCCCTGGCCTGATCCACCATGGCTGGCCCTCCTCACTTCATGTACTCAGTCTTCGGGTCCGAAGATCCGGCGGCGCACTGCCAGCAACTGTAACTCCGGACGGGCCGCGACGTGGCGTTCACATCTGTCCAGCACCTCGGTGAGATGACTCATCCCGGAGCTGACCATGGCGACACCCAGCATCGCGCGGCGATAGAGGTCCTGCTCTCCGCCCTCGGTCGCGCACACGCCGAAGCGCTGCAACTCGGCCAGGACGGGCCGGACCACGGAGCGCTTCTGCTTCAGCGAATGCACATCGCCGAGCAGAATGTCGAATTCCAGCGCGCCGACGAACAACGGCTCACCTCTTGGTTGTTCGGTGACATACCTGCCCGAGATGCGGACAGACGGTCTCTCCCTGCGGTCCCGGCATGCTTTTGGCCGGGACCGCAGGGAGTCATGTCAGTCCCGCGGCTTCTCGCGAAGCTCGTAGGCCTCGATGATGTCGCCTTCCTTGATGTCGTTGTAACTCAAGGTAATACCGCATTCGAAGCCCTCGCGGACCTCGGTGGCGTCGTCCTTCTCGCGGCGCAGCGACTGGATGGTGGTCTCGGAGATCACCACGTTGTCGCGGAGCAGCCGCGCCTTGGCGTTGCGCTTGACCGACCCGGAGGTGATCATGCAGCCGGCGATATTGCCGAACTTCGAGGACCGGAAGATGGCCCGGATCTCCGCCCGGCCCAGCTCGACCTCCTCGTAGATCGGCTTGAGCATGCCCTTGAGGGCCTTCTCGACCTCGTCGATCGCCTGGTAGATCACCGAGTAGTACCGGATGTCGACGCCCTCGCGGTTGGCCAGCTCGCTGGCCTTGCCCTCCGCACGGACGTTGAACCCGATGATGATCGCGCCCGACGCCGACGCCAGGTTGACGTCGGTCTCGGTGACGCCACCGACACCGCGGCTGATCACCCGCAGGCGCACCTCGTCGTCGACCTGGATATCGAGCAGCGACTGCTCGAGGGCCTCGACCGTACCGGAGTTGTCGCCCTTGATGATCAGGTTCAGCTCCGAGGTCTCCTTCAGAGCGGCATCCAGATCCTCGAGGCTGATCCGCTTGCGGCTGCGGGCCGCCAGCGCGTTGCGCTTGCGCGCGCTGCGCCGGTCCGCGATCTGGCGGGCGATGCGGTCCTCGTCGACGACGAGCAGGTTGTCACCGGCGCCGGGCACCGAGGTGAAACCGATCACCTGGACCGGACGCGACGGCAGCGCCTCCTCGACGTCCACGCCGTGCTCGTCGACCATGCGGCGCACGCGGCCGTAGGCGTCGCCGGCCACGACCGAGTCGCCGACCCGCAGCGTGCCGCGCTGCACCAGCACGGTGGCCACCGGGCCGCGGCCGCGGTCCAGGTGCGCCTCGATGGCGACACCCTGCGCGTCCTGGTCCGGGTTGGCCCGCAGGTCCAGCGCCGCGTCCGCGGTCAGCACCACGGCCTCGAGCAGCTGGTCGATATTGGTGCCCTGCCGCGCCGAGATGTCGACGAACATGGTGTCGCCGCCGTACTCCTCGGCGACCAGCCCGTACTCGGTCAGCTGCTGGCGCACCTTCTGCGGGTTCGCGCCTTCCTTGTCAATCTTGTTGACCGCCACCACGATCGGCACGTCCGCGGCCTGCGCGTGGTTGATGGCCTCCGTCGTCTGCGGCATGACGCCGTCGTCGGCGGCGACCACGAGGATCGCGATGTCGGTGGCCTTGGCACCGCGGGCACGCATGGCGGTGAACGCCTCGTGACCCGGGGTGTCGATGAAGGTGATGAGCCGCTCGTCGTCGCCCACCGCCACGGCCACCTGGTAGGCGCCGATGTGCTGGGTGATGCCGCCGGCCTCGCCCTCGCGGACGTTGGCCTTGCGGATGGTGTCCAGCAGTCGGGTCTTGCCGTGGTCGACGTGGCCCATGACGGTCACCACCGGCGGGCGGACCTGCAGGTCCTCCTCGTCGCCCTCGTCCTCGCCGTAGGTGAGGTCGAAGCTCTCCAGCAGCTCGCGGTCCTCGTCCTCGGGCGAGACCACGTGCACGACGTAGTTCATCTCGCCGCCGAGCAGCTCGAAGATCTCGTCGTTCACCGACTGGGTCGCGGTGACCATCTCACCGAGGTTGAACAGCACCTGCACCAGCGAGGCCGGATTGGCGTTGATCTTCTCGGCGAAGTCGGACAGCGAGGCGCCCCGGGCGAGACGGATGATCTCGCCGTTGCCGCGCGGCAGCCGCACGCCGCCGACCGACGGAGCCTGCATCGAGTCGTACTCTTGCCGCTTCTGCCGCTTGGACTTGCGGCCCCTGCGGGGCGCGCCACCGGGACGGCCGAAGGCACCCGCGGCACCGCCGCGACCGCCGCCGCCACCCGGACGGCCACCGCCGCCACCGGGACGACCCCGGAAGCCACCGCCACCGGCCGCGGGAGCGCCCGCACCGGCGCCGGCACCGCCGCCACCGCCGCGGTAGTTACCACCGCCGCCGCCACCGGGACGACCGCCGCCGCCGGGCGCGCCACCCGGACGGCCCGGACGGCCACCCGCCGACGGGCCCGGACGCGCCGCGCGCTGCGGCATGGCACCCGGGTTCGGCCGCGGGGGCATCGAGCCGGGGCTCGGCCGCGGACCACCCGGACGCGGGCCGCCACCCTGGGCGGCCGCCGGACGCTGCCCGCCCGGGGTCGGACGCTGTCCACCCGGAGTCGGGCGCTGCCCGCCCGGGGTGGGACGCGGGCCGCCCTGGGACGGACCCGGGCGCGGGCCCGGCTGCGGCCGCGGCGCGGGACGCTCGGGCGCGGAGCTGAAGGGGTTGTTGCCGACGCGCGGGGTCTTCGGACCCGGCTTCGGGCCGGACCCGCCCGGACGCGGGCCCTGATGCGTGGGAGCGCCGCCCTTGTGCTGGCCACCGGGACGCGGGGCGCCCGGAGCCGGCCGCTGGTGGCTCTCCTGCTGACGGTGGTTGTCCTGCTGCTGCGGCGCGGGCGCGGGCTGCTGCTGCGCGGCGGCCGGGGTCGGCGCGGCCGGGCGCGGGGCGCCGGGTTTCGGGCCCGGGGCGGGACGAGCCGCCGGGGCGGGCGTCGCGGCCGGGGTCTCGGTGCGGGCGGCGGGGGCCGACTCGACCGGGGCCGCGGGGCGCGGCTGCGCCGGGGACGGCGCGGGGTTACGCGGACCCGGGCGCGGGCCGGGCGTCGCACCGGACGCGGGCTTCGCCGACGGGCGTGCCTGGTTGTGACCGGGCTTCGCGGATTTGGACGAGCCGTTCGGCGCGGACTTCGCCGCGAACGACTCTCGCAGTCGGCGTGCGACGGGGGCCTCCACCGTCGACGATGCCGACTTCACGAACTCGCCCTGCTCCTTCAGCGTTGCGAGTAGTTCCTTGCTCGTGACACCGAGTTCTTTCGCCAACTCGTGCACGCGGGCCTTGCCTGCCACTGCTCTCCTCACTGAGAGGTCGAGCGCGACAGTCCGTCTTCTGGGACGGAAAGCCCGCACGACCTCCGGTTATCTTCGATGGCCGTTCATCGTTGGTACTTCACGGTGTGCTCATGAGTGCTCGTGCCTGTTCTCGACGTAGTGCTCCAGGGCTGAGATATCCAGTTTTCCGGACACTCGTAGCGCTCTGCCGAACGCTCGGCGCCGCTCTGCATTGCTCAGACAGACCGAAGAGGGGTGCAACCACGCACCCCTTCCGGGAAGTCTGCGCCGCGGGTCGGGAACGATCGCAACACCGCCCTGGTCGGACGGCTGCGCCACGATCCGCAACAGCTCGGCGGCCAGCTCGCGACTCCGACATCCGATACAGGTCCGAACGGGGCCTGGGCGGGATGCCCGAACCCGCGCGGAGCGCAAGGAGACCGGTGACTCGTGCTGAGCCTGTGTCCACTCTACCGCTGCCACGTCCGGATCTCCGCATCCAGCCCTCTGATTGGTTATCAACATGTCATCCGCGAGCCCGGCGGGTCATCCCCGATGGGCCTCCGTTCGCATCGATCCGGCCACGTCAGGGGACGCGTCGGAACGAATGTCGATGCGCCAGCCGGTCAATCGAGCCGCCAGCCGCGCATTCTGGCCTTCCTTGCCGATCGCCAGCGACAGCTGGAAGTCCGGGACCACCACGCGAGCCGCCCGCGCCTCCGGGTCCACGATCGTGACGGATACAACTTTCGACGGGCTCAGGGCATTCCCGACGAAGGTGGCCGGATCCTCGGCGTAGTCGATGATGTCGATCTTCTCGCCCGCCAGCTCGCTCATCACGTTGCGCACGCGCTGGCCCATCGGGCCGATGCACGCGCCCTTGGCGTTCACGCCCGGCACATTGGTCCGCACGGCGATCTTGGAACGGTGTCCGGCCTCGCGGGCCACCGCGACGATTTCCACGGAGCCGTCGGCGATCTCGGGCACCTCGAGGGCGAACAGCCGCCGCACCAGATTCGGGTGCGTGCGCGAGAGGGTGATCTGCGGGCCGCGCGGGCCGCGCGACACCCCGACCACATAGCACTTGATGCGCTCGCCGTGCTCGTAGCTCTCCCCCGGCACCTGCTCGGCGGGCGGGATCAGGCCCTCGGCGCCGTTGGCCTCGCTGCCGATGCGGACCACCACGGTGCCCCGGGCGTTCATCCGGGCATCGCGCTGGACGACACCGCCGACGATATCGCCTTCGTGGGTGGAGAATTCGCCGAAGGATTTCTCGTTCTCCGCGTCCCGCAGCCGCTGCAGCACGACCTGGCGGGCGGTGGTGGCGGCGATGCGGCCGAAACCCTCTGGCGTGTCGTCCCATTCGGACACGACGTTGCCGTCGGCGTCGAGCTCGCGGGCCATCACCCGCACGACGCCGGTCTTCTGATTGATATCGATGCGCGCGTTGGGCTCGTGCCCGTCGGTGTGCCGATACGCGGTGAGCAACGCGGACTCGATCGCGGAGATCACCGTCTCCATCGAGATCCCCTTGTCCGCGACGATCGCGCGCAGGGCTTCGATTTCGATGTTCATTCCACGATCCCTTCGGTCGAAGCAATTACTGGGTTGGGTACCACTCCATCCGGTTCTGCGGCATCGGCGGCGCCTGGTTCGGGACGACCCGGGACCACACCTCCCGCGAGCTCCATCTCCGCCGCGCCCGGTGGCGAGAATTCCACCTGGACGACGGCCTTCTCGATGTCGGCCAGCGCAACGGTGACCCGGTGCGGTTTTCGCTTCCCGCCGAGGACCAGCGCCACCTCGGTGTCGGTGACAGGTCCGACGCGGGCCTCGAATCTGCTCGAGTCGTCCGGAGTGGGTGCGCCGGAGCGCAGGGCGACGCGCACCTTACGGCCCTGGGCGCGACGCCAGTGCCGGGGTGTGGTCAGGGGGCGATCGACGCCGGGCGTGGTGACCTCCAGCAGGTAGGGAGTTTCACCGAAGTCACCGGCATCGTCGAGGGTCTGCGACAGGTCCGAGCTCAACTCCGCGACCGCGTCCAGATCGACGCCGGCGTCGCTGTCCACGGTCACCGTCACCCGAGTCTGCGCCCGACCGACAGCCACGATCGCTACGCCCTCGAGGTCGAATCCTCGGCGCTCGACGAGCCCAGCAACGAGCTGGCTCACCCTTTCCTCGGTCGGCATGGGCATGTGGGGCGGCTCCTGGTTCAGTTGTGGCGGGGTGGAGTTGTCGGTATTGGTCCTGGTCGGGCATGGTCGGCGCGTCCCGCCGACGGATTACTCCGTCGAAGGTCTAGCGTAACGCGCTGAAAGAGTGTAAAGGACCAGCCAACCTTCTCGAGTTTCCCATGCTCGTCTGTGCCGTCCCGACAGTCCCGCCGCAGATCACAGCGTGTCGGGTGGGCTCCCGGATCGGCTCGCCACGGTGGCTGGCACGATGGTGGCGTGCCGATCCGACACTCCATGGTTCCGCTGGACCGTACCGCCTCGCCGCCCCTCACACTCGATCGCCGTGCGCTGCTGCGGATCACCGGCGGCGGCGCGGTGGCCGCGCTGGCGCTGGGCGCCGCGACCGCCTGCTCGCAGGACAAGCCCGCCGCGCCGGATGTGCTGCTGGCACAGGAGGAGTCGGCCCGCACCGACGCCGTGTGGGCGAAGGCCGCCGCGGCGGTCGCGCCGGATCGCAGCGCCGCGCTGACCCTCGTCGCCGGGCAGCGCACCGAGCACGCGGACGCCCTGCGCGCCGAGATCGACCGCGCCCGCGGCGTATACGGCGACGGCACCGTGCCGAAGTCGAACACCCCGCCGGTCACGCCGCCGCCCGCGCCCGCCCCGCCGCCGACGGTGGCCGCGGTGCGCGACCGGCTGACCCGGTCGCAGCAGGCGGCCGCGCAGCTGTCCCAGGAACTGTCGGGCTATCGCGCCGGGCTGCTGGCCTCGATCAGTGCCTGCTGCGCCACACACGCGGGGGTGCTGCTCGCGTGAGCACCGATCAGCAGGCGCTCACCGATGCGCTGAATGCCGAATACACCGCGGTCTTCGCCTACGGCGTGATCGCCGCCTACGCCTCCGCCGAACGCAACAAGATCGTCGCCGAGTATCTGGCGTCGCACCGCGCCCGCCGCGACGCGACCATCGACGCCCTGAAGTCGCTCGGCGCACCCGTTCCCGCCCCCGCCGCGGCCTACAACACCCCGTTCCCGGTGAACGACCCCATCCCCGCCGCCAAGCTCGCGGTCACGGTCGAATCGGATACGGCGGCAACGTGGCGCTCGGTCGTGGAACGCTGCGACTCCCCCGCCCTCCGCAGCACCGGAGTCGACGCGCTGACCGAATGCGCTGTGCGCCTGGCCAACTGGCAGGCCATCCTGGGCACCAATCCGGCCACGGCCTCGTTCCCCGGCAAGGCGTGACCCCTGCCGGACCCGTCACCCCGGTTGGGTGACGGGTCCGGGAATGCTCAGCCGCGCGACTTGGCCAGTACGGCCTGCACGGCGCTCTCGGCCGGGATCTCCTCGCTGGCGCCCGTGAAGCGGTCGCGCAGTTCCACCTTGCCGTCGGCCCAGCCGCGGCCGACGACCAGGACCAGCGGCATGCCGAGCAGTTCGGCGTCCTTGAACTTCACGCCGGGCGAGGCGGTGCGGTCGTCGAGCAGGACCTCGAGGCCGGACGAATTCAGCTCGGCGGCAACCTGTTCGGCGCCCTCGCGGGCCGCGGCATCCTTGTTGGCGATGACCACGTGGACGTCGAAGGGGGCCACCTCGCGGGGCCAGCGCAGGCCCTTCTCGTCGTGCATCTGCTCGGCGAGCACCGCGACCATGCGGGAGACGCCGATGCCGTAGGAGCCCATGACCAGGCGGACCGGCTTGCCGTTCTCGCCGAGCACGTCGACCTCGAAGGCGTCGGTGTACTTGTAACCGAGCTGGAAGATGTGGCCGATCTCGATGCCGCGCGCGGCGTGCAGCACGCCGCGACCGTCGGGCGAGGGGTCGCCGTCGCGAACCTCGGCGGCCTCGATGGTGCCGTCCGGGGTGAAGTCGCGGCCCGCGACCAGGCCGACCACATGCCTGCCGGGCGCGTCGGCGCCGGTGATCCAGGAGGTGCCGGTGACCACGCGCGGATCGACCAGGTAGCGAACACCGTTGTCCTGCAGCGCCTTCGGGCCGATGTAGCCCTTGACCAGGAACGGATTGCCGGCGAAGTCCGCCTCGGTGAGCAGCTCGACCTCGGCGGGTTCGAGCGCCGCGCCGAGCCGCTTGTCGTCGACCTCGCGGTCGCCCGGGACGCCGATGCCGACGATCTCGGTCTTGCCGTCCGGGTGGTGCAGCTTCACCATCACGTTCTTGAGCGTGTCGGCGGCGGTGACCGGGCGGCCCAGCCGCTCGGCGATCCCGGCGGAGTTGGCCCAGTCGACCAGCGTGGCGATGGTCGGGGTGTCGGGCGTGTCGTACACCTGGGCCGGGGCCTGGCCCTCGATCGCGATCTCCGGCGGCGCGGGCGTGACCACGGCCTCGACATTGGCGGCGTAGCCGGACTCACGGCAGATCACGTAGGTGTCCTCGCCGACCGGGCTGTCGGCCAGGAACTCCTCCGACGCGCTGCCGCCCATGGCGCCCGAGGTGGCGGCGACGATCACGTACCGCACGCCGAGCCGGTCGAAGATGCGCCGATACGCCTCGCGATGCGCGTCGTAGCTGGCCTTCAGCCCGTCCTCGTCGAGGTCGAAGGAGTACGAGTCCTTCATGATGAACTCGCGTCCGCGCAGGATGCCCGCGCGCGGCCGCTCCTCGTCGCGGTACTTGGTCTGGATCTGGTACAGGGTGACCGGCAGGTCCTTGTAGGAGTTGTACTCGCCCTTCACGGTGAGCGCGAACAGCTCCTCGTGGGTGGGTCCGAGCAGGTAGTCGGCCTTCTTGCGGTCCTGCAACCGGAACAGGCTGTCGCCGTACTCGGTCCACCGCTTGGTGGTCTCGTACGGCTCCCGCGGCAGCAGCGCGGGCAGGGAGATCTCCTGACCCCCGATCCCGTTCATCTCCTCGCGAACCACGTTCTCGACCTTGCGCAGCACGCGCAGGCCCAGCGGCAGCCACGAGTACACGCCCGGCGCGATGCGCCGGACATATCCGGCACGAACGAGAAGCTTGTGGCTGGGCACCTCCGCGTCGGCGGGGTCGTCCCGCAGGGTGCGCAGAAACAGATGGGAGAGACGGGTGATCACGGGTGCACAGCGTAGCCGCTGCTCCGGCGATGCCCGAAAGGCATTACCGTATCGGCTCGTGCTGGTGATCTTGCCTCCCTCCGAAACCAAGTCCGATGGTGGTGCGCTCGGTCCGCTGGATCTGGATGCGCTGTCGTTTCCGCAGCTCACCACGGTGCGCGACAAGCTGGTCTCCGCGTTGATCGCGCTTGCCGCGGATCCGGATGCCAGCCGTGCGGCGCTGGGGCTCGGTAAGGGGGCTGATCCGGAGATCGCGCGCAATGCGGCGCTGCGCACCTCGCCGACACGCCCGGCGCTGGAGCGCTATACCGGCGTGCTGTACGACGCGCTGGATGCCGCGGCGTTCACCAAGGCGCAGCGCGAGAAGGCGTACGCGCGGCTGGCGATCGGGTCGGCGCTGTTCGGCACCGTGCGGGCGGGCGACCCGATTCCGGCGTACCGGCTGTCCGGTGGCTCCAAACTGCCGGGGCTGCCGACGCTTTCGGCGCTGTGGAAGCCCGCGCTGGCGCAGACGCTGCGCGCCGAGACCGAGGGGCAGCTGGTCGTGGATCTGCGGTCGGGGAGTTATCAGCAGCTGGGCCGGATTCCCGGCGCGGTGACGGCGACGGTGCTGACCGAGCGCCCGGACGGGAAGCGCACCGTGGTCAGCCATTTCAACAAGCATCACAAGGGACTGCTGGCGCGGGCGCTGGTGGTGACCCGCGCCGAGCCCGGCGATATCCGGGACGTGGCCCGGGTTGCCGAAAAGGCCGGGCTGCGAGCGGAAATCGCGTCGTCGACGGAATTGCTGGTCATCACCTGACGGACGGCGACTCGCCATAAAATTGCCAAAGGGTTGCCAGAGAGATCGTTTCCGGCACACTGAAGCGATGACGATCTCGCTCGCGGCACCGGATTCGGCACCGAGTGATATCGGGCGCGCGGCGCGGCGGCGAGTATCGCGGTCCGCGCTCGGGGTGTGGGAGCCACCGGCCGACCGCATCGACCCGATCGCCGTCCTGGAGCATCAGGCCGCGACGCGCGTTCCCGAATTGGTTCCGATTCGCTATGCCCGGATGGCGGCCGCGCCGTTCCCGTTCCTGCGGGGCGCACCGGCGGTGATGGCGGCCGATCTGGCGGCGTCGGAGAACACCGGGCTGATCGTGCAGCTGTGCGGCGATGCGCACCTGTCCAATTTCGGGGTCTTCGCCTCCCCGGAGCGCGCGCTGGTCTTCGATCTCAACGATTTCGACGAGACGCTGCCGGGCCCGTTCGAGTGGGATGTCAAGCGCCTGGCCGCGAGCATCGCGGTGGCCGCGCGGGCCAACGGATTCTCCGACGGTGACGCCCACGCCGCCGCGTACGCCGCCGGGGGCGCCTATCACGCGGCCATGTCCCGGTTCGCGGGCATGGACGCGATCTCGGTGTGGTACGAGCGCATCGATGCCGAGCGGGCCGCCGAGCTGATCCCGAAACCCAAGCGTCGCAAGGGCGCCGAGAAGGCCCTCGCCTCCGCGCGGTCGCGGACCAGCCTGCAGGCGCTGCGCAAGCTGACCGAGCCGGGACCCGACGGCACGCCCCGCATCCGGCACCAGCCGCCGCTGCTGGTGCCCATCACCGATATCGATGTCGATGCCGTGGGCGCGGTCGTCGACGCCTACCGCCGGACGCTTCCGGAGGAGCGCCGGGTGCTGCTCGACCGGCATCGGCTGGTCGACATGGCGGTCAAGGTGGTCGGCGTCGGCAGCGTGGGCACCCGCTGCTTCGTGGTCCTGCTGGCCGACCGCGGCACCGGCGCCCCGCTGTTCCTCCAGGTGAAGGAGGCCGAGCGATCGGTCCTCGCACCGCACCTGCGCCCCAGCCGATTCCGCCATCAGGGCCACCGCGTGGTCCACGGCCAGCGCCTCACCCAGGCCACCGGCGACATCTTCCTCGGCTGGGCCACCGGCCCCGACGACCACCACTACTACCTGCGCCAGCTGCGAGACATGAAGGGCTCCGCGGAAATCGAGAACATGTCCCGCGGCGCCCTCTCCCAGTACGCGGCCCTGTGCGGCCACGTCCTCGCCCGGGCCCACGCCCGCTCCGGAGACCCGTTGGCCATCGCCGCCTACCTGGGCTCCGCCGACGTATTCGACCGAGCCATGGCCGATTTCGCCCTGGCGTATGCGGACCAGACGATCGTGGACCACAAGGCGTTGCTCGCGGCTATCGACTCGGGACGAGTGCGGGCGGCGGAGTCGGCGTACTGACTCCCCAACCACCCGTCATCCCGGCACGCTCAACCCGTCATCCCGGCATGCTTTTGGCCGGGATCCCTACCGAATTCGCGCAATCACCTCCGCGAATGCCTGGACGGCGGGTGGGGCCACGGTGAAATACGTGATGCCGTAGGTCTCGCGGTAGTGGCGCAGGGTGTCGGCCATCTGGTCGACCGTGCCGTGCAGGATGCCCGGGACCGTGAGCAGCTCGTCGTCGGACAGGTCCGGGTAGAAGAAGCGGGCCAGGGTGAAATCCGGTGTGCCGGAGCCGGTTATGGCCGCGGCGATGATCATCATATTGATTTCGATCCGCGGGAGCCGATCACCCGCCGCCTTCTCGATATAGGCGATGCGTTCGGCCAATGTGCCCTTCTCGGTGGGACTCTCGCCCGGGCGGACGCCGGAGATGCCGACGATATCCGCGTGCCGAGTAGCGGCCGCCAGCAGCCGATCACCCTGTCCCGCAATGAGAATCGGAATGTGCTGCTGCGCCGGGCGCGGATAGTGGTCGGAATCGGCGAACAGTCCGCGCAACTGCGTGACCGTCTGTTCCATGAACTCGATCCGTTGCCGCGCACCGTGATACGGCAGCCCGGTCGCCTCGAAGTCTCCGCGGAACATGTCGTTTCCCGCCCCCAGCCCCAACTCGAGCCGCCCATCGGTGAGTTGATCCACTCCCGCCGCGTCCCGCGCCAGCATCGCGGGCCGCCACAGCCCGGTATTCACCACCATCGTCCCCAACCGAATCCGCTCGGTCACATCCGCCGCCGCCATCAATGCCGGAAACGGCGCCACCATCCCCAAATGATCCGGCACCAACAGCGTGTCGTACCCCCACGCCTCCACCTGCCGAGCCGCCGCCTGCCACTCCGCCCGCGACACCGGCGCCATCCCACTGGCCCCGAACCGAAACTCCCGAACAGCCATCTGTCCCTACCTTCCTCTCAACCCTTGCAACACCCAAGAACCACCCCAGCGTCCCCATCCGCGCCCCCAATCGCATCCGATTTTCGGGCGCGGAGGCGGCGGAGCATTCGGGCGTCTTCGAAGCCGACCGCGGTTGCTGCGGCGTCCATGGTGGCGCCGTGGCCGATCAGGTGTTCCGCGCGTTCGAGTCTCAGGATGTGTTGGTAGCGCAGGGGGGTGAGGCCGCCGGTGGCGCGGGTGAATGCTCGGGTCAGGGTGCGTTCGCTGACTCCGGCGGATTCGGAGAGGTGGGACAGCGGGAGGGGTTCGGCGTAGCGGGCGTCGATGACGTCCTGGACGCGGTGGACGATGTCGTCGAGGTGGGAGCGATGGCGCAGGACGGCGCTCGCCTGGGGCTGGTCGCCATTGCGGCGGAGGTAGACGACCATGTCTCGCGCCACCAGGCTGGCGTGCGCGGGGCCGTGCCGGACCGCCAGCAGGTGCAGGGCGAGGTCGATGCCGCTGGCGATGCCCGCCGAGGTCGCCACCCGGTTGTCGATGGTGTACAAGACATCTCGCACCACCGTCGCCCGCGGATGCCGCGATGCCAGCTCCTCCTGGAGCTGGTGGTGGGTGGTGCACCGACGTCCGTCCAGCAATCCGGCCTGTCCCAGCGCATCGGCCCCGGAACACACGCTCGCGACCAGGCCCCCGGCGGCATGATGCGCGCGTAACCGCTCCCGCACGGCGGCCAACACCGCGGGCCCATCCCGCAGCGTCGGTGCGCGCCAGCCCGGCACCACGATCAGATCCTCGGATGTCGGCTCCGGCCATGCGGTCCGGGCGAGCACCGGCAGGCCCTGCGCACTGCGTACCTGTTCCCGCGCGGCGAGATAGACCAGCTCGTAGCCGTGTCCATACGCCGCGGCCGTATCGAATACGTGAGCGGGTCCGGCCAGATCGAGCAGATGGAACCCGGGCAGCAGCACGAAAACGACACGACTCACACCGGCGATACTCCCGACTCGGCCGCCAGCTCGTCCACCGAGACGATGCGGGCGAACCGGTCGCGCAGCACCGCCTCGGTTCGCTCGACAATGGCCTCGGCGGTCAGCCCGCCGACGGGATCGGTGGTGGTGGCATCGGTGACGAAGGTCATCCGGTAACCGAGATCGCTGCCCACCCGGGTGGTGGTCTCCACGCACTGTTCGGTCCGGATGCCGCAGACGACCAGCTCGCGCACGCCCGCCTCGGTGAGCAGTTGCTGGAGGTTGGTGGTGGTGAAGGCATTGTGGGAAGTCTTGTGCAGCAACGGTTCACCGGCTCGAGGCCGCTCCAGCTCGTCGAGCGGGCGCACGTGCCCCAGCGCAGGATCGAACACGTCGTTGCTGCCCGGCTCGCAGTGCAGCACCCACACCACCAGGTCGCCGTGGGCGCGAGCGAGGCGGACCAGCCGGTTGACCGGTTGCGCGATATCCGGATTGGCGATCCGAGCCCATAGCGGCCGCGCCCGGAAGGACTCCTGGACATCGATCACGAGCAAAGCACGATTCATGAGACACATCCTGGCAACCGGTGGGCCATCGGCACAGACCCGATTCGGCTCGATACCGGAACGATCCGGTCATCTCGAATCCGGAAGCGAGCGGGCCGCGCCGAGTCGACGCGGCCCGGTTTCCTACTGCGCGGGTGTGGCCTTGCCGCCGCTGCCCGAGGACAGGGCCTTGGTCAGGCCGGTGAGCGCCTGCGACGACCCGGTACCGTTCGGATCGTGCTCACCCACGGCCACGACGGGCTGCGCGGTGGCGGGGTTCTCCGGCACCAGGGTGATGTGGTCGTCCGCGGCGGCCGGTCCGATAGCGGCCAGCACGGCACCGCCGACGGCGGCGGCGGTGAGCACGAACGTACCCAGCTTCTTCATTCGATTTCCATCCTCTTCCAGGAATTTCATTCTTGTTCGGCGGCAACAGGTTTGCGCCGTGATCGTTGTATCAAAGGAGATCGAAAACCTGTCCCACCGTTTTTCGGGGCACGGATTTTCCCGGGTAGCGGACGGATAACGGTTCCTCGACACTGCCGGACCGGGGTGCACCGATCACTCGGCGACACACATGATGTGACATGTTGCTGATCGAATCCGGATGCGGTACTTCGGATTTCGGTAGCCCCAAGTATTTCGGGCAATGGAAATAGGGATAGGCAATTCGATAGCTACCGTGAGACAAACCTCATAGGAAAGAGCTGTAACATTCGGGCCCCACGGACCCGTCCCGGCCCCCGGATGGTAGAAGTGGCTGATGGAGACCGAAGGTATGGATCCGGAGCTGGTCGAACTCGCGACCAAGGTGTTCGACCTGGCGCGCACGGGTGACGCGGCGGCGCTGGGCGCCTACCTCGAGGCCGGGGTCCCGGCGAACCTCACCAACGAGCGCGGCGACACGCTGCTCATGCTGGCCGCCTACCACGGTCACCTGGAGGCGGTCACCGTGCTGCTCGATCGCGGGGCCGACCCCGACCGCGCCAACGACAAGGGACAGACCCCGGCCGCCGGGGCGGTGTTCAAGGGCGAGGACGACATCCTGAAGGCGCTGCTGGATGCGGGCGCCGACCCGGACGCCGGGACTCCGTCCGCCCGGGAGTCGGCGACCATGTTCGGAAAGACCGAGCTGTTGACGCTGTTCGACCGGTCCTGAACCCGGCGGTCAGTCGACCCCGATGTCCTCGTACCACAGCTCGGGCCGCTCGGCGATGAACCGCGTCATCATTTCGACGCACCGCTGATCGTCGAGCACCGTCACCGATACCCCGTGCTCGGCCAGCCAGTCGTGCCCGCCGGTGAAGGTGCGCGACTCGCCCACGATCACCGTGCCGATCCCGAACTGCCGCACCAGCCCGCTGCAATACCAGCACGGCGACAGGGTGGTGACCATGATGGTGTCGCGGTAGCCCCGCCGCCGCCCCGCATTGCGGAATGCGTCGGTCTCGGCGTGCACGCTCGGATCCCCGTCCTGTACGCGGCGATTGTGCCCGCGCCCCAACAGTTTTCCCGCCGAGTCGAACAGTGCGGCGCCGATCGGAATCCCACCCTCGGCCAGCCCCCGCTGCGCCTCGTCGTAGGCCGTCTCCAGCAATCGTTCGGCGTTGATCATGTAACCCATGATGGGTGATGCCGGTTCGGCTGCCGAGGCCGGGGTGGCCGCGAGTGTTCGGTGTCGATGCGTGGTTCAGCGAGTCCCACTGCCCTGCAAGGTGATTCGGCCCCGCACCTGTCCGCTGCGGTCGCGGATCGCGAGTTGGGCGCTGTAGACCGCCCCGGTGCTCGCCGGGCGGAAACCGACGGTGATCGAGCAGGTTCCTCCGGGTTTCGCGGGTGGGCAGGTCGTTGCCAGGACCCGGTAGACCGCGGGGTCGGTGGTGACCAGGGCGTCGCGGACGTAGCAGTCCGACCAGGGCAGCGTGACATCCCGCTGGACGATATTTCCGGCGGGCACCGGGCCGAATGTCAGTGTGCCGCCGAGATCCGCGCAGGACAGGGGCGCGGGCGTGAGATGGACGACCGCGGAAGCAGTCGTCGTAGTCGGTGGGCTGGTCGTCGTGTCGGTAGCCGTGGTGGTGGTCGGAGTGGGTGTCGTGGTCGTCGGCGGAGCGGTCGTTGTCGTGGTGACCGTGTCGGTCGTCGTGGGTGCCGTCGTCTCGGTCGTCGGGGGCGCCGGAGGCGGGATCGGCGGCGGAGCCGGAGGCGGGACCGGTGGGGGTGCCGGAGGCGGGACCGGTGGGGGTGCCGGAGGCGGGACCGTTCGTGGAATTGTCGCGGGCGGGAGCGTGCGTGGAACGGTCGTGCGCGGGACCGTGCGCGGCGTGGTCGTCGGCGGTGCGACCGGTCCCGTTGCGCCGGAGCGGGTTCCGGTCGTACCGGAACCAGCCGTCGAGGTGTATTCGACCGAGGGACCGACGTCGACGGTCCCCTTCGGCGACACCGACAGCGCCCACCCACCCAGGCCGACGAGCAGGATGATGATCGCGCCCACGACCGCACCGCGCACCAGCGAGAGCCCCATCGGACCACGGCCGTGCCGAATAGCCATGCGCCGGATGGTGTTTCGCATCCGACGCACCGCCGCATGGTCGACCCCCAGGGCGTCCTCGAAGCTGGGCAGCCACGACCGCCACAGCGCGAGCCGTTCGCCGGTGCTCGCGGTGGGGATCGCGGCCAGCAACGCCAGCGCACCGTCCGGATCCTCGGCGCCCAGGTGGTGCCGCACGCCCGCGACCTCCCGATACGCGGTCGCCCACACCGTGCCGGACCGCCCGCTCGCCAGCAGAATGGCCCGGTGCGCGGCGGGAGGCGCGATATCGCACTCGGCGGTCATGGCCAGCAACGACGGCCACAGCAGTCGGTGCGCAATGCCGAGATGTTCGGCGGGCGTGCCGGGGCCGCGCCGACGGACCATGGCCCCGAGTCCGGCAATCAGTTGCCGCGCATCCGATTCCGTGAGCTCCGAGCCGAGTTCGGCTGCCGCCAGGCACAGTACCTCGATCGGCAGGACCGGGCCGGGCTCGGCGGCCAGCAGCACGACGAGCAGGTGGTCCAGTTCGAGCCCGCCGAGCGTCGTTCGGGCGGATTCGATGCGGTACCCGACGAGTTCGTCGATTCCGAGCGGGCCCAGGTAGGCGGTGCCGTCGAGTTCCGGGGCGATCTCCGCGATCAGCCGCGCGTGCAGCCAGCCGCCGGGGACCGGCCACGGGTCGTCGGGTTCGAGCCGCGCGGGGTCGGCCGCCGCGCAGACGGCATTCCATAACGCCGCGAATCGGGCCTCGGGCCAAGGGAACTCACTGTCGAGCAGTGCCGTGCGCAGATAGTGCTCGACATCCCGGCAGGACGGCAGCGGAGCTTTGAGGGGCTGAATATCGGGTAGGTCCGGTAAGGGTGGCGCCTGGGAATCGGTGACGATCAGCCGGACATGGTCGTACTTGGGCCGAGTCGCGAGCGCGGTGAGCATGGCGGTGATCGCCTCGCGCTGACCGCGTTCGGTGGGCAGATCCAATCCATCGACGGTGATTATCACCTCCGCCGCGCCGAGCTTGCTCAGTGCGGCGTGCAGCGACTCGGGGATCACGTCGGCATCGAAGGTCGGATTCTCCACTGTCGCAGGGGTTTCCATGTCTTCGACCCGTACGGCCAGCTGTTCGCCCAGTTCTCGCGCGACCGTGGTTCGATCGCTGGTGCCGGTCAGGAATACGGCCGCGTCAACCGGCATACCGAGCGTGTCGGGTGCACGCGAACGTGCCAGCAGCGCAGCGAGTGTCGATTTTCCCGAGCCCCCGGGGCCGACGATCGCCCGCAACCGCTCATCCCGCTGCTCGACCAGGGCGGCGAGCCGTTCGGTCACACCGCCGGTAATCAGCAGATGTCTAGTCAGATCGGCGACGATATCGTCCTCGGGCCTGCCGGACAGCACATCGGTCGCCGGGGCGAGGTTGTGCGCCAGCCACAGGCCGGGATCGGCGGCCGAGCGTAGCCCGGCGGCGCTCGAAAGATACTGCGGCCGTTGACCTCCGCAGTCCTGTGCGATCGGGCCGAGCAGGTCGATGGGTAACAGCCAATCCCCCAGGCCGGGCAACCCGGAGCCCACGACTCCCAGCAGCGAGCGCGTGGAACATCCGCCGGAGGCCGGGTCGATGCCGGTGGCGACGAACAGTTCCATCCGTCCCGGTGCCCGTAGCAGTCGGTCGGACCACGCGGGAGCCAGGGTTCGCCCGCCCGCCCCGGTGTGGCAGGTATCGACGAGCACGATCAGCCCGTCCAGCCCGCCACCGGCGGACGGCGTGACGACCAGGTCTCCGACGAAGGTCGGAATGCGCACCGTGAAGCGCAGGTCCAGCGGGCGCTCGCCATACGGGTCGAGCGGACGAGAATCCCGGCACAGATAACAGAAATCGCCGTCGGCGGAGTCCTCGCCGTATCCGAGAAAGGCGAGCAGCAGCGTCGCGCTCTGTTCCGCCGCAATCTGGACCGCATCGCCAAGCGCATTCTCCAACTGGCGGGAGGAGGGGTCGGCCACCACGATGCCGTTCGGAAACACCGGTAACCAATCACCGTGCTGCACAAGCACGGCGGCCAGTTCGTGTGCCAACCCGGGCAGAAACCCCAAGTGTGGCAACGGATCGCATTGCGAACAGACGATCAACGCCAGCCTGTTCCCCACCGGTATATCTTACGGCCGGACACCGGCCGATAGAGACCTTTCGGTTCTACCGCTCGCGGGTCTCCTCGAGCACCGTCCGGCCCAGCAGCGCGTAGCGCGCCGGGTGGCGGCGTTTCAGGTATTGCGCGCCGAGGATTCCGGTGAGGGCGACGGCGGCGACCAGCCATGGGGTTGCCTTCAGGATCGCCGAGTGTGCTTCCGTTCCGGCCGCCGAGCCCATATTGACGATCAGCAGCGCCACCACCCCGAGCATGGCCAGGCCACCGGCCAGTGGGGCGGCGAAAGTGCGGAACCAGTGCCGGGTTTCGGGGTGGTGGGTGCGGAAGTAGTTGAGTACCGCGAAGGAGCAGGCGGATTGGACGACGAGGATCGCCATGGTGCCGAGAATCGCCAGGAGCGTGTAGATCCCGTTGTAGGGGTCCTTGCCCGCCAGGCCCATGGCGAGAATCACCACGGCCGCCACCACGGTCTGCACCAGCCCGGCGATGTGCGGCGATCCGTGCCGGGGATGGGTGCGGCCGATGGTGCGCCGCAGCGACGGCAGCGCGCCCTCCCGCCCGAGCGCGTACAGGTAGCGCGCCGCGCAGTTGTGAAAGGCCATGCCGCAGGCCAGCGATCCGGTGATCATCAGCCACTGCATGGTGTTCACCGCCCAGTGCCCGACGTAGCGGGTGGTCGGGTCGAAGAAGACGCTCATCGGATGGTCCGACCCGGCCAGCGCCGCCGCCCGATCGTGCCCGTTGCCGCCGATCGCCATCCAGGACACGAACACGTAGAAGACGCCGACGCCCAGCACGGCAATCATGGTGGCACGCGGGATGATTCGCTTCGGATCGCGCGATTCCTCGCCGTACATGGCGGTCGACTCGAAGCCGACCCACGACCAGAACGCGAAGAACAGCCCCAGACCCGGTGCGGCGCCGTGGAATACATTGATCGGGTTGACCGGCGTCAGCGAAAACCCGTCCGGCCCACCGCCGTGCAGCGCCACCGAGACCGCCATCACCGCGAGCACCGTCACCTCGGTGGCCAGCAGCGCCACCAGCAGCTTCTCCGCGACGGCGACCCCGAACCAGGTGCCCACCGCGTTGATCGCCAGGATCACCACCGCGAACACCCACCACGGAATGTGCACGCCCACTTGATCGGTGAAGGTGTTGGTGGCGAAGCTGGAGAAGATTCCGACCAGCGACGGCTCGAACACCATGTACGCGAACGCCGCCAGCAATCCGGCCGCCAGGCCCACCGTGCGGCCCATGCCGTAGGAGATGAATCCGTAGAACGCCCCGGTGGCGGTGATGTGCTTGGACATCGTGGTGAATCCGACCGAGAACACGGCCAGCACCACCATCGCGATGAGAAACGCTGCGGGCGTGGCGATTCCGCTGCCGGAGGCGATCATGAACGGCACGTTGCCGGTCATCGCGGTGATGGGGGCGGCGGTGGCGATGGCCATGAACACCACGCCCAGCAGCCCGACCTGATTCGGCTTCAGCCTGTCGATCGCCGATCCCCCGGCCGATCCGGTATCCACCGGCGTCGTACTCGTATCCATGCACACACTCCTCATCAATCGGTCTCGCGACCTGTCTGGGATTGTGGGCAACGGATTGTTGCCGTGACATGAAACCGGGTTACCGACGGCGACGAACTCTGTGACTCCCCTCACAAACACTACATTCCGGACGGAACACGGTCGGCCGCCTTACGATTCGTCGGCCTTGGTCAGGTCGCGGATGAGCAGGGCGGTGTGCAGCGAGGTGCGCACCTCGCCGTCGTCGAGCCTGATGCCGAGGATGCGTTCGATGCGCGAGAGCCGGTCGTAGAGGGTGGGGCGGCTGATGTTCATCCGCCGCGCCAGCTCGGTCTTGTTGCCCGCCAGGTCGAGAAACTGCCGCAGCGTGCGGGTGAGGTCGCCGCGGTGCCGGATGTCGTGGCGCAGCAGCGCGCTCAGCTCGGTCTCGGCGAAGCGCTGCACGCCCGGCTCGTTGCGGATCAGCGACAGCAGTCCGCGCAGCCGCACGTCGCCGCTGCGATAGAACGGGCGCGGCGCGGCCGAGTCCAGCGACAGCGCCACCTCGGCGACATGGGCGGCGTGGGTGAGCTCGCGGGCGGTGTCCAGCAGCGACTCCGACTCCGCGCCGACACCGATGGCGACCCGGTGCACACCGTCGACGCGGCGGATCTCCGCGGCGACGGCGAGGCACACCTCGCGCAGCCGCGCGTCCAGGTCCCCGCCGCGGGACACGGCCAGCAGCAGCGTGACCTGCTGGTGGTCGGCCGCGCCCAGCGCCGTCGCGCGGGTCAGGCCGACCGCGTGCCCGGCCGCGTCCAGCAGCGCGGCGCTGCGCCGCTGCCGCGCCACCGGATCCGATTCCGCCAGTGCCGCAACGTGAATCGACAGCGGGACATAGCGCGCCCGCCGGGCCAGCCCCAGCGCCGCCGCGCGCGCGACCGCCTCCTGTTCGTCGCTGACCCGGCCGCCGACCATATCGTCGATGAGCCCGGTCTGCGCCTGGCGGTGCAGGCCGAAGCGGTCCTTCTCGATCATCCGGTGCAGCGTGAGGGTCTGCGCGGCGCGCTCGAGCACCATCCGGGCGCGGGTGCTGGGAATGCGGTGCGAGCGCAGGATCAGTCGGCCCCAGCGCTGGGTGTGCGGGCCGACGGGGACCACGCTCCAGTCCTCGGACAGCATGCGCGAGGTCGATTCCCAGTCCTCGAGCAGCGCCGCGGGCGAGGCGTGCCGGGCGGTCAGGGCCAGCACCCGGTGCGCCAGATCCTCCAGCACCACCGACGAATCCAGCAGGTTCGCCGCGGTTTTCACGATCTCGGCGAGCGAGGCGCGGCGCACGCTGAGCGCGGTGAAGGTCTCGTGCACCGACTGGGCGAACTCCAGTTCGGCGTACTGGTCGGCCACGATCACCCGGTGCACCGCCTCGGTCACCTCGACGAAGCGGGTGATGCGGTGCAGCGCGACGACCGGCAGCCCGAGCCGGTCCGCGGTGGCCGCCACGATGGCGGGCAGCTCCAGCACATAGCTGCCGAGCTCGACCACCACGCCGGACACCCCGGCCGCGGCCAGCGACTCCAGGTAGGCGACGGTCCGCTGAGCGCCCCGCGCCAGCGGCTGACCGGTGGTGAGGATCAGCTCGCCCCCCGCCAGCAGATCCGCCACCTCCGCGACCTCACTGACATGCACCCACCGCACGGGCCGCGCCAGCGCCTCCCCACCACCGACGACCTCGGGTTCCCCCGCCCGCACGACGGGCATCGCAAGGACCTCGGCGACGGTGGGGAGCACCGACGAATCGTAATACGAAGAGGTTCTCATCCGACAGTTCGTCGGGGATCATGGCGGTTGCGATGCGCGACACTCGACTAGAGAGGTCCCGGCCAAAAGCATGCCGGGACCCCGGGGTTTGTGTCTGCGGGCGCGCTCCCCGGGGTTTGTGTCCCCGGACGCACTCCCGGGCTTGTGTCTCCAGACGCGCCCCCGGGGCTTGTGTCCCCGGACGCGGCCCCCGGGGCTTGTGTCCCCGGACGCGGCCCCCGGGGCTTGTGTCCCCGGACGCGGCCCCCGGGGGTTGTTTTTCCCGGCGCGCTTTTGGCCGGGGCCCGAAGGCCGGAACGACTCACGATTCAGGAGAACGTATGCATACGATTGCGCATTGGGTGGACGGTAAGTCGTTCGGCGGGACGAGTGAGGCGAGTGCGCCGGTGACCAATCCGGCGACCGGGGTGGTCACCGGGCAGGTGGCGCTGGCTAATGCGGCCGACGTGCGGGTGGCGGTGGAGGCGGCGGCCGCGGCGTTTCCGGCGTGGCGGGATACCTCCCTGACCCGCCGGGTGCAGGTGCTGTTCCGGTTCCGCGAGTTGCTGAACGAGCGCAAGGAGGAGTTGGCGGCCATTATCACCGCCGAGCACGGCAAAGTACTCTCCGATGCGCTGGGTGAGGTGACCCGCGGCCTGGAGGTGGTCGAATTCGCCTGCGGCATACCGCATCTGCTCAAGGGTGGGTTCACCGAGAACGCGTCCACCAAGGTCGACATCTTCTCCATCCGGCAGCCGCTCGGCCCGGTGGCGATCATCTCGCCGTTCAACTTCCCGGCCATGGTGCCGATGTGGTTCTTCCCCCTCGCGATCGCCTCCGGCAATACGGTGGTGATCAAGCCGAGCGAGAAGGATCCGTCGGCGACGCTGTGGGTGGCGCGGCTGTGGGCCGAGGCCGGGCTGCCCGCGGGCGTGTTCAATGTCGTGCAGGGCGACAAGGTCGCGGTGGACGAGCTGCTCGACAATCCGAGCATCAAGGCGGTCTCGTTCGTGGGCTCGACCCCGATCGCGCGCTACGTCTACCAGCGCGGCACCGCCGCCGGAAAGCGCGTGCAGGCGTTGGGCGGCGCGAAGAACCACATGGTGGTGCTGCCGGACGCCGATCTGGATCTGGCCGCCGACGCCGCGGTCAACGCCGGTTTCGGTTCGGCGGGCGAGCGCTGCATGGCGGTCAGCGTGGTGGTGGCCGTCGGCGAGGTCGCCGATGCGCTGGTGGAGCGGATCGCCCAGCGCGCCGGGACGATTCGGACCGGCGACGGCACCCGCGGCACCGATATGGGTCCGCTGGTCACCCGCGAGCATCGCGATCGCGTCGCCTCGTACGTGGCGGCGGGCGAAACACAGGGCGCCCGGGTGGTTCTCGACGGGCGCGACGTGCGGGCCGACGGCGAGAGCGACGGATTCTGGCTCGGGCCAACGATTCTCGATCATGTGCGGCCCGAGATGAGCGTCTACACCGACGAGATCTTCGGCCCCGTCCTGTCGGTCGTCCGCCTCGACGGCTACGACGAGGCGCTGGCGCTGATCAACGCCAATCCCTACGGCAACGGCACCGCCATCTTCACCAACGACGGCGGCGCGGCCCGGCGCTTCCACAACGAGGTGGAGGTCGGCATGGTCGGCATCAATGTGCCGATCCCGGTTCCCATGGCGTACTACAGCTTCGGTGGCTGGAAGGCGTCGCTGTTCGGCGACTCGCACGCGCACGGCGTCGACGGCGTGCAGTTCTTCACCCGGACCAAGGCTGTCACCTCCCGCTGGCTGGATCCCAGCCACGGCGGCTTGAATCTCGGCTTCCCGCAGAACAACTGAAGGGAGCAAGCAATGACACTGCCCAACGGACTGACCGTGGACCAGGCCCGCGCCGAGGCCGCCCGCGCCTACGAACTGGATCGGCGCCACGTGTTCCACTCCTGGTCGGCGCAGAAGCAGCTGACGCCGATGACGATCACGGCGGCGCAGGGCTGCTATGTGTGGGACGGCGACGGCAACCGGCTGCTGGACTTCTCCTCGCAGCTGGTCAATACCAATATCGGCCATCAGCATCCGAAAGTGGTTGCGGCCGTGCGGGACCAGGCCGCCAAGCTGTGCACCGTCGCGCCGCAGCACGCCAACGCGGCGCGCTCGGAGGCGGCGCGGCTGATCGCCGAGCGCACGCCGGGCGAGCTGAACCGGATCTTCTTCACCAACGGCGGCGCGGACGCCATCGAGCACGCGGTGCGCATGGCGCGGCTGTATACCGACCGCTACAAGGTGCTTTCGCGGTATCGCTCGTATCACGGCGGCACCGAGACCGCGATCAATCTGACCGGCGACCCGCGGCGCTGGCCCAACGATCACGGCAATGCCGGTACGGTGCATTTCTTCGGGCCGTTCCTGTATCGGTCGCAGTTCCACGCGAGCGACGAGAACGAGGAGACCGAGCGGGCGCTGGCGCATCTCGAGCAGACCATCCTGATGGAGGGGCCGTCGACGATCGCGGCGATCGTGCTGGAGTCGATTCCGGGGACGGCCGGAATCATGGTTCCGCCACCGGGTTACCTCGCGGGCGTGCGGGCGCTGTGCGACGAGCACGGCATCGTGTTCATCGCCGACGAGGTGATGGCGGGCTTCGGCCGGACCGGAAAGTGGTTCGCCATCCAGCATTTCGACGTGGTGCCCGACCTGATCACCTTCGCCAAGGGCGTGAACTCCGGTTATGTGCCGCTGGGCGGCGTCGCCATCGCGCCGCACATCGCGGCGGCGTTCGACGAGCGCGCCTACCCCGGCGGCCTGACCTACTCGGGTCACCCGCTGGCCACGGCCGCCGCGGTCGCGACCATGACCGCCATGACCGAGGAGGGCATCGTCGAGAACGCCGCCGACATCGGCGCGCGCGTCCTCGGCCCCGGCCTGCGCGGGCTCGCCGAACGCCACCCGAGCATCGGCGAGGTCCGCGGCCTGGGCGTCTTCTGGGCCCTGGACCTGGTCCGCGACCGCACCACCCGCGAACCCCTGGCCCCCTACGGCGGCACCAGCCCCGCCATGACCGAGGTCGTCGCCGCCTGCCGAGCCGCGGGCCTGCTCCTGTTCGTCAACTTCAACCGCCTGCACGTGGTACCGCCATGCACCGTCACGGAATCGGAGGCCAAGGAGGGCCTCGCCATTTTGGACGAGGCACTGTCCATCACCGACCGGCACACGGCCTAGCCCCGCCACGCGGGCCCACCCTCATGATTCCGGCGCGCTTTTGGCCGGAATCCACCGTAAGGTCCCGGCCAAAAGCACGCCGGGACCAAGAGGGTAGGCCACGCCAGGACCATGAAGGTGGGCCACGCCAGGACCGCGAGGGTCGGCGACGCCGGACCAGGACGGTGGGCGACGCCGGGACCATGAGGGCAGGCGACGCCGGACCAAGAGGGTGGGCCACGCGGGACCATGAGGGTAGGCCACACCGGGGCCATGGTGGTAGGCCACGCCAGGACCAAGAGGATGAGCCACGCCAGGACCAAGAGAGTGGGCAACGCCGGACCAGGGCGATAGGCGACGCCGGGACCACGAAGGTGGGCCATACCAGGACCATGAAGGTGGGCGACGCCAGGATCGCGAAGGTGGGCCACGCCAGGACCACGAGGGTCGGCGGCGCCGGACCATGGGGTGGGCGTCCGCTCGGGGCATGCGGGTGGCAGGGCAGAGTTGGATCATATTGCGTGAGAACGGAGTTGGGCTGTGGGCGATACCCCATTGCAGTATATTGCGGGTGAGCGGCGGCATGGGGCGGCGGAGAGGTTGGCGGTTGTCGAACCGGCTACCGGGGTGGAGATCGTTGCCGGGGCGGCGGCGGGGGACGCGGATGTGGATGTTGCGGTGCGGGCTGCGGCGGAGGCGTTTCCGGGGTGGGCGGGGCGGACTCCGGCGGAGCGGGCGGAGGCGCTGTCTCGGTGGGCGGAGGTGTTGCGCGGGCGGGCGGGGGAACTCGCGGCGCTGGAATCGCGCAACGGTGGGAAGCCGATCAAGCTTGCCGAGGGGTTCGATATTCCGGGCGTCATCGATAATGTGGCGTTCTTCGCCGGTGCCGCACGCCATCTCGACGGGAAGGCGGCGGCGGAGTACTCGGGCGAGCACACCTCCACGATCCGGCGCGAACCCATCGGCGTGATCGGATCCATTGCGCCGTGGAACTATCCGCTCCAGATGGCGGCGTGGAAGGTGCTCCCGGCGGTGGCGGCCGGGAACACCGTCGTGCTCAAGCCGTCGGAGCTCACCCCGCTCACCTCGCTGATATTCGCGGAAACCGCGGTGGCGGCGGGCATTCCGCCGGGCGTGTTCAACGTGGTCACCGGCACCGGCGCGGTGGCGGGTGCGGCCCTGGTGGCGCATCCGCTGGTCGCGATGGTGTCGTTCACCGGTTCCACGGCGGTCGGCAGGCAGGTCGCGGCCACCGCCGCGGGTGCGGTCAAGCGGGTGCACCTGGAGCTCGGCGGCAAGGCGCCGTTCCTGGTGTTCGACGACGCCGATCTCGAGGCGGCGGCCCGGGGCGCGGTCGCGGGGGCGCTGATCAACGGCGGTCAGGACTGCACCGCCGCCACCCGCGCCTACGTGCAGCGCCCGCGCTACGACGAATTCGTCCGGCGGGTGGCCGATCTCATGGATCGGGTCCGCATCGGCCCGGTCGGCGACCCGAACACCGATCTGGGCGCGCTGATCTCGGTGCCGCACCGCGACCGGGTGGCGGCCATGGTCGAGCGGGCCCGCGCGGCGGGCGCGAAAGTCGTTCGGGGCGGCCGCATTCCGGACAACGCCCCGGCCGGTGGCGCGTACTACGAACCGACGCTGCTCACCGACGCCGCCCAGGATTCGGAGATCGTGCAGCAGGAGGTGTTCGGGCCGGTGCTGGTGTGCCTGCCGTTCGACACCGACGACGAGGGCATCGCCCTGGCCAACGACACCGTCTACGGCCTGGCCGCCTCGGCGTGGTCGGGCAATGTGTTCCGCACCCAGCGCGCGGCCCGCGAGATCCGTTCGGGCTGTGTGTGGATCAACGATCACATCCCGATCGTCAGCGAGATGCCGCACGGCGGGTACCGCGCCTCCGGATTCGGCAAGGACATGTCGGCGTACTCGTTCGAGGAGTACACGAACGTCAAGCACGTCATGGCCGAGCTGACCGCCGCGCCGCGCAAACCCTGGCACGACCTGATCTTCCGGGGCGACTGAGATCCCGGTGCGGCGCTACCGTCCGCGAGGTACGGTAGCGCCATGCCGGTCCCGTCCTTCCGGGCGCAGCGCTGGACCCCGCCCCGGGCAACGCCGCGTGCTCGCGAAACCCGCAGTGCCCCACCGATGCCCGCCGTCCGGCTGCTGCCGCTGCCGGGCCGCGGCCCCGAGGACGTAGTGCTCGGCGGCGACGGCCGCCTGCGCACCGGCACCGCCGACGGCGCGGTGCTGGCCGTCGATCCCGAGTCGGGCGCCGTCGAACAGATCGCGCACACCGGCGGCCGCCCGCTGGGCCTACACGCCGAATCCGATGGCGCGCTGCTGATCTGCGACGCCGAGCGCGGCCTGCTGCGGCTGGACCGGCCGCACGGGCGGCTCGAGGTGCTGGCCGACACGGTCGACGGGCAGCCGCTTCCGTTCGCCAGCAATGTGGTCGGCACCGCCGACGGCACCGTCTACTTCTCGTCGTCCAGCAGCCGCTATCCGCTGTCGCGGTACATGGGCGCCATCTACGAGCACTCCGGCACCGGCCGCCTGTTCCGCCGCCATCCCGACGGGCGCGTCGAAACCCTGCTGGACGGACTGCAATTCGCCAACGGCGTGGTGGTCGCCCCGGACGGCTCGTGCGTCCTGGTCGCCGAGACCGGCGCCTACCGCGTCGCCCGCTACCACCTGACCGGCCCGCGTGCGGGCACCTCGGACTATCTGGTCGAGAACCTACCCGGCTTCCCCGACAATATGGCCCTCGGCAGCGACGGACTGGCCTGGGTCACCCTGATCACTCCGCGAAATCCGTTGCTGGACACGCTCCTTCCGCTTCCCGGCGTGCTGCGCCGCGTCGTCTGGGCCATCCCGCCGTCGCTGCAACCGCGCCCGGCCCGCACCGTCTGGGTGCAGGCCTTCGACTTCGAGGGCGCGCTCGTCCACGACCTGCAACGCGAGGGCGACGACTATCGCCTGGTCACCGGCGTGGTCGAGCAGGACCGCACGCTGTACCTGGGCAGCCTCACCGAACCGGCGATAGCGGTGACCGAAGTACCGGAGCGAGCGTGACGACCGTGCCCGGCAGCAGAATCCTCGGCGCGCTCGCCGCCGCCGCGGCATTGACGATCACTGCGCTACCGGCCGCGGCGGCCCCCACCGAAAGCCTGGCCGACGCGCTCGCGCAGGCGGTCACCGGCCCCGACGCCTACCGGCATCTGCAAGTGCTGCAAGCCATTGCCGACGCCAACGGCGGCGTGCGGGCCGTGAACACCCCCGGCCTCGCCGCCACCGAGGACTACCTCGAGACCACGCTGACCACGGCCGGATACCACCCGACCGTGCAGGACGTGCCCTACACCCGGTTCGCCGTCGTCGCCGAGGACACCCGCATCGTCGACGGGAACACACCGCTGCGCACCATGCTCATGGACGAATCCCCGGCCCTCTCCGATGTAACGGCACCCGCCGTCCCCGGACCCGCGACGGGTTGCCAGGTCGGCGACTACAGCGGGCTGAACGTGAGTGGCGCGGCCGTCGTGCTGGCGGCCGCCTCCTGCGGCGTCGCCCAGCAGGTCACCGCGGCCGCGCAGGCCGGTGCCCGTGCCGTGCTGCTGAATTCGGTCACCCCCGACGCCGACACCGTCCAGCGGCTGCACTGGTTCGGCTCCGCCCCGCCGCCGATACCGCTGGCGTCGATCTCACGAAACCAGGCGGAATCGCTGATCGGCCCGCACCCGCAACCGGTCGCGCTGCGCATGAACTGGCAGGGGCACGACGAGCACGGCACCACGCACACCCTCATCGCCGAAACCCGCGGCGGCAGCGCCGATCACGTCGCGATCGTCGGCGCCCACCTGGACAGCGCCGCCGACGGACCGGGCATCGACGACGACGGCTCGGCGGTCGCGGCCACGCTCCAGACCGCCATCCAACTCGCGCCGTACCAGGACGGGGTGACCGATCGGGTGCGGTTCATCTGGTGGGGCGCAGCCGAATTGGCCGACGCGGGCGCCGAACACTATGTCGCGCAACTGTCCCCGACCGACAGGCAGGCCATCCAGGCGTACCTCGACGCCACCATGATCGCCTCCCCCAATTTCGTCCGGTACGTCATGTCCGGCCCCGGGGTGCTGTCCCAGCCGTTCGACGACTACCTCACCGCGCGGCGGCTGCCGTTCGAGCATGCGGGCACCGATGTGGTCGCCTCCGATCACGAACCGTTCGCCGCGGCCGGGATCACCGTCGGCGGGATCTTCGCCGGTTCGCTGGGCGTCAAGACCGACGCCCAGGCCAGCGTGTACGGCGGAACCGCAGGCCAGAGCTACGATCCGTGCGACCGTCAGCCCTGCGACCGGCTCGACCGGATCGACACCACCGCGCTCGACCAGAACGCCCGGGCGCTGGCCTACGCGGTCGGATGGACCGCGGCGCGTAATTTCCCGTAGACGTTCGCCGAATCTCGCCTCACGGATTCTGGAATGAGTCATACTTCGGACCGTGTCCACGACTGCGGAGTTCGAGCGCATGTTGCGTGGGGCCGCTCTTCGGGTGACGGCACCGCGGGTTGCGGTGCTGGCGGCGGTGCACGATCATCCGCACGCCGATACCGATTCGATCCTCGGACTCGTCCGCGCCAGCCTCGGCACCGTCTCCCATCAGGCCGTCTACGACGTGCTGCGGGTGCTGACCGAGGTCCGCCTGATCCGGCGCATCCAGCCGATGGGCTCGGTGGCGCGCTACGAGACGCGGGTCGGCGACAACCATCATCACCTCGTGTGCCGCAACTGCGGCGCCATCGTCGACGTCGACTGCGCCGTCGGCGAGGCGCCCTGCCTGACCGCCGCCGACGACAACGGCTTCGTCCTCGATGAGGCCGAGGTCATCTACTGGGGTCTGTGCCCCGAGTGCTCGACCGCACAGCCCACCCGATCGCATCCGTGATCACAGCCCAGAATTCGCTTGCTACCGAAAGGAACCGACGTGCCTGAAGAACATCCGCCCATCGGAGAGGCCAGTACGGAACCCACCGCGAATGGTTGTCCCGTCATGTCCGATCGGCTCGCCTTCCCGGCCGAGGGCGGCAACGCCAACCGGGAATGGTGGCCCAACCAGCTGAATCTGAAGATCCTGCAGAAGAATCCCGCCGTCGCCAATCCGATGGGCGCGGATTTCGACTACGCCGCGGAGTTCAAGACCCTCGACCTGGACGCGGTCCGCCGCGACATCGAAGAGGTCATGACCACCTCGCAGGACTGGTGGCCCGCCGACTTCGGCCACTACGGCCCGCTGTTCATCCGGATGGCCTGGCATGCCGCCGGGACCTACCGCATCAACGACGGCCGCGGCGGAGCCGGTGCGGGCATGCAGCGGTTCGCGCCGCTCAACAGCTGGCCCGACAATGCCAGCCTGGACAAGGCCCGTCGCCTGCTGTGGCCGGTCAAGCAGAAGTACGGCCGCAAACTGTCCTGGGCCGACCTGATCGTGTTCGCGGGCAACTGCGCGCTGGAGTCCATGGGCTTCAAGACCTTCGGCTTCGGCGGCGGCCGCGTCGACCAGTGGGAGCCCGAGGAGGACGTGTACTGGGGCCCCGAGCACACCTGGCTCGGCGACGAGCGCTACACCGGTCAGCGCGACCTGGAAAACCCGCTGGCCGCAGTGCAAATGGGCCTGATCTACGTGAATCCCGAAGGGCCCAACGGCAATCCGGATCCGCTGGCCGCGGCCGTGGACATCCGGGAGACGTTCCGGCGCATGGCCATGAACGACGTCGAGACGGCGGCGCTCATCGTCGGCGGGCACACCTTCGGCAAGACCCACGGCGCCGGTGACGCCGCGCTGGTCGGCCCCGAGCCGGAGGCGGCCCCGCTGGAGGAACAGGGCCTGGGCTGGCGTAGCCGGTTCGGCACCGGCGTCGGCAAGGACGCCATTACCAGCGGTATCGAGGTCACCTGGACGCCCACGCCGACCACGTGGGACAACAGCTTCCTGGAGACGCTGTACGGCTACGAGTGGGAGAAGACCAAGAGCCCGGCCGGTGCCTGGCAGTGGATCCCCAAGGACGGGGCGGGCGCCGGGACGGTGCCCGGACCGGACGACCCGGCCAAGACCCGCACCCCGTCCATGCTGACCACCGACCTCGCGCTGCGGATGGACCCGATCTACGAGCCGATCACCCGGCGCTGGCTCGAGCATCCCGAGGAGCTGGCCGACGAATTCGCCAGGGCGTGGTACAAACTCATCCACCGCGACATGGGTCCCAAGGTCCGCTACCTCGGGCCGCTGGTCCCGGAGGAGACCCTGCTGTGGCAGGACCCGATCCCCGCGGTGGACCACGAACTGATCGGGGCCACCCAGATCGCCGAGCTCAAGGACCGCATCCTGTCCTCGGGATTGACGGTGCCGCAGCTGGTTTCGACCACGTGGGCGGCGGCGTCGTCGTTCCGCGGCAGCGACAAGCGCGGCGGCGCCAACGGCGGCCGCATCCGGTTGCAGCCGCAGGCCGGGTGGGAGGCCAACGAACCCGACGAGCTGGCGCAGGTGGTGCGCGTGCTGGAGGGTATTCAGGAGTCCTTCAACTCCGCCCAGTCCGGCGCCGTGCGGGTGTCGTTCGCCGATCTGGTCGTGCTCGGCGGTGTCGCGGCGGTCGAAAAGGCCGCCAAGGACGCCGGATTCGACATCGAGGTGCCGTTCACGCCGGGCCGCACGGACGCCACGCAGGAGCTCACCGATGTGGAGTCGTTCTCCGCGCTCGAGCCGAACGCGGACGGTTTCCGCAACTACCTCGGCAAGGGCAACCGGCTCCCCGCCGAGTACCTGCTGCTCGACAAGGCGAACCTGCTGACGCTCAGCGCGCCGGAGCTGACGGTCCTCGTCGGTGGCCTGCGCGTCCTCGGCGCGAACTACAAGCAGTCGCCGCTGGGCGTGTTCACCTCGAAGCCGGGGGTGCTGACCAACGACTTCTTCGTGAATCTGCTGGATATGCGCACCAAGTGGGAGCCGTCGGAGGCCGACGACGGCACCTATGTGGGTAAGGACCGCGCCACCGGCCAGGTGAAGTGGACCGGCAGCCGCGTCGACCTGGTCTTCGGGTCGAACTCGCAGCTGCG
Organism: Nocardia terpenica; assembly: GCF_013186535.1. Taxonomy (NCBI): domain Bacteria; kingdom Bacillati; phylum Actinomycetota; class Actinomycetes; order Mycobacteriales; family Nocardiaceae; genus Nocardia; species Nocardia terpenica. The sequence goes on from NZ_JABMCZ010000005.1 coordinate 1,425,288, forward strand.
CGCCGTCGCGGAGGTCTACGCGACCGACGACGCCAAGGAGAAGTTCGCCCGCGACTTCGTCGCCGCCTTCACCAAGGTGACGAATTTGGATCGGTTCGAACTGGCCTGATCGGGGACCTGTGACCGGCCCTGGGGGCCGGTCACAGGGGCCGCCAGTCCGGTGAGCGTCCCATCCGGAACAGCAGTTGCTCTCGCAGCGAAGGCCCCGCGGTTCCGGTGGCGGCGGCGAAGAATCGGTGCGTGGTTTCCGGATCTATCGGCGTCTCGGGCAGATTCGCGTAGATGTGCTCCAGATTTTCGAGGATCCAGTCGACGAGTCCCGCGTCCATGGCGTCGTCCGCGCCGATCGCGCGGGCCAGGTCCCAGGTGTGCACGACGCTGTCGGTGGTGCGCACCGCCAGGGCCTGCCGCCCGGTCACCTTGCCGAGCGGATAGTCCAGAATCCGGTGCAGCGCATCGGGTTCGGCGAATGCCCGGATGCAGGCGGTGACCGAGTCCAGATACGCGCCCACCGGATCGTCGCCGAGCGCGTCGGCATCGCGCAGTTCCAGGAATTCCGTCCCCGATCCGCCCGCGGCCAGCATGGCGTAGCCGATATTGCCGCGCGCCATGTGATTCACCAGCTGCCGCACATTCCATTCCGCGCACGGCGTGGGCCGAACCCACTGCGCCGGTTCGACTTCCCGCAGCACCCGCGCGAAGTCGGCGCTCGCGCGAACGAATCTATCCATCACGCGGTCCAGGGTGTATCCCGCACCGTCGCCGCGCTGGCGGGAATCGGCCTTGACGCTGACACACCGATCGTTACATCACCACCGTGGCAGTCGCCGAACGGGAGTGCTAGATTTCCATTCGAAAGACTCTCGCCTAGCACCGATAACCAGGACCGACCGGGCGTTTTTCCGGTGGCTTGCCGGTGATGTTCGGGGCTGACGATCGTTGGCTGTCGCATTGAATTGTGAGGGCGTGTGTTCCGGTGACCGGCATTGCGAACCGTTCGACCGCGATCGGCGGTAGTCGGCGATGAGTGTCGTCCTCAGCACCGCGAACCTGCCGGCGGCCGAACGCCTGGACTACTGGGAGTACGCGCTGGGTCAGGTGGGCCCGACCTTCGATGTCTACGGCGACCCCGATCGCGAATTCCAGGCCTGGATGCAGACCGGATGGATCGGCGGTTTGCAGGTCGGCGCCACGGCCAGCAGCCGATACGACCTGGTGCGCACGCCCCGGCGGATCCGTGACTCGGATGCCGCGGTGTATCTGTGCACCATCGTCACCGACGGCAGCATGGGTGTCGAACAGGGCGGCAGCACCGCGCTGTTGGGCCGCGGCGATCTGGCCATCGTCGACAACTCGCGCCCGTTCCGCTATCTCGGGCCGACCCCGCGCCGCCTCACCCTCGCCAAGTTCCCGCACACCATGATCCCGCTCGGCCGCGATCGCGTGGCGCAACTGACCGGCACCCGAATACCCGGCGCCAGCGGCACCGGCGCGCTGATCTCGACCATGCTGTGCCAGATGGTCGATCAGCTCGACTCCGCCGACCTGGCCGACAATCAGCTGCTCGCGACGGCCGCGGCGGATCTGGTCGCCGCCGCGCTGGCCACCCGCCTCGACCTCACCGCGATACTGCCGCCCGAATCACGGCAGACGACACTGCTCGCGCACATCCGCGGCTTCATCGAGCAGCACCTCGACGACCCCGACCTGTCCCCCGACGCCATTGCCGCCGCCCACCACATCAACCCCCGCTATCTCCGCAAACTGTTTCAGGCACAGGGCCAGACGGTCACCGGATGGATTCGCGAGCAACGCCTGCAACGCTGCCGCCGAGACCTCCTCGACCCGCGCCTGACCGACCGCCCGATCGCCGCCATCGCGTCCCGCTGGGGCTTCCTCGACATCGCGCACTTCACCCGCACCTTCCACACCGCCTTCGGGCTCCCGCCCGCCGCCTACCGTCAGGTGCACCGCCAGACCGGAACCTCCTGACCGACAAGGCTTTCCGGATTCGCCGACACCCGGCTGGTCCGCGGATCGCACGACGGCACTGCCGCCGACCATGCGACAACCGCGGACGAATAGGTGCGTTCGGCTACCGTTCGAGGCTGTAGACGCCGAACTCTTTGTGGCGCACCGCCGGGCGGATGCACAGCCTCGTGGCGGCGCGGCGTCGGACGGCGCGGCGCGGCGAAACGCCGAACTGCACCACGGACATAGGAACCCGGTACAATGTGTTCTCACCTCCCTCCGTCGACGCGATCTCCATACCCCATCACCTCGCCGGATCTGTTCCCACCACCGGCGCACGGCGCACCACCACCAAGCCGGTCCGAACAGAGTGATCGACACGGAAAACGGCGCCATCCTACCGATCGGCAGGCGTCGCAACGCATTCCGGAAACAACGCTAGCACTCTCTGAGAAAGAGTGCCAGACTCAAATTCGGAATTCTCCGAAGTATCGGCGTGCCGCCGCCGATTGATATGCCGCGCAACGTTTTTGATCGGTGAAACTAATGCCCGTCGGCGCCGAAGCCGGTGAGGTCGACGCGCACCGGGTAGGGCGCGCGGGTGGCGAGCGTTCCCGTGTGCGGGCCGCTCGGGGCCGGGAGGTATTCGCCGGACTCGTGGTCGAGCCAGTATTCGTAGACGATGGGGCGGTCGGCCTCGTCGCGTTCGACGCGCCAGAAGTAGGCGATGCCCGCGGTGGCGTAGAGCTGCGGTTTGCGGAACCAGGCGTCGATATGGTCGGTTTCGGAGACGATGTCGACCACCAGGGTGACGGCCTCGGGCGGCAGGCATTCGGTGGAGTAGGGGTCGACGCAGGTCTGATCGACCACCGTGATGTCCGGTACGGCCGGATTGTATTCGTCGACCAGGACGCACTGCTGGGCGAAGACCGCGTAGGGGGCGCGCCTGCTCCCGCCGAGGGCGATCAGCAACGCGTCGCGAACCCGGTTGCGCCACAGGTCGGTTCGCGGCCGGACGGTGATCTCACCGTCCACCAGCTCCCAGTCGTATGGCAGCTCGATGTCTCTGACCTGCTGGTATGTCCATCCCCGGCGGTGTGCGCAGGCGATCGAGTGCGTGGCCATGGTGTCCCCTCCCAGTCACCGATGCCCCACTCTAACCCCGCCGATCCCAATCCCACAGCCCCACAACCACATCCGCACCCCCTACCCGGCCCCGGTCAGGCCTGCTGGGACTCCTCCTGCGCATGCTGGGCCCGGGCCAGGTCCCGGGTCGTGTAGCGGAGGGTGAGGGCGATGAGGCCGACGACGATCGCGCCGATGCCGCAGACGAACAGGACCAGCGTGTATCCGCTGCCGAGCGCGGAGATCTGGGCGGGGGTCATGTCCGCGGCGCGGCCGGTGCGACCGCCGAGGGACAGGGTGCGGGAGGCGGCGACGGGGCTGAGGACGCCGACGGCGATGGGGGTGCCCAGGTTGAAAATCATCTGTCCGATGGCGGACAGCGGGCCGACCTCGGAGACCGGGACGCCGACGAGCAGGCACAGCGGCGTCACCACGATCACCAGGCCGACGCCGATGCCCGCCACCAGCAGCAGCGGGAGCAGCGTGGTCGGGTAGTGCACGCTGCCGTCCAGGGTCGAGCCGTAGATTCCGGCGGTCGACAGGCACACGGCCGCGACGGCGAGCAGCCAGCGCGGCCGCACGACCATGACCGCCTTGGAGGCGATCGCGGTGCCGATGCCCGCGCCGACCGTGAACGGAATCGACGCCAGCCCCGCCACCAGCGGCGAGTAGCCGACGACGTTCTGCAGGAACTGCGCCACGAAATAGGTCATCGCGCCGAGCACACCCGACCCCAGCAGCAGCGCGATGAAGGCCGCGACCCGATCGCGATGGTCGAACAGCGACAGCGGCAGCACCGGATTGTCGACCGTGCGCTCGGCGAAGATGAAGGCGGCCAGCAGCAGCACGCCCACGACCAGCGCGGACACGATCACCGGAGAGCCCCAACCCATTTCGGGCCCCTCGGTCGCGCCGAACACGATGGACACGCAGGCCAGGGTGCCGAGAACCGAGCCGCGCACGTCGAGGGTGAGCCGGTGGTGGGTGGTGTCGCGCAGCTTGTACACCGCGCCCAGCAGGATCAGCGCGCCGATCGGCACATTGATCCAGAAGATCCACCGCCAGTCGTACTGCGCGAGCGCACCGCCGATGACCAGACCGCCGACCGATCCGACCCCGGCCATGGACCCGAAGATCGCGATGGCCTGATTGCGCGCGGGCCCCGGCGCGTAGGTGCTGGCGACGAGCGCCATGGCCGATGGCGCGGCGATGGCGGCGCCCGCACCCTGAATCGCGCGGGCCGCGATGAGCATTCCCTCGTCCTGCGCGAGCCCGCACAGCAGCGACGCCAGCGTGAACAGCGAGACGCCGATGATCAGCATGCGTTTGCGGCCGAAACAGTCGCCCAGCCGCCCACCGAGCAGCATCAGCCCCGCGAAGGTGAGCCCGTACGCGGTCACCGTCCACGCACTGCCCGAACTGGACAGCCCCATCTGCTCCTGTAACCGGGGCAGCGCGAGAATCACCACCGAGCCGTCCAGGATGACCATCAACTGGAGCCCACTGAGCACCAGAATCGGCAGCCCGAAGGCCCCCCTCGTCACCGGGTATTGCATCGTCGCAGCGGGGTTGTCGGGCACAGTGAGCAACTGTAATGGATCGTTGTTCCGTTGCTGTGAACCGTTTGGTTCCCGGCCAAAAGCATGCCGGGAACAAGAGAGATGGCACCCTGATCCGCCGGATCAAGAGAGACGGCACCTTGATCCGCCAGGAACAAGAGACGGCACCTTGATCCGCCAGGAACAAGAGACGGCACCTTGATCCGCCAGGAACAAGAGACGGCACCTTGATCCGCCGGGAACAAGAGAGACGGCACCTTGATCCCGGCGTGCTTTTGGCCGGGATCCATCGGGCTAGTTCGAATCCCCCGCGGCAAATCCCGCCGTCGGGCCGATGACGATTATCGCCGGGGGGCGGATCGATTCCGCGCGAACGCGCTCCGCGACGGTGGCGAGGTCGGCCCGGAGGATGCGCTGGGTGCGCAGGGTGCCCTCCTGGATGACGGTGACGGGCGTGGCGGCGGGACGGCCGCCGTCACGCAGGGCGGTGGCGAATTGTTCGATGCGTTCGACCGCCATCAGCAGCACGAGGGTGCCGCGCAGGCGGGCGAGGGCGGGCCAGTCGACGAGGGAGTCGGGATGGTCGGGGGCCACGTGGCCGCTGACCACGACGAATTCGTGTGTCACGCCGCGGTGGGTGACGGGAATGCCCGCCAGGGCGGGGACCGAGATGGCGCTGGTGACGCCGGGAACCACGGTCACGGGAACGCCCGCCGCGACGCACGCCTCGAGTTCCTCGTAGCCGCGGCCGAAGACGTACGGGTCGCCGCCCTTGAGGCGGACCACGAACTTGCCCGCCTTGGCCCCCTCGATGAGCGCGGTATTGATGGCATCCTGTGCCATGGCCCGGCCGTAGGGGATCTTGGCGGCGTCGACGACCTCGACCTCGGAGCCCAACTCGGCGAGCAGTTCGGGCGGCGCGAGCCGGTCGGCGACAACGAGATCCGCGCGCGCCAGCAGCCGGCGGCCGCGCACGGTGATCAGATCCGGATCGCCCGGACCGCCGCCGACGAGGGCGACACCGGGCGCCACCGGGGCGGAATCGTCGGTGACGAGGCCGGATTGCAGCGCCTCCAGCAGCGCGGTGCGCACCGCGGCGGACCGGCGATGCTGCCCGCCCGCGAGCACCCCCAGCGTCAGCCCCTCGTAGCGGGCGGTGGCGGGAGTGACCGCGGTGCCGAGGCGGGCATTGTCGGCGCGCACGCAGAACACGCGCCGACGGGTCGCCTCGGCGACGATCGCGGCATTGGTGTCCGGCTCGTCGGTGCAGGCGATGGCATACCAGGCGCCGTCGAGATCTCCGTCGGCGTAGTCGCGCAGAGCGAGCGTGAGCTGCCCGGCCGTCGCCATACCCTCGACGGCCGGTGTGACGGCCCGGCTGATCACATGGACCTCGGCACCGGAGGCGATGAGCAGTCCCAGCCGTCGCTGGGCGACGGTCCCGCCGCCCACCACGACGACGCGGCGGCCCGCGAGATCGAGCCCGACAACATAGTTCGGGTCACCGGCTTGCTGGTCGTCTGGGGTGTGCGGCACAAGTTTCGAGCCTACGGCCTGCCCCTCGATCCGGTGCACACCGCCCGTCCGTCCGCGCTCAGGAGAATTGGCCCGTCACCTTCGTGGGCGTGATGCGGACGATGACCCGGTCGGCGTCGCGCACCGACGCCGGGTTGAAGTCGGCGTAGTGCTGGCCGGTGTATTTCAGCGACAGGCGGTCGGGCAGTTCGCGATCCGGGTCCGGGGTGATGGTGGCGGTGCCGCGGATCTGGGCGTACACGTACGGGGTTTCGGGTGGGTTGATCAGGACGCTCACGCGGGGGTCGCGGACCAGGTTCTTGTACTGCTGGCGGGTGACGGTGGTGGAGTACAGCAGTTCGTCGCCGTCGCGTTCGATCCAATTGACGGTCAGATGCGGCTGCCCGTCGCGCCCGACGGTGGCCATGGTCGCGAAGACCTTCGCCTCGTCCAGATACTTCTGCAGGTCTGTGGGAAGTTGGATGGTCACGTGGAGACTGAACCCCCCGGCGCCGACGCGAATTCCCGCGTGGCATCGGAGGGGCCGGGGCTCAGAATTGCGGCGTGTCCTGGATCCAGCGGAATCCCGTGCTGCGCAACCGGAAGCCGTTCGGATCCACGTGGTCGAGGGCGATGGTGACCCGGTGTCCCTCGAGCTGCCCGTCCAGGAACAGCCGGTCGGGAGCGTCCTGCCGGAAGGTGAACTCGCCCAGCGGTTTCGGCTCCGCCACGGTATCGGTCGGCGCTTCGGCCAGGGTCAGGTGCCGACCGGCGGTGTCGATATCCAGGCGGGTGTCGACCAGGGTGCCGTCCATGCGCTGGTAGGTCATGACGCCCGGCGTATCGAAAACGATGCGCTGCCAGCGGTTCCCGTCGGTCAGCAGCGGCGGCAGCGCCTGTCCGTCGCGCTCGAAGTCCCGCACCGACCAGATGCCGTACAGCGGTGGCTTGGTGCGATACGGGCCCTCGTCGCGCCAGGTGTCCCAACCGATCTGGGCGAAGTTGGCCGTGACCCACAGCCCCAGCACCACCTGCACGAGGGCGGCGATGCGCCGGGACCGGCGGGTGTGGAACGGGTACGGCGCGGTCGACGGCCCGGTCGCGCGGTCGAGGAACAGGCCCTCCAGCAATCGCCGCGCCTCCGGAGCCAGCAACACCAGGCACATCAGCAGCAGGTGGCCGGACAGAATCTTCACCGGCACACCGAAGGTCATGTTCAGCACGAACACCTGGGCCGTGGCGATCAGGGTCAGCATCGCCCCGGCGACGGCGGTGCGCGGTATGAACAGCAGGACGCCGCCGAGCACCTCGGCGAGGCCGAGCAGCATTTCGTACTGCGGTGACAGGCCGACCTGGGTCCACAGCACGCCCGTCGGCCCGAAATCCCCGAGGGGGTGCAGCAGCGCGGTCAGGCTGGGCACCGGCATCTGCGTCGGAAACAGCTTGGCCCAGCCGAAATCCATCATCGATGCGGCCACACACATCCGGATGAACAGCAGGAACCAGCCCGCGAGCCGCCGGTAGTCGGGCCGCCGCCGGTCGAGCACGGTCCAGATCGCGGTTCCCGCCGTGGCGATCACGAGCAGGCAGAACAGTTGCACCCAGTAGATGGTCTGGTCACCGCTGTGATTGTTGCGGAACACGGCATCGATGCCGAAGACGGTGCGCCCCACCCAGGTCAGCGGCGCGTTCAGCAGCGTCGTCTGCCACAGCACCATTTCCTGGTAGTTCGGAAACAGGTGATTCAGGAAACCGACGTAGTCGGTGATCAACTGCGGATAGGTCACACAGAACAGCCCGAAGTACAGGAAGCAGAACCGGAATGCGATGCGCGTCAGTGGATTCCACGTCGCTCGCCTCGACCCCTCGAAATCCGGCTCCGCCGCCGCCCTACTCGTCGTGACCGCGACCACGCGCACCAACCCCTCATCCATTCGAAAGCAACGAGGTGAGAGTACGAATCGGGGGCCGCGGGCGCTTCCGGGAACGACCCTGAAATCGCGCTACGCCGTGAGACTTACGTGCCAGCCGTAGGGCCCGAGGTGGCGCTGGCACTACCGATTCCCGTCCCGGTCACCGGAACTCGACGGCCTCGGTACCCGCTCCCGCCAGCACACTGTGCAACAGATTCCACACGACCAGGAGGGCAGATCATGACGATCGACCCCGATCGCGACCCCGGGGATCGGTACCGGCTCACGACCAGCGCCCGCGACCTCGACGATCTCGCCGACCGGCTCACCCGCTGGCTCGGCACCAAGGTCGGCGCCGACGGCCCGCCGACGATCACCAACCTCACCCGGCCGCAGGCCGGGGGCATGTCGAGCGGGTCGGTGCTGTTCGAGGCGTCGTGGACGGTGGGCGGCCGGGTGGACAGCGGCGCGTACGTGGTGCGCATGCCGCCGGAGTCGGGTGCGCTGCCGGTGTTCGAAACCTACGATCTGCCAACGCAGTACGCGGTGATGGCGGGTGTCGCCGAGCTCACCGACGTGCCGGTTCCCCAGTTGTGCTGGCTGGAGACCGACGAATCCGTGCTCGGCACACCGTTCTTCGTGATGCGCCGGGTGGATGGGCGTATCCCCGAGGACAATCCGCCGTACGTGTTCGTCGGCTGGCTGTTCGACGCGAGCCCGGACGAGCGGCTGCGGCTGACCCGCCGCACGGTGGACATCCTCGCCGCGCTGCACGCCATTCCCGAACCCGCCGAACGGTTTCCGGCGCTGGCCACCGGCTACGGCCCCGCGCTGCGCCGACATATGGACGCCCAGCGCCGCTACTACGAGTGGGCGCTCGCCGCCGACGGTTACCGAATCCAGTTGCTGGAGCGCGCATTCGACTGGCTGGAGGCGCACTGGCCGTCCGATCCCGGGCCGGATGTGCTCTGCTGGGGTGACGCGCGGCCGGGCAATATCATCTATCAGGGCTTCGAGCCGGTGGCCGTGCTCGACTGGGAGATGGCGACGCTGTGTCCGCGGGAGCTGGACGTGGCGTGGCTGATCTTCATCCACCGCTTCTTCCAGGACATCGCCACCCGCTTCGATCAGCCCGGGCTGAAGGACTTCCTGCGCCGCGACGACGTGGTGTCCTACTACGAGAAGAACACCGGATACACACTGCGCGACCTGGATTGGTACATCGTGTACGCCGCGCTGCGGCACGGCATCGTGATGGCCCGGGTCAAGCGCCGGATGATCCACTTCGGCGAGGACACCGACACCCCCGATCGCGACGACTACGTCATGCACCGGTCGAGCCTGGCGGCACTGCTCGACGGTCGCTACCAATGGGATTGAACGACAAGGGAAATGGACCATGACAGCTGATCTCTCCCCCACCCATGCCCCCGTCCCGCTGGACGAGTACCCGCTGCACCAGACGCCGCTGTCGCTGGCGCGGGTCGGGAGCACCGACCGGAACTTCTACGACCGCAGCTATTTCAACGCCCACGACCGCGCCGGGGGCACCCTGCTGATCACCGGGCTGGGCGTCTATCCGAACCTCGGGGTGATCGACGCCTACGCCGCCGTGCGCCGCGGCGACACCCTGCGGGCGGTGCGGTTCTCCGACGCGCTGCGCCGCCGCGACCTGGAGCAGCGGGTCGGCGGCTATCGCATCGAGGTGCGAGAACCGTTGCAGCGCATCCGAATCGTCTGCGAGCACGACGATCTGGCCTTCGACCTCACCTGGACCGGGGCCTTCCCCGCCGTGCAGGAGCAATCGCATGTCATCCTCGGCGCGTCCCGGCCCATCATCGATGCCTCCCGCTTCGCGCAGGTCGGGTCGTGGGAGGGCACGCTCGCGGTGGACGGCGCCGATATCGCCGTGACACCGGACATCTGGACCGGCACCCGCGACCGCTCCTGGGGCATCCGCCCGGTGGGCGAGCCGGAACCGGCCGGACGACCGGCGGCCGACCCGTCGGGCGGATTCTGGTGGGTGTACGCGCCGCTGCGCTTCGACGATTTCGCGATCGTCGTCATCGTGCAGGAGAACCCGGACGGATTCCGCACCCTCAACGACGCGGTGCGGGTGTGGCCGGACGGGCGGATCGAACAGCTCGGCTGGCCGCGCGTGCACATCGAATACCGTTCCGGCAGCAGGCATCCGGTGTCGGCCCGACTGGAACTGACCACCCCCGACGGCAAACCGCTCGACATCCACATCCGCCCGCACACCTGCTACCCCCTGCACATCGGCTGCGGCTACGGCGGCGACCCCGACTGGACCCACGGCCAGTGGAAGGGCGAGAACTGGTCCGCCAGCACCACCTACGACCTCACCAACCCCGCAACCTCCGCCCGCATCCCCTGGGGCGTCATCGACCACGTAGCCCAAGCCCGCTGCGGCGACGCCGAAGGCTGGGGCCTGTTCGAACACGCCACCATGGGCCGCCACACCCCCACCGGCTTCACCGACTGGGCCACTGTGGCGCCGTAGGGGGAACAGGCTTCGCCCCACGATCCCAGCCTGCCGACTTCGCCCCACGAGCCCGGCCTGCCGACACTCATGATCCCGGCGTGCTTTTGGCCGGGATCTTCCGAGAGGTCCCGGCCAAAAGCACGCCGGGACATGAACATTGGAAGCACCGGGGAACGAACATTGGAAGCGTCGAGAAATGGACAGTGGGACGCACCGGGAACACGGACTGTCGGAAGCGCCGGGAACACGACTGTCGGATGCCGGGAACACGGACTGTGGGAAGCACGCCTGAATCACGGACCGTGGGCCAGCGCCGGTAAGTTCGCCGATGTGTCCAAACTCCGGCGGCGGGTGGGTGAGGCTGCGGTGGCGGCGGTGGCCCGGCAGAAGTATGTGAGTGTGATCGATGTGTTCGCGGGGCTGGGGTGGTTGAAGGCGCGGGATGTGGATCGGTGGCGGCAGGGGCGGGTGGATTCGCTGGAGCAGGTGGCGGCGGTGTCGGGGGAGCGGATGCGGGAGGCGGCGGATCTGTTGCGGGAGTGGGCCGGTGAACACGGGCTCGCTGCGAGCGAGGCGGCCTACCTGTCCGGGACGCTGGAGCAGCAGGCGCTGCGCTTTGTCGAACACGGTGGGGACGCGGTGTTTCGGACACAGTGGCTGTCGCCGGAGCTGAGCCCGGCCCGCCGCGCCCGGCTGGTGGAGCGGCAGAACCGCGCGCCCGATCTGACCGTCGTGGCCGCGGCCGAGCCGTGGAACTGCTGCGAATGCACCGAGACCGGGCCGTATCGGATCATGTCCGGCGCGGGTCCGCTCTGCCTGACCTGCGCCGACCTGGACCATCTGGAATTCCTGCCCGCGGGCGATGCGGCGCTGAGCCGCCGGGCCAAGAAGGAGAGCACGCTGTCGGCGATCGTCGTCCGCTACAACGCGCGGCGTCGGCGGCACGAGCGGGAGGGCATCCTCGTCGAGGAGGCGGCCCTGGCCCGCGCCGAACGGCTGTGCCTGGCCGACGAGGAGGTCCGGCTGCGGCGGCGCGAACGCGACCGGGTGCGGCGCGACGAGCAGGACGTCGAGTTCCGGGACCGGTTCGCGGCCGAGATCCGGCGACTGTTCCCGCGCTGCCCCGACGACCGCTCCGCCGAGATCGCCGAGCACGCCGCGCTGCGCGGCAGCGGCCGCGTCGGGCGCAGCGCGGCCGCCAAAGCGCTTGCGGCCGAAGCGGTCACGCTGGCCGTCGTCGCCTCGATCCGGCACCGCGACACCGCCTACGACCGGCTGCTGATGAACGGCACCCCGCGCCAGCAGGCCCGTGCGCAGATCCGCGCCGACCTCGACCGGGTGTTGGAGTCCTGGCGCGCGCCTGCGTCCATGTGACCCACGTCTCGGGTAGCCTGCCTGCGATCGAAGACCCGGGCCCGACCGGGCCGGGACGGCACAGTGAAAGGCGGGCACGATGAGCGGTTTCGGAGTTTCGCGCGGCGCTGCCGGCGCCCTGCTCGCGGCGGCGTGGCTGGCATTGCCGGTCGTCTCGGCATCCTCGGCGAACGCGGCGATCGAGCCGAGCCTGGACGTCATGATGGCGGGTTCGGCCCTCAGCCTCGCGAACACGGCCTCCGTCGGGTGCCAGCAGACCGCGCAGGTGTTCCTGCGGAATCCGGACGGCAGCCCGGTGACGCACGGGACCGTCGACTTCTTCAGCCATCTGAACGGCATGAGCGGCAATATCGTCGGCACCGTGCCGGTGCGCGACGGCGCCGCGAGCATTCCGTGGATGCCCGACCGGGCGGGCCAGCACGTCGTCACCGCGATCTACTACGACGGCCAGCCCGACTACCAGCCCGTCGCCGGTTACACCTCGGTCTACGCCGTCGACCTCGGCGGCACCTGCGTCTGACCGCCCGCCGCCACCGCGATCGTCGTCCCCGCCACGGTGGTCTTGGGGACGACGATCCGCCCCGCCCCGAATATCCGAACCGCCGCCGAGATCGCCGCCGCCTCGGCCACACTGGCCGTCCCGACCGCCGCCCGCACCCGCTCGCCGGGACTCGGCACCTCCACCTCGGCGAGCTCCGCCGCCGCGAACCCCAGCACGGGCACCCCGAGCTCCCGCGCCGCCGCCACCATCCCGTCCTCCCCGGCCCGCCGATCGATGGTCGCCAGGCACCGAATCTCCTTCTCCCCCACTATCTCCCGCACGCCCCCCACAATCAACGCCGCCGCCACGCCGGGTCTGCACCCGACCCCGACGACCAGCTCACCAATCGCTGATGACACCGATCTCCCGCTACCGATAGTAGTCATGACATCCTCGTCACTCCGGCGTGCTTGCGGCCGGAATCGACTCGGTTGCAGAAGATCCCGGCCAAAAGCACGCCGGGATCATGAACCGGACACACGCCGGGACCATGAACCAGACACACGCCGCGATGGCGAGCGGGACTTCTGCCGATGCGCTTGGCTGGTGGCTGCTGGGGTGAACGAATCTCGCGTGGACGGAATGTTCGGACGAGGCCGGGGCCTGCGGTCTTGTGCGCCGGCTCACGCACGGTAACGAACGGCGGCATAGTCGGCGGCGGCGGTGACGAATCGGGTTGCGGCCGTGGGATTTCCGGCCGGATGGGTATGGAGGTAGGAGGCGTGGACCCGATGCAGGACGGCACCCTCACGGGTGGGCGTGCCGGTAGGGCCGCGCCAGCCCCAGGCCCGGGTGTCGGAAGCGGCGGAAGTGAGGTGGGTGCGGTGGAATTCGTGGCCGCGGACGCGTTCCCCGGTGGTCCAGAGGGGAGAATCGGCCAGCGCCACCGCGTCTCGATAGCCGAGGGTGAGGCGAGGGCCGAATTCGGCGGTGGCGTCGACGACCCCGGCCATGCGGTGCCCGTCCAGCGACCGCGTCAGATACAGCAGGCCCGCGCATTCGGCGTGGATCGGCATGCCGTCGCGGGCGAGGGCGGCGACCGCGTCCAGCAGGCGGGTATTGGCGGCCAGGTCGGCGGCGTGCTCCTCGGGGAACCCGCCGGGCAGGACCAGAGCGGCCGCGCCGGAAGGCAATTCATCGTGCAGGGGGTCGAAGACCGTCACCCGCGCTCCGGCCGCCTCCAGCAGCTCCCGGTGCTCGGCGTAACCGAAGGTGAATGCCGCACCCCCGGCGAGGGCGATCACCGGCCCATCGGAAGGTCGACCGGCAACCACGGTTTCGCCACCACGAACGGCATCGGCCGGATCCCATACCGGACCGGAGGCGGTCGCACCGGCCAGCCGCACCAATGCACCCAGATCCACATGCGCCGCAACGAGTTCGGTCATCGCATCCACCGCGGACCTGGCCGCGATGCCGTGCTCGACGGCCGGGATCAGCCCGAGATGCCGTGCGGGGACGGCCAATTCGTCCAGACGCGGGAGAACGCCGAGGACCGGGAGGCCGACGCGGGCGCAGGCGGCGCGCAGCACCTGCTCGTGTCGTTCGCTGCCGACCCGGTTGAGAATCACGCCGCCGAGCCGGATCTCGCTGTCGAAGGTGGCGAAGCCGTGCAGCAGCGCGGCCAGGCTCTGGCTGTGGCCGCGCGCGTCGACCACCAGCACCACCGGCGCGCCCAGCAGCGCGGCGACCTGCGCGGTCGACCCTTCCGCGACGGGCGCGGCGTGATTGTCGTCGATGCGGCCGTCGAACAGCCCCATCACGCCCTCAACCACCGCGATATCGCAGCCGCGGGCACCGTGCCGGTACAGCGGCACCACCCGCTGCGCGCCGACCAGCACCGGGTCCAGATTCCGGCCGGGCCGTCCGGCCGCCAGCCCGTGATACCCGGGATCGATGTAGTCGGGCCCCACCTTGAACGGCGCCACCCGATGCCCGGCCAGCCGCAGCGCACCGATCAAACCCGTTGCGAGGGTGGTCTTTCCGCTTCCGGACGCGGGCGCGGCGATGACCACCGCGGGGACGGTCATACCCGGACTCCGCACGGCGGGTTCACCATTCGATGCCCCGCTGGCCCTTGCGGCCGGTGTCCATCGGGTGCTTGACCTTGGTCATCTCGGTGACCAGGTCGGCGGCGTCGAGCAGGGCCTGCGGGGCGTCGCGGCCGGTGATCACCACGTGCTGGTTGCCCGGGCGGGCGGTCAGCGCCTCGACCACCTCGTCCACCTCGATCCAGCCCCATGTGAGCGGATAGGTGAATTCGTCGAGCACGTAGAAGCGATGCCGCTCGGCGCGTAACCGGCGGGCGATCTCCTGCCAGCCGGACCGGGCCGCCGCGGCGTGGTCCTCCTCGGTGCCCTGCTTGCGGGTCCACGACCAGCCCTCGCCCATCTTGTGCCACTCGACCGGGCCGCCGACGCCGGACTCCTCGTGCAGCCGACCGAGGGTGCGGAAGGCGGCCTCCTCCCCCACCTTCCACTTGGCGCTCTTGACGAACTGGAACACCGCGACATCGAAGCCCTGGTTCCAGGCTCGCAGCGCCATTCCGAACGCCGCGGTGGACTTCCCCTTGCCGGGACCGGTGTGCACGGCCAGCACCGGCTGGTTCCGCCGCTGCCGCGTGGTCAGCCCGTCGTCGGGAACCGTCTCCGGAACACCCTTCGGCATCGCTTCCGTCTCCTTACCCTCGTGGCCTGCTCATGGTGTCATGCGAGGGCGAGTTTCATGCCCTCGTGGGTGGCCTTGAAACCGAGGCGCTCGTAGAACCGGTGCGCGTCGGTGCGGGACTTGTTGGTGGTGAGCTGGACCCGGGCGCAGCCGCGCCGCCGCGACTCCTCGATGGCCCAGCGCATCATGTGCGCGCCGATGCCGTGCCCGCGCCGGTCCGCGTCGACCCGCACCGATTCGATCTGCGCGATCTGCCCGCCCTGCCACAGCAGCGTCGGCATGAACGACATCCGGAAGGTGCCGACGATCGCGCCGTCGAGTTCGGCGACCATGAGCAGCTCGCCCGGGTCGGCGTCGATCGTCTCGAACGCGGTCACATAGTGCGCCGGGAGCGGCGGCCCCACCTCGAGCGCCATATCGCTGATGGCATCCTGCGCCATCAGCGAGACGACGGCCGCCACATCCGACCGCCGCGCCGCCCTGATGATCAAGTTCTCCATTGCCCCAACCCTAGCGGCAGCGATCGGGCTGCCGCGCAACCGAACCGGCCCGCTCAAGCGGCCGGGCGGACCCCGCGCACCGCTCCGGCGACGGAATCGCCGGTGAGCTCGGCCAATTGCAGATAGGTGGCGCGCAGTTCGCGGGCCAGCTCCGCGGCCAGGCCGAGGCGGATCATGCCGCGCTCGCAGTCCACGACCACACCGGCGACGCCCTCGCGGGCCAGCAGGCGGGCGGCGGCGCGGGCGCGCGGGACCGGGTCGGCGCCGCCGGTGGCGCGACCGTCGGTGAGCATGACCAGCATGGCGCGGCGCTGCGGATCGCGCACCCGCTCGCGGTGCACGATCTCGCGGGCCTTCAACAACCCCTGCGCCAGTGGGGTTTTGCCGCCGGTGCGCAGCCCGGACAGGCGGCGCACGGCGATGTCGACCGAGGAGGTCGGCGGCAGCACCAGTTCGGCCTCGCTGCCCCGCACGGTGATCACGGCGACCTTGTCGCGGCGCTGGTAGGCGTCGCGCAGCAGCGCCACCACCGCGCCGGTGACCGCCGAGAGCCGATCGCGGGCGGCCATCGAGCCCGAGGCGTCCACCACGAACACCACCAGATTCCCTTCGCGCCCTTCGCGATACGCCCCGCGCAGATCCTCCGCCTCCAGCGCCAGCGGCCCGGACCGGCGGCCGCGGGCGTGCTGATGCGGGGCGGCGGCGAAGACGGTGCCGAGCACATGCAGGCCCGTGCCGGTCTCGGTGGTCGAACGCACCACGCGGCCGTGCCGGGTCCGCGCGCGGGACCGACGACCGGGCGCGCCCTCCCCGACGCCCGGAATCTCCCAGCGCGGCGGGCGCGCAACGGAATTCGCCGGGGCCGACGCCATGCCCTCGCGGGCGCCACCGCGCGGCCCGCCGTTCGGGGAATCGGGGCCGCCGCCATCGTCGGGGCCGTCGGGACCATCGGGACGATCCGGGTCGTCCGGATCATCCTGCGGCCCTTCGGGATCGTCCTGCGTACCGCCGGGTTCGTCTTGCGCACCGTCGGGGCCGTCCTGCCGACCGTCGGGGCCGCCGTGCGACTCGCCGGGACGATCACCCGTCTCGTTCGGCCCTCCGGCGCTCTCCGGCGACTCCGATTCCCCTGCCTCGGCGGCGGATTCGATCTCCTCGCCCGCCCGCTGCATGGCCTCGTCGAGCTGTTCGGAGCTGATGCCGGGCTCGTCGAACGGGTCGCGGCGACGGCGGTGCGGCAGTGCGAGTTCCGCGGCCACGCGCACGTCTTCGGCCGTGACACAGGAACTTCCGCGCCAGGCCGCGTGGGCGGTGGCGGTGCGGGCCACCACCAGGTCGGCGCGCATGCCGTCGACGTCGAAACTGGCGCACAGCGCGGCGATCCGGCGCAGCTCGGTATCGTCGAGCGCGACCTCGGGCAGCCGGTCCCGGGCCGCGAGAATGCGCTCGGCCACCGCGCGATCGGCGGCGGCGTACTCGGCGGCGAACGCGGCCGGGTCGGCCTCGTAGTCCAGCCGACGGCGGATCACCGCCATGCGCACGTCCACCTCGCGGGAGGCGAGCACGTCGACGGTGAGCCCGAAGCGGTCCAGCAGCTGCGGGCGCAGCTCGCCCTCCTCCGGATTCATGGTGCCCACCAGCACGAAACGCGCCGGATGCGAATGCGAGACCCCGTCGCGCTCGATGTGCACCCGGCCCATCGCCGCCGCGTCGAGCAGCACGTCCACCAGATGGTCGTGCAGCAGATTCACCTCGTCGACATACAGCACACCGTGATGCGCGGCGGCCAGCAGACCGGGCCGGAACGCCTGCTCCCCGTCGCGCAGCACCCGCTCGAGATCCAGCGACCCGACCACCCGGTCCTCGGTCGCCCCGACCGGCAGCTCCACCAGCCGCGCGGGCCGCGACCCACGCTCATCGACAACCGGCGGCAACAGTTGCGCCAGCGCCCGCACCACCGTCGACTTGGCGGTCCCCTTCTCCCCCCGCACCAGCACCCCACCGATCCCCGGATGCACCGCACACAGCATCAACGCCAGCTGCAACTGCTCCTGCCCCACCACCGCGGAGAACGGAAACCCCACATCCTCACGGCCGGACTGCTCGACGCTCGAACGCGCCACACGAACTGCGGAATCGGACACGCCCCCACTCTAGGCGGCGGGTATGTCACCCGCCGCACCGCAGTCCGCACATCGACAGTCGCGCCGCCGACGAGATCCTCGGCTACGACGAACACGGCCTGCCCGCACGATCGCCGACCGGATCGAGATTGCGTGGTCCCGCAACGCTTTCCGGTTGCGGGACCGTTGGGGTCAGCCGCGGCGCATCGGGATGTGCGGGATGCCGTCTTCGATGTACTCCTCGCCGTCGGTTTTGAAGCCGTGCTTGGTGTACATGTCGACCAGGTAGGTCTGGGCGTTCAAACGGACGGTGGCCGAACCGGTTTCGGCGAGGGCGGCCTGCAGCAGCCGGGTGGTGTAGCCGTGGCCGCGGGCGGCGACGGCGGTGCACAATCGGCCGATGCGGAAGGACTTCACGCCGTCCTTGTGCTCCTCCAGCAGCCGCAGGGTGCTGATGATCTCACCCTCGTCGTCGAGCCAGAGGTGTCGGGTCTCCGGCAGCAGATCCAGGCCGTCCAGCTCCGGATACGCGCATTTCTGCTCGACGACGAAGACCTCGACACGCAACTTCAACAGCTTGTACAGGGTCGCGGTATCGAGATCCGCGGCCCACGACCTTTTGAGTGCAACCGTTGACATCATCGCGTCTTGCTATCACATAGATCAGTTCTGCGCGACCCCGGCGCGTGTCGGCGTGTTGTCGGTGAGCCGCAGCGCCTTACTGGACCAGTCCCACACCTCGTGGAACAGCGCCTGATTCTCCGACAGTTTCACCCCGAGCGACGGGATCATGTCCTTCAGCCTCGGCGTCCAGTCGGCGTACTCGCGCGGGAAGCACTTCTGTAGCACGTCGAGCATGGCGCTGACACAGGTGGACGCGCCCGGCGAGGCGCCGAGCAGGCCCGCGATCGTGCCGTCGCCGGCGGTGATCACCGCGGTACCGAATTCCAGCACGCCGCCGGCGCCCTTGCGGCGGATCACCTGCACGCGCTGTCCGGCGGTGATCAGTTCCCAGTCGTGCCCGTCGGCGCGCGGGACGAACTCCTCCAGCGAGGCCACCCGCCCCGCCGGGGACTTCAGCAGCTCGGAGACGAGGTATTTGGTCAGGCTCATCTCGGTGACGCCGACGCCGAGCATGGAGAAGATATTGTTCGGCTTGACCGACCGGAACAGATCGGAGTTCTTGCCGTCCTTGAGGAACTTCGGCGTCCACCCGGCGTACGGGCCGAACAGCAGGCCGCGATTGCCGTGGATGACGCGAGTGTCCAAGTGCGGCACCGACATCGGCGGCGCGCCCACCGCGGCCCGGCCGTACACCTTGGCCTCGTGGCGGCGGATCAGCTCCGGGTTGGTGCAGCGCAGGAACAGGCCGCTCACCGGGAAGCCGCCGATGCCGCTCATCTCCTTGATGCCCGCCTTCTGCAGCAGTGGCAGCGCATAGCCACCCGCGCCGACGAACACGAATTTCGCGTTCACCGTGCGGGTTTCGCGGGTGCGGACATTGCGCACCCGCACGTTCCAGCTGCCGTCGGACTGCTTGGACAGGTTGCGGACCTCGTTGCCGAAGCCGATCTGCACGCCCGCGGAGCCCAGGTAGGCCAGCAGCTGCCGGGTGAGCGAGCCGAAGTCGATGTCGGTGCCGCTGTCGGTCCAGTTCAGCGCGACCGGGTCGGAGAAGTCACGGCCCCGGGCCATCAGCGGCAGGCGGCGGGTGAACTCGTCCGCGTCGTCGATGAACCGCATGCCCTCGAACAGCGGGTGCCGCGACAGCGCCTCGTGGCGCTTGCGCAGGTAGTCGACGCCGTCCGCGCCGTGGCAGAAGCTGACGTGCGGGACGGGGTTGATGAAGTCGGAGGGGTCGCCGATGACGCCGTTCTCCACCGAGTGGGCCCAGAACTGGCGCGACACCTGGAAGCGCTCGTTGATATCGATCGCCTTGGAGATGTCGACGAAGCCGTCGGGCTTGCGCGGGGTGTAGTTCAGCTCGCAGAGGGCGGAATGGCCGGTGCCCGCGTTGTTCCAGGGGTCGCTGCTCTCGGGAGCGGCGGCATCCAGGCGCTCGAACATGGTGATGGACCAGTCCGGCTGCAACTGTCGAAGCAGTGCGCCGAGAGTGGCACTCATGATGCCGGCACCGATGAGGACTACATCGGTCTTTTCAGTCATCGCAGCGTTCGGCACTGGTAGATCGACTTCCTTGTCCTGCGCGGCCGCCACCGGGCGGACCAACCTGGCCATTTGTGTTGCGGGAACGAGGTTACCCGCCGTTCACTTCAACTTGATTGTGCCCCTCACCATGCCCGTTTCCGAAAACGTCGAACCCGGATGTGACCTATCCGTCTCGGCCCTGCCATCGCTGAGCGGGTCGAATATCGTGAACCTGTGACGAACGAGACGCCCGTTGCCGAGTCACGCGCCCTCGCGTGGCAACCGGATGTGCTGGGCACCGGCTACGAACAGCTGACCATTCCGCTGGGCACCGACCCCGACGGCGAGGGCACCGTCGAGGCCACCCTCATCCGCCACACTCCCGCCGATCCGGCGGCCGAGACGACCACCGGCGCGGTGCTCTACCTGCACGGATTCACCGACTACTTCTTCCAGCGGCACCTGGCCGAGCACATGGCCGCCCGCGGGTTCCGATTTTACGCCTTGGACCTGCGCAAATGCGGGCGATCCCGACGAGAGGGACAGACCGCGCACTACGTGACCGAGCTGGCCCTCTACGACGCCGAGCTGAACCACGCGCTGCGCATCGTCCGCGAGGAGACCGGGCTGCCGGTGCTGGTCCTGGCGCACTCCACCGGCGGGCTGGTCGCCTCGCTGTGGCTGGACCGGTTACAGCGCGCGGGAGGCGTTGCGGCGCAGGGCATCATCGGGCTGGCGCTGAACAGCCCGTGGTTCGATCTGCAGGGGCCCTCGTACTACCGCACCGTCGGCACGCCGCTGATCCACGGCCTGGGCCGATTGCGGGCGATGGCGAAGCTCCCGGGCAGCGAGCTGACCACCTACGGCGACAGCCTGCATCACAGCGCGGCGGGCGAGTGGGACTACAACCTGGACTGGAAGCCGCTGACCGGATTCCCGGTTCACTTCGGCTGGCTGCGGGCGATCCGCCGCGGCCACGCGCAGCTGCATCGCGGGCTCGATGTCGGTGTGCCCGCGCTGATCCTGCGCTCGAAGGTGACCAAGTTCATGCGCCGATACGGCCCGGCCGCCGACGTCTCCGACGTGGTGCTGGACGTGCGCCAGATTCAGCGCTGGTCGGGCTGTCTCGGCGATCGCACGAACATCGTGCCGATCGAGGGCGCCCGCCACGATGTCTTCCTGTCCTCGGAGCGGGTGCGCGCCCGGGCGTTCGCCGAATTCGATGCGTGGCTGGACTGGTTGGCCGATTTCCGATCGAACGGCGCTGCGGCGGACTAGGTTTCGGCTCGCAGTAACGCGCTCACCATTGGCCGCTGCGGAGCACGATCTCGGTGGCGAGTTCGTGGTCGGCCTCGGTGGCCGGGGCGGCGGATTCCACGGTGGTGATGCGGAACTCGCCGTAGACGTGGCGGCCGGAGGCGTCGGCCACCGCGCGCGGCAGGCGCTTGGTGGCCACGACGGTGGTGGGGATCTCCACGGCCGGGCAGCCGGGGTCGGCGACGGTGCCGTCCGGGCCGGGCGCGGCGGGGTGTCCGCTGCCGACCGCGACCAGGCCGATGAAGCGGCCGAATCCGCGTGCGCACAGCTGCCAGGCCAGGTCGGCGCCCGCGCCGGAGCCGACCAGGTTGGCCCAGGGCACCCCCAGCTCGTCCAGCAGGGCGTACACCGTCGGCGCGTCCAGCTCGTCGACGGACTCGACCGCGATGGTGCGCAGATCGGAGTTGTGCAACCGGGCACTGACCCGGTCGTAGACGTCGGCCGGGTCGCCCGCGTCGGGGAGCAGCAGCACGGTGTGCCGGGACTGCGGCCCACCGACTCGCACGGTCCAGGTGCGGTCACCGACCGCGATCCGTCGAGTTTCCATGCCGCCCCACGCTACCCGCCCCCGCCGCCCCCGACCGCGTGTTGCTGACCACGATTCGGGCGGGCCACTGCCCGCGCCACTCAGCTGTGTATCCCGTCATCCCGGCACACTCCCCCTATGCTCCGGACACGCTCACTCCATGTTCCCGGCATGCTTTTGGCCGGGAACCACGCGGACAGATCAGATACCGACGGTGAGAGTAGGCAAACCCTGCGGAGCCCCCTCGACGATCAAACGTTCCAGATAGTCGAGATCGAGGTTCTTCTCGACCAGATCGGCCAGCAGATCCAGCTGCGCATCCCGGATGGCGGCCACCGAAACATCCTCGGCGACAATGAAATCCCGGCGTCCGGCGCGCGAGGCGACCTCGGTCAGCCAGGCGCGGCGGAAGGCATCGGATTCCATGAGGCCGTGCAGGTGGGTGCCCCAGATCGCCTCGCGGACACTGCCTTCGGGGCGGCCGTCGGGGAGTCGGAGCCAGGCCGGATCGCCGCTGCGCCGAACGCGGCCGTGGTGGATCTCGTAGCCGCTCACCGGGATTGCACCCGTCCGGCGGCCGGTGGTGCGCCGCAGGATCTTCGGGTCGGCGAATTCGATATCCAGGTCCAGCAGGCCGAGGCCGTCGACCTCCCCCGCGCCCGATTCGACGTCGTCGGCGATGCGGCGGCCCAGCATCTGATAGCCGCCGCAGATACCGAGAATGGGCCCGCCCGTCGCGGCGCGAGCGCGCAGGGCATCGGCAATTCCGGTGCGGCGCAACCATTCCAGGTCGCTCACCGTCGCCTTGCTGCCGGGCAGCACGACCAGGTCGGCCCCGGCCAGCCGGGAGGGCTCGGTCACCCAGCGCACGGCGACGCCGGGTTCGCAGGCGAGGGCCTCGACGTCGGTGGAGTTGGAGATGCGCGGCAGGCGGATCGCGGCGACGGTGAGCCAGTCGGTCCCGCGCGGGGGCCGGGGGCGGCCGACGGGCGCGTCGGCGACGGTGCCGAGCGAGTCCTCGGCGTCGATCCAGAGGTCCTCGGCGTACGGGAGCACGCCCAGGGTGGGGCGGCCGGTGAGCTCGGCGAGCCGGTCCAGGCCGGGGCGCAGCAGGTCGACGTCGCCGCGGAACTTGTTCACGACGAAGCCCGAGATCAGCTGCTGGTCTTCGGGTTCCAGGATGGCGACGGTGCCGAACAGGTGCGCGAGCACGCCGCCGCGGTCGATGTCGCCCACCAGCAGCACCGGCAGATCCGCCGCCCGAGCCAGGCCCATGTTCGCCAGATCGGTTGCGCGCAGGTTGATCTCGGCGGGCGAGCCCGCGCCCTCGCAGACCACAACATCGAATTCGGCACGCAGCGCGGCCAATTCGTCGGCCACCACCCGCCGCAGCCGCCGCCGATGCCGGAAGTAGTCCCCCGCGCCCACGGTGTCGACCGCCCGCCCCCGCACCACCAGCTGCGACCGCCGATCGCTGCCCGGTTTGAGCAGCACCGGATTGAACCGCACGCTCGGCTCCAGCCCACACGCCCGCGCCTGCAACGCCTGCGCCCGCCCGATCTCCCCACCGTCGAGCGTCACCACCGAATTGTTCGACATGTTCTGCGCCTTGAACGGCGCCACCCGC
Source organism: Nocardia terpenica (assembly GCF_013186535.1). Taxonomy (NCBI): domain Bacteria; kingdom Bacillati; phylum Actinomycetota; class Actinomycetes; order Mycobacteriales; family Nocardiaceae; genus Nocardia; species Nocardia terpenica. The sequence continues at coordinate 1,448,700 of NZ_JABMCZ010000005.1, forward strand.
ACCCCCCGCCGCGCCAGCATCCGGCAAACCCCCGCCACCACAACACTTTTCCCGGCATCCGAGGTCGTACCGGCAACCAGCAGCGCACCCTTCACGCGAGTCCGCCCCCCGCACTCCAGCGCACAGCCAAACCTCCACGATCCCAGCGCGCAGCCAAACCATCACGAGCCCAGCACGCAGCCAGACCATCACGATCCCGACGCGCGGCCAAACCATCACGATCCCGGCGTGCAGCCAAACCATCACGATCCCGACGCGCGGCCAAACCATCATGAGCCCAGCGCGCGGCCAAACCTCCACGAGCCCGGCACGCGACCAAACCATCACGAGCCCAGCACGCGACCAAACCATCACGAGCCCAGCGCGCAGCCAAACCATCACGAGCCCAGCACGCGGCCAAACCATCACGAGCCCAGCGCGCAGCCAAACCTCCACGAGCCCAGCACGCGGCCAAACCATCACGAGCCCGGCATGCGGCCAGACCTTCATGATTCCGGCGTGCTTTTGGCCGGAATCTCGCGGCGGATTCCGGCCAAAAGCACGCCGGAATCATGAAGGGACTCATGACCGAGAAGGTGAAAGGACTCACGGGAGGGTGAGGATTTCCGCGCCCTCGTCGGTGACCACCAGGGTGTGTTCGAACTGGGCCGTCCACCGGCGGTCCTTGGTGACCACGGTCCAGCCGTCGTCCCAGATGTCGTAGTCGATGCCGCCCAGGTTGATCATGGGCTCGATGGTGAAGGTCATGCCGGGCTCGATGACCGAGTCGATGGCGGGCTGGTCGTAGTGCAGGATGACCAGGCCGCTGTGGAAGGTGGGGCCGACGCCGTGGCCGGTGAAGTCGCGCACCACGCCGTAGCCGAAGCGGTTGGCGTAGGACTCGATGACGCGCCCGATCACATTGAGCGCCCGGCCCGGCCGCACCGCCTTGATGGCCCGCATGGTGGCCTCCTCGGTCCGCTCGACCAGCAGGCGCGCCTCCTCGCTCACGTCGCCCGCGAGGAAGGTCCGGTTGGTGTCGCCGTGCACGCCGTCGATGTAGGCGGTGACATCGATATTGACGATGTCGCCGTCCTCGATCACCGTCGAGTCCGGGATGCCGTGGCAGATGACCTCGTTCAGCGAGGTGCAGCAGGACTTGGGAAATCCCTTGTAGCCCAGCGTCGACGGGTACGCGCCGTGGTCGCACAGGTACTCGTGCACGATGCGGTCCAGCTCGTCGGTGGTGACGCCGGGCGCGACCGCCTTGCCCGCCTCGTCGAGCGCCTGCGCGGCGAGCTTGCCCGCGAGGCGCATCCGCTCGATGGTCTCGGGCGTCTGCACCCACGGCTCGCGGCCCTCGTTGACGGTCTTCTTCCACGCGTACTCGGGCCGCTCGATCGTGTGCGGCACCTCCCGAATCGGCGACTGGATACCGGGAACGAGCGGCTTGCGGGTGCGGACTGACATGCACACAAGAGTAGACGCAACATCCGACGCGCCGACCGCCGCGCCGGACCCTCCGGAATTTATCCGGACCACGGTCCGTTTAGCCTAGCGACAGTGACGACCTCGGAACGGAGTGACGGAATGGAACTGGGCCTGACAACCTTCGCGGAGCGGCACGCCGTCGGCGATCGCCCCGCGCCCGGCGCGGGAGTGCGCCTGCGCGAGGTGGTCGAGGAGGCGGTGGCCGCCGAGCGAGCCGGTCTGGACGTCTACGGCATCGGCGAGCATCATCGCGCCGATTTCGCCGCCTCGGCCCCGGCCATGGTGCTGGCCACCATCGCGGGACGCACCGAGCGCATCCGGCTGACCAGCGCGGTGAGCGTGCTGAGCTCCGACGATCCGGTCCGGCTGTATCAGCAGTTCGCGACGCTGGACCTGCTGTCGGACGGCCGCGCCGAGCTGATGGCCGGGCGCGGCTCGTTCATCGAGTCGTTCCCGCTGTTCGGCTACGACCTCGCCGATTACGACGAGCTGTTCGCCGAGAAGCTGGCGCTACTGCTGCGCCTGCGCGAGGACGAGCCGGTGACCTGGTCGGGCCGCTTCCGCGCGCCACTGACCGATGCCGTGGTGTATCCGCGCACCGAGCGCCCGCTCCCGGTGTGGATCGCGGTGGGCGGCAGCCCCGAATCCGTCGCCCGCGCGGGCCTGCTGGGCCTGCCGCTGGCGATCGCCATCATCGGCGGCGAACCGGCCCGCTTCCGCCCGCTGGTCGACCTGTACCACCGCGCGCTCGAGCAGGGCGGCCACGAGCCGCAGCCCATCGCGGTGCACGCGCACGGCTACGTCGCCGACACCGACGAGCAGGCGGTCGCCGACTTCTACGAGCCCTACGCCGCCGCCATGACCGGCCTGGGCCGCGAACGCGGCTGGAACCCGATGACCCGCACCCAGTTCGACGCCCTCCGCTCCCCCGCAGGCTCCCTCTTCCTGGGCACCCCCGACCACGTCGCCGAAAAAATCGCCGACCTCCGCGACACCCTCGGCCTCACCCGCTTCATGCTCCACCCGAGCGTCGGCACCCTGCCCCACGAGAAGGTCCTGCACACCATCGAATTGCTGGGCGAGAAGGTGGCACCCCAGGTCCACTGAGGCGGTCCCGGCCAAAAGCACGCCGGGACCATATGATCGGGCACGCCCACCCCACGATCCCGGCACAACCCACCCCACGACCCCGGCACAACCCACCCCACAATCCCGGCACAACCCACCCCACGACCCCGGCACAACCCACCCCACAATCCCGGCACAACCCACCCCACAATCCCGGCACGACCCACTCCACGATCCCGGCATGCTTTTGGCCGGGATCACTTATGGCGCAGCACTATTCCCGGAGGCGGGTTTCGAAGGCCATGCGGTCGCCTCGGTAGAGGGAGCGGACTCGTTCCAGTGGGGTGTCGTCGGTGTCCACCGTGCGGCGGTTCAGCAGGATCATCGGGAGGGCGGTGGTGCATTCGAGCAAGGCCGCCTCGCGGGGGGAGGCCAGGACTGTTTCTATGCGCTCCAGGGCCGAGCCGAAGACGACGCCCGCGGTGCGGAGGGCGGCGTAGAGGGAGGTGGTGGGGTCGTAGGTGGCGCGGAGGTGGCCGAAGCGGTCGAGGGGCAGGAAAGTGCTTTCCAGGCCGATCTTTTCGCCGTCGGCCAGCAGGATGCGTTCCAGGTGCATGACCGTCGTATCCTCCGGGATGTCCAGTGCCGCGGCGGTATCGGCGTCGGCGGGGACGTCGGTCCAGCCGACCACCAGGCGGCCGGGCTTGCGGCCCAGGCTGATCGCGCCCTCGGTGTAGGAGCGCAGCGACAGCGGCTGCACCAGCTTCGGGCGCGACACCACCGTGCCCCGGCCCTGGCGGCGAATCCGGCCCTCCACCAAGAGTTCTCGCAACGCGTGCCGCACGGTCTCGCGCGCGACCGCGAAGCGGGCCGCCAGCTCGCGCTCCGACGGCACCGGGTCCCCCTCGGCGAGTTCGTGCAGTATCGCCTCGATCTCGGTGCGCACCCGATACGCCTTGGGCAGCCGCGTTGCGTCCATGCCGACAGCGTACCGCAATTGGTCTATACCAATTGTTAACCCATCGTTCGCGCGGGTAACACCCTACGGTCTAGACCATTGCGCATGATGCTGGCATGCGATTGGTCATAATCGGCGGCGGCATCCTCGGCACCGCGCACGCCCTGGCCGCGGTCGACCGCGGTCACGAGGTCGTGCAGCTGGAGCGCGAGACGGAGGCCCGTGGCGCCACGGTCCGCAATTTCGGCCTGGTCTGGGTATCCGGCCGCAGCGCCGACGAATTGGCGATCACGCTGCGGTCGCGGCAGCTGTGGGAGGAGATCGGCGGCCGGATTCCGGGCGTCGGCTTCCGCCCGGCCGGGTCGATCACGCTGGTGCGGACGGAGGCGGAGCTGGCGGTCGCGGAGGCCGCCGCGAGCGGACCCACCGCCGCCGAACGCGGCTTCGAACTGCTCGACCCCGAGCGGGTGCGCGCGGTGAACCCGGCGCTGCGCGGGAAATTCCTTGCCGGACTGCACTGTTCGACCGACGGCGCGGTGGAGTCGCGGCAGGCCATGCCCGCGCTGCGCGCCTACCTGGAATCGACCGGCCGCTACGGCTTCTACGCCGGGACCGAGGCGCGCACCGTCACCGGCAGTACCGTGCTCGACGACCGCGGCCGCCGCTGGGAGGCCGATCTGGTGCTGGTGTGCCCGGGCGCCGCGCACACCGGCCTGACCCGGGAACTGGTGGGCGACATCCCCGTTCGCCGCGTCCGGCTGCAGATGATGCAGACCGCGCCGCTGGGCGAGCCGCTCACCACCGCGATCGCCGACGGCGACAGCTTCCGCTACTACCCCGGTTTCGCCGGTCCCGCCCTGGACACGCTGAATCGCGAAGAGTCCCAGGCATTCACGGCCGCGCGGCACAGGATGCAGCTGCTGTGCGTGCAGCGCCTGCACGGCGGCCTGACCATCGGCGACACCCACGAATACGACGAGCCGTTCGCCTTCGACGTGGACGAGGCGCCCTACGACCATCTCACCGCCGTCACCGAGGAACTGCTGGGCCGCGCGCTGCCGCCGGTGGTGCGCCGCTGGGCGGGCGTCTACAGCCAGAGCATCGACCCGGCCGCGATCGTCACCCGCGTGCGGGCCGCCGACAACGTGTGGGTGATCACCGGGCCGGGCGGCCGCGGCATGACCCTCGGCCCCGCCCTGGGCGCCGAGACCGCCGACCTGCTCAACCTCTGAAGGGAAATCTCTTGTCCGACATACGCATCCAGCTCGCCGTGCTGGACATGGCCGGGACCACGGTGGCCGACGGCGGGCTGGTGCTGCGCGCCTTCGACGCGGCGGCGACCGCGGCGGGCATCCCGGCCGACGGGCCCGAGCGCGACGCCGCCCGGGCCTATGTGGTGGAGACCATGGGCCAGTCCAAGATCACCGTTTTCCGCGCCCTGCTCGGCGACGAGGACCGCGCCCGGCTCGCCAATCGCGCCTTCGAAGCCGCCTACGACGAGCTCGCGGCCGCGGCCACCGCGATTCCCGGTGCGGCCGAGGCGATCTCGCGGCTGCGCGCGGCCGAGATCGCGGTGGCGCTCACTACTGGATTCAGCCGCGGCACCCAGGACCGGCTGCTGAATGCGCTGGGCTGGAACGATATCGCCGACCTCACCCTCTCCCCCGCCGAGGCCGGGCGCGGGCGCCCGTATCCGGACCTGGTGCTCACCGCCGCGCTGCGCCTGGGCGTCGACGCGGTCGATCGCGTTGCGGTACTGGGCGATACGACCAGCGATATCGCCAGCGGCCTGGCCGCGGGGGCGGGCATCGTCGCGGGCACGCTGACGGGGGCACATTCCGAAGAGCAGTTGCGGGCGGCCGGGGCGACCCACGTGGTGCCGTCGGTCGTCGAGTTCGCCGACCTTCTCCTCTCGTCATCCCGGAATCCGTCATCACTACAACCCTCCTGATCCCGGCACGACAACCCTCCCGATCCCGGCACGACAACCCTCCTGATCCCGGCACGCTTTTGGCCGGGATCTACCGCGAGATCCCGGCCAAAAGCACGCCGGGATCACAAAACCACACGAAAGTTGCAGTCATCGTGCGTATTTCGATACCCCGCCTGGCACGCACCGCGCTGATTCTGGCGTCCGCCACCGCCGTGGCGTTGTCCGCCGCGGCCTGCGGCGGCACCGGCACGTCCGGCGGCGGGCAGACCGTCACCGTGTACTCGGCCGACGGCATGGGCGACTGGTACAAGACCGAGTTCGCGAAGTTCAAGGAGCAGACCGGGATTGCGGTGAACGTGGTCGAGGCGGGCTCCGGCGAGGTGGTGAACCGGGTGGACAAGGAGCAGTCCAACCCGCAGGCCGACCTCGTGGTGACCCTGCCCCCGTTCATCCAGAAGGCGGCCGCGTCGGGTCTGCTGCAGGCCAGCGGCATCGACACCGGCATGGTGGCCGACACCGACCGCGACCCGAACGGTAAGTACGTCGCGCTGGCCGACAACTACCTGTCCTTCATCGCGAATCCGTCGGTGGACACCGGCCGGATCACCTGGGACGACCTGTTGAAGCCGGAGTACGCGGGCAAGATCCAGTATTCGACGCCCGGCCAGGCCGGGGACGGCACCGCGGTGCTGATCCTGCTGCAGCAGTTGCTCGGCAAGCCCGCCGCGCTGGACTATCTGGGCAAGCTGCAGGCCAACAATGTCGGCCCGTCCTCGTCCACCGGCAAGCTGCAGGCCAAGGTCGACAAGGGCGAGCTGCTGGTCGCCAATGGCGACGTGCAGATGAACCTGGCCGAGATCAAGGACAAGGGCTCGAAGTTCACCCTGTTCTTCCCCGCCACCGCCGACGGCAAGCGCAGCACCGTCGCGCTGCCGTACATGATGGGCCTGGCCAAGGGTGCGCCGCACCGGGATTCGGCCGCCAAGCTGATGAGCTTCCTGCTCACCGCCGACGTGCAGCGGACGCTGGGTCCCGACGCCATGGCGGTCCCGGTCCGCAAGGACCTGAAGGACGCGCCCGCCGCGACCGGCGGCCTGTCCCCCGCCGCGTATCTGAAGGACGTGACGGTCGTGAACCCGGACTGGAACGCCGTGCTGGCCGACCTGGACGGCGATGTCGCCGCCTATCAGAAGGTGACCGGAAGCTGAGCATGTTCGCATCGACGACCTCCGGCGCCCCGGCCGTTGCCCGCACCGCCGACGACGAGCCCGCGATAGTTTTCGACCGGATCGGCGTGACCTACGGCCGGGGCCGCCGGACCACTGTCGCGCTGGCCGATTTCACGCTGCGGGTCGCCGCCGGGGAAACCGTTGCGCTGCTGGGGCCCAGCGGTTCCGGCAAGTCGACCGCGCTCGAGGCGCTGGCCGGATTCGTCCGCCCCACCTCGGGCGCGGTCCGGCTGGCCGGGCGCGACGTCACCGACCTGCCGCCCGCCAAGCGCGGAATCGGCGTGGTCGTGCAGTCCTACGCGCTGTTCCCGCATATGCGGGTGGCCGACAATGTGGCGTTCGGGCTCAAGGCGCAGCGCGTGCCGCGCGGTGAGATCGGCGCCCGGGTCACCGAGGCGCTGGAGATGGTCGGCATGGGCGGATACGCGAAGCGGCTGCCGCGCGAGCTGTCCGGCGGGCAGCAGCAGCGGGTGGCGATCGCCCGTGCCCTGGCCATCCGGCCGAAGGTGCTGCTGCTGGACGAGCCGCTGGCGGCGCTGGACGCCCAGCTGCGCCAATCCATGCTCACCGAGTTGCAGCAGCTGCGAAAGGCGTTGCCGGACACCGCGATGCTGTATGTCACCCACGACCAGGACGAGGCGCTGGCGCTGGCCGACCGGATCGCGGTCATGCGCGATGCCCGCCTGGTCGACATCGACACCGCCGCCAACCTGTGGCAGCGCCCGCCGAGCTCGTTCACCGCCGCCTTCCTGGGCGGCGCGAACCTGCTGCCCGGCACGGTCGAACGCGTCTCCGGCCGCGCCGCGCTGGTCACCGTCGGCGAACGCACACTGCGCGCCGAGGCCCCCGAACCCGGTGTGGGACAGCTGGATTGGGCCCCGAACGCGCACGCCCTGCTGTGCGTGCGCCCGCACACGGTCCGCGTGGGCGCGATCACCGACCACGACGCCATGCTCGCCACCGTGGTCTCGACCGTATGGCGCGGCGCATCGACCCGCCTGCACCTCGACGTGAACGGGCTGCCGGTGGAACTGGTCGCCGATGTGCCCGGCCACGTGGAGGCCGCGGTCGGCTCGGCCGTCGGTGTGCGCCTGCCGGATCCGGCGGGCGTGCTCATCCCGGCCGCGGTCGGCACGCCCGATACGGCGGCTCCGGCATGACGGCCCGACCGCGCACAGGCCGGACCGAGCGGTACGCGGCGTCGGGGTGCCACGTCCCGAAACCGCCGGTCTCCCTGCCGAATACACCCGGATGGGCGTATCCCGGCCGCGTGGCGACCGGCGGGCAACGGCGGATCGGGTGCGACAAAAATTTCGGCAGGACTTCGCATTTCGGGAGCCGAGCATGAGCACCTCCGCCATTCTCGAGCCGTCGATGGCGCAGCCGCCACCGACCCGGCCCCGGGCGTCGACCGGCTGGCGGCCGGTGCTGTGGACGCTGCCGCCGCTGCTGGTGGTCGTGCTCATTGCCGTCTACCCCATCGTGCGGGTGCTCACCGAATCGACCGTGACCCCGCACGGCCGGGGCGCCGGGACCTGGTCGCAGGTGCTCGGGTCGCGGGCGTTTCGAGATGCGCTGTGGCGCACCGTGTCCATCGCGCTGTGCTCGACCGCGGGCTGCCTGGTGTTGGGCACGTTCCTGGCCGTGGTGCTGGCGTTCGTGCCGTTTCCGGGTGCGGGGGTGGTGGGGCGGCTGGTGGATACCGTGCTCACGCTGCCGTCGTTTCTGGTCACGCTGGCGTTCACCTTCCTCTACGGCACGGCCGGGGCGGTGAACGCACTGATCACGCAGCTCACCGGAAACCGTTCCCCCGCACTGAATTTCCTCAGCACCCCGACCGGGGTGATCCTTGCCGAGATCACCTACTTCACCCCGTTCGTGGTGCGCCCGCTGCTGGCCGCGTTCGCCCAGCTGCCGCGCGAACAGCTGGATGTGGCCGCGAGCCTGGGGGCGTCGCCGTGGCGGGTGCTGCGGCAGGTGGTGCTGCCGGAGGCGTGGCCCGCGCTGGCCGCGGGCGGCAGCCTGGTATTGCTGTTGACGCTCAACGAGTTCGGCATCGTGCTGTTCACCGGCGCGAAGGGCGTGATCACGCTGCCCGCGCTGATCTACACGCGCGGCATCGTCACCTTCGACCTGCCGGGCGCCGCGGTGCTGGCCTCGGTGCAGGTGCTGCTGTCGCTGGCGCTGTATGTCGGCTATCGGCTGATCTTCGCCCGGTTCACCGGGATTCGGAAGGAGGGCTGACCATGCTGGTGTGGACGCGGCGCGGCCGGGCCGCGGTGATCACGGTGTTCGCGCTGCTGGTGCTGGTGGTGTTCGCCGCGCCGATCGCGACGGTGGTCGCCGCCGCGCTGGCCGGGCGCTGGACCGGCCCGCTGCCGACGGGGTTGGGGCTGACCAACTTTCGGCACGCGCTCTCGGGCGAGCAGGCCGCCAGCCTCTCGGTGAGCCTGCAGACCGCGCTGCTGGCCGGGGCGATCTCACTGGTGCTGGGCACCTGGGCGGCGCTGGCGGCGCGGGAGGCGCCGGGCTGGTGGCGGCGCGTCACCGATGCGGTGTTCCACCTGCCGGTGGCGGTGCCGTCGGTGGCGATCGGTCTCGGCATGCTGATCGCCTTCAATCAGCGGCCGATCCTGCTGGGCGGCGCGAAATGGATTGTGATCGTGGCGCATTCGGTGCTGGTGCTGGCGTACGCGTTCAGCGCGGTGTCGGCGGCGCTGGATCGGCTGGACCCCGCCTACCGGCAGGCCGCCGAATCGCTGGGCGCGAGCCCGGCGCGGGTGCTGGCGCGGATCACGCTGCCGCTGCTGCTGCCCGCGCTGGGCGCGGCGGCGGGGCTGGCGATCGCGCTGTCGATGGGTGAGCTCGGTGCCACCGTCATGGTGTATCCGGCGACCTGGAAGACGCTGCCGGTGACCATCTTCGCCGCCACCGACCGCGGGGATGTGTTCGGCGCGGCGGCCGACACCACGGTGCTGGTCACGCTGACCCTGATCACACTGCTGGTGCTCGGCCGACTACGGGGACGCGCCGCCCTGCGCTAGCGCACGGCCACTCGGGGATGGAGCGGGCGTGCCGCGCCAGTCGACAGCGCGGCACGCCGGGCGGGGCGCCCCGTTGCGCCCGCCGTATGAGGCGAGCAACGTCCCGGCTCGGTCACTGCTCCGGCAAACGACGGCGGCCACCGGCCACGTCGATTACGAGATCAGTGTAGCCGTCGACGAGTTCGGCCAGGTGATACCAGTGTTTATGGGTCTTGTCGCTGCGCGGTCCGTCGCTGTCGATGGCCTGATTGGCATCGACCCAGCTGCGGGCCATGCGGTCGACGACGGCACCGAGGCTCTCGGTGTGCAGCGACGCGCCGTTGCGATGCTGCGGCAGCTCCTGTTCCACCCATTCGTTGATATCGTCGACGAGTTCGCCTCGACGGCAATCGATCTCGGTGAGCAGGAGGGGGTCGTGCAGTTCCGCCCGGCGGGCGTGCAACTCGGCCAGGGCATGGGCCGAGCGCAGCAGCACCCGGTCCTGGAACCGACGGCCCTGGAAAGCGCACAGCAATTGCGGTGCGGTCGGCAGCACCCCAGCTATCGACGTGGTCATGATGGCTCCTCGAGCGCACCCGAATGTATCACTAATCGCACCAACATAATTGACTCCGGATTCGGCTGTACCGGTCATCGGATCGGTGTTCGCAACTAGGCTAGCTCGGATCTTGCTCTTACAGATGCAAGAACGCAAGATTGCGTCCGCATTGCTGCCGTCAAGGTGTGCTTACGGCGTGTCGCGAGTCATGAGGGCGTCCACCACCGAATTCCGGGGTCCGCGGCCCCTACCAGGACCGTTGACCAGATTCGAATCTACCCAGGCAGATCGGTAAAGCCATACCTATTTCGCCCTCTTTCGCGCCAAACCCCTATCCACCCCGGTTCTCGCCCGAAAAACTGAGCGACCGGTCGGGTCAAACATAATTCTTTCACTAACGGCGATCTTGCAGCTAATCATTGCACGGGAACGTACCTTTCGGCCCGATACCGCTTCGGAGTGGCGCGGAACCGACCGCGGCGGCGGTGCGGGACGGTTCCGGTTGCCCGCTCCCGCGCGGCACCGGGCGCGAATCCGTGCAGGGGATCAGGTCCCGCTCGCCGCCCGGGCGACCGAGGCCGATATCGCCGCTGCCGCAGCGATTCTGGATCGGCTCAACGTGTCCGTCGACGATCTGCTCGCCAGCCGCCGGGAACGACCGCCCTCGCCGACATGCACCGAGTACGTCCCGATCGTCTACGCGGCGATGAAACCGACCCGGACCCACGACAACCACCTGTCGTACTGGAAAAAGATCGTCAAACACTGGCCGAACCGCCGCATCGATGAACCCACCCCTACGGAGCTGGCGCAGCTGATCAACATCATCCGCAGTGAACGGTCCCTCCGCAGTACCGATCGTGGTGGGCAGGGAGTCGCCCGCGCCGCCACGGACGCCCTGCGATGCCTGTACCGCCACGCCGAACGGGACCGCATCATCGACATCGACGACAACCCCGCGCGTCAGCTCGACCGCGCACCGCAACAGAAGTCGAGCCGTCGCGCGCTTCCCGACACGCTGCTCGGGCAGATGTACGACGTCGCCGCCGACGGCAGCATCTACACCATCGCCGACATCGATGAAGTCGCCGAAGCGCTGTCCTGGCTCACCCACGAACGACATCCCCTCGCACCCGAGTAAACAAAGGCTGAGGCGGATACCCGACGATCGAGCCCCCGACCGAGAAGGTCAGGGGCTCGAATCCCGGAGCGCCGCAGCGCGAATTGGTATGGCAGGTGGTGACAGCTGCGGCTATCGACAGGGTGAGCCTCTTCCCGCGGGCCACACCTCGGGTGCGGCCGCACCCGAGGTTTGTCGGTACCTTGATCGGGACTGATCGTTTTCTCAGGTATGATTTGGGTGACGATTACTTGTGGAGGGGTGGATCGATGACCGCCGAACCCGGTGCCCGCAACCGCACCGACCGCCGCCGGGAACGCACCCGCAACGCGTTGCTGGACGCGGCGCGGAAGTTCTTGTCCGAGGGGCGGTCGGCGGTCAGCATTCAGGAGATCACCGATGCCGCCGACGTCGGGTTCGGGTCGTTCTACAACCATTTCACCTCCAAACAGCAGTTGCTCGACGAAGCGGTGCGGTCGGCGCTGCAGGTCTACAGCGAGTTGCGGGATGGGATCGTCGAGTTGTACGACGACCCGGCGGAGGTGTTCACGGTGAGCTTCCGCATGACCGGCCGCCTGCAACGGCAGATCCCCGAGATGGTGCGGGTCGTCCTGAATTCCGGCATGTCGATCATGCTGCGCGAGCAGGGCCTGGCCCCGCGCGCCCGCCATGACATCATCGCCGCTCAGCAGGCGGGCCGGTTCGAGCCGATGGACCCGGACGTGGCCGTCATGGCCGCCGGCGGCGCACTGCTGGGATTGCTGCAACTGCTGGATGCCCGGCCCGACGCCGACGCCGCGGCACTGACCGACGAGATGACCTACCACGTGCTGCGCATGTTCGGCATGACCAAGCGCTCGGCGCAGAAGCTGACCTCTGCCGACCTGCCGCCGCTGCCGCAGGTATAGCCGGTCGCGGCCCGCCGCAGGACAGGGCGGGTTTCCCGGGCCGTGCCGGTCGGCATCATCGTCCGGCGTCCGCGGCCACGTCGAGGGCGATATCGGCGAGCATGTCTTCCTGCCCGCCGACGAGCCCGCGCCGACCGGCTTCGGACAGCACCGGCGTAGCCCAGGGCCAGCGTTGCGCAGTCGAGGAGCACCGGCCGGTCCGTCAGCGGCCGGACCAGGTCCTCGGCGGCGTCGGTGAGCGGGTTCAAGTTCGCGCGGTGTTGCCAGTCGTACAGGTCCGCGACCGCGACAAACGCTTCCAGCGGTGTATTACCCGCGCCCGCACCGAGACCCGTGAGCGAGGCATCCACCCGGGCCGCACCCTCCTCGACGGCCACGACGCCGTTCGCGACGGCCAGCGACAGGTTCTGATGAGCGTGAATGCCGACCTCGGTGGCCGGATCGAGTGTGTCACGGTAGGCCGCGGCAGGTTCCGGGGCGGTGATCCGTTCGGCGACGCGCAGGGCGGCCGCGGTCATGATGTCGAGGTTTCCGGCGTAGGCGGGCAGGTAATGGGCCGCGCCCTCGATTTCGAGGAACACCGACAGCTGGTGGGTGACGACGTCATCGCCGACCAGTGTGTGCGGCAACGCATCCGGAGCCAGCGGGGTGATCTGCACGGCCTGCTTCAGCCGGTAGCCGGGCACGTAGACGGCGACCTCGGCGACCATAGCCTCGATCGAATCACGCACCGCCGCATGCATATCCGGGTCGGGTTCACTGATCAGGGCGAGCACGGTGTCGCGCATGACCAGCGGCGGCTCGGCCGGGTTGAGGATGATGATGGCGCGGTCACGCTCGGCGCCGCCGACGGTTTCGAGTGCGCGCGAGGTGGTTTCGGTGAACTCGTCGATGCTGGCGCGGGTATCCGACCGGCGGACCTGGACGCGATCGAGGCGACGATCTCGGCGTACGGTACAGCGGTGGTCCGGGAGATGGCGGCCACGATCGGGATCGTCGCCTGTCCCCCGCAGGTCACCATATTCACGTTCGGGGCGTCCAGGTGCTCGTCGAGATTCACCGGCGGCACGACGAAGGGGCCGATCGCGGCGGGTGTCAAGTCGATCAGGCGCTTCCCGTACGGCTGGAGGGCAGCGACCTTGGTGCGACCGCTCATATGTCCTCCAGTACGAAGTCGACGGTGCCGAGTGTGGTTGCGCGGCTGAATAATTCGGAGCGGACATGGGCGCCGGCGCGCAGCGGTGCCATTGGTCCGAGGGCGCCGGACAGCACGATCTCACCGGCACGCAGCGGGTCACCGAAGTCGCGGGCGGTGCGGGCCAGCCACGTCAGGGCCCGCAGGGGATCGCCGAGACAGGCCGAACCCGTTCCGGTGGAGACGATCTCGCCGTCGATCGACATGGTCATGGCGACATCGCGGGGCTCGAACCGGTCCAGCGTGATGTGCTGGGCGCCGGGGACGAACCAGCCGCTGGAGGCGTTGTCGGCGACGGTGTCGGCGAAGCTGATGTCCCAGTCGGCGATGCGGCTGTCGACGATCTCCAGCGCCGCGACCGCGTAGTCGATCGCGCCGCGCACCGCGATCGCATCGAGCTGGTCGGTGTCGAGATCTGCCCGTAGCACGAATCCCAGTTCCGCCTCGATCCTGGGCTGCAGTAGCCGGGGACGGTGTGCCGCAGGCGTTTCGGTGACGTTCATGTCGTTGAACAGCACGCCGAAATCGGGTTGGTCCACCCCCAGTTGCCGCTGGACGGCCGGGGACGTGAGCCCGATCTTGCGCCCCACGATCCGGGCGCCCGACTCCAGGCGGCTCAGGATCCCGATGCGCTGCACCGCGTACGCGGGCTCGACGTCGTCCGGGCCGATGAGATCGCGAACCGGGGCGGCCGGGACTCCGGACGCGGCGGCCGTGGCCAGTCGTTCCGCGGCCTCCCGGACGGCCGCAATATCTGACCCCACGTGCGTGTTCACCGCGAAAGTCCTCCGGCCAGTTGAGGAATGGTGATCTCCGGGGTGGCCGCGGCCCGCAACGCCTGCCGGAATCGGGCGAACCTGTCGCGCACCGTCTCCCCCACCGGTGTGTGGCCCCACGTGCTGATTCCCTGGTATGTCGAAGGCTCCCAGGTGGATTCGAGTTCCGGACCGATCACCACCGGATTCCAGCCGACCTCCAGCTCGAACCCGGAGGGGGTGACGCAATAGAAGGACAGTTCGCGATCGTTGGTGTGCTGGCCGACAGACCACGCCATCCGGAAACCGAGCTCGGTGACCCGCCCGAACGCGGCGAGCATGTCCTCCAGTGTCGCGGACTGAATATTGATGTGCTGCACCCGAGTTCGGATCGGATCAAGCTTGACCCCGCGCAGATTCGCGATGGCGATCGAATGGTGGCGTTCGTTGACCCGCAGGAACCGGATCTTCATCGTCAACCCGGAGATGTTCTCCTCGATGGAGTCGGTCAGCCGGGAATCGAAAACCGTGTGGTAGTAGCCGCGCATCGCCTCCGGCTCCCGCGACAGGAGTGCCACATGCCCCATCCCGGCCTCGCCGGTCACCCATCCGGAGCTCAGCATCCGTAACGGTTCGGGTGCCGTCACCGCAACCGTGAAGATCTCCTGCGCAATGCCCTTCGGTCCCGGGAACCGACACAACCGTTCCACACCACGCAACTCGGCTTCCTCCGCGACACCTTCGGTGATCGGCACGCCGCGGCCGCTCACCCGCGCGAGGATGCGGTCGAAGCTCTCGTGATCATCGACCTGCCAGCCCAGCGCGGTGACATCTTCGGCTGCGCCGGGCTGGATGAGGAACCGACAGGCTCGATCGTCGAGCCGCAACCGCAATCCGCCCGCCTCGAGACCGTCGACATGCATGCCGATCGCATCGCCACCGAAGCGCCACCAGTCGCTCAGCCGATTCGACTGCACCACAACGTATCCCAGATGAACCGCGCCGAAGACCGAACCCTCGGTGCCCGGTCGCCCGGCGCCGTTCACGACCCCGCCCCCAGAAACGCGGCGACCAATGAGTTGAACAGATCCGCCCGCTCCCACTGCACCCAGTGACCGGCACCGGCAGCCAGGTACAGGTCGCAGTTCGGCATGGTCCCGGCAAGAATCCGGCCGCCCGCGGGCCGATTGACCCTGTCCGCCGCGCCCCACACCACCAGGGTGGGGTGAGCGACCGTTCGCAGCCGCGAGTCCCGGGTGAGATCCATCCGCCACAGCGTCCGCAGTGCCGTCCAGCCCGAGGGGCGACGCAGCGGTGGATTCGCCATCACCTCCGGGTCGATGCTGGCCCGGAAGCGCTCCTCGATCAGGTCGTCGGGCACCGCGGCTCCGTCGAACACCAGATACTCGCGGATGAACCGAGTGAGCTTCTCGCGGCTCGGCCCGCTACCCGGGTAGTAGTTCAACAGCGCCCGCAGGCCCTGGGTCGGCACTGCGCGGGAGGAGCCGATACCACCGGGTCCCATCAGGACCATCCGCCTCACTTTCTCCGGCCGGTCCATCGCCAGCCGCAGCGCCGCCGCACCGCCATAGGAATTGCCGACCAGGTGCGCCGAGTCGATACCCAATTCGTCCAACAGGCCACCGACGGCCCCGCCGAGGTGCCCGAACGGATCCGACGGATCGACCCACTTGGACGACTTCCCGTAGCCCGGCACGTCCGGCACGATCACCCGGAATCGCTGCGCCAGCGTCTCGATGTTGCGCGAGTAGTTCGACAGCCCGGTCGCGCCCGGCCCGCCGCCATGCAGCAACACCACCGCGGGACCGGCTCCGGCCTCGCCGACGAAGATCTCCCGCCCGCCGACCCGGACCGTGCGCCCGGCCCCCTTGTCGATGCTCGTCACAGCCACCTCCACGACTCATGTTGAGGAAATTATCAGTTGCGATCAAATCCTCTGTCAAGCAAAAATGATGAAACGATCAGAAAGGCTGGCTTCGAAGGCTCGGCGCTCGCAGCCGGTTCGGCACCGCATCGACGATCGGTTGAACCAGGTCCGCGACAGCGGCCCGCAGACCTGTCGGCCGGATCAGGAGCCGACGGGTCGACCAGGATCGATTCGGGGTCGTGCAGATCGCCGCGGATGAACACGGTCTTGCCCTGCGGGGCGCTGGCCATCAGGGCGAGGGCGAGCGGGTCCTTGTCCTCGTAGACGATGCGGGCCTCCGCCACAGTTCCACGGCCGACGCCGAATTGACCGACCCGCCGTGGCGAGACGACCCGGCCACCGCCGCGGCCGATCCGTCCGGTGATCCGAATGCGTACTCGTACCACTATCTTTCGCGCCTGGACATCACCCGCAACAATGGAACCCGCTATCGCTGCGAGGATCTACGTGCCGGATGCACGTAACCTACGCACCTAGTCGAAGGTTCTCCTCGTCATTCTGGCGTGTTCTCGGCCGGAATCCGCCCTGCCGCAGGAGATCCCGGCCAAAAGCACGGCCGGGCTGACAAGCGGAACTTCTGCACGGCACTGTCACCTTGGTGGAGGGCCCCGCGAGATTATCTTCGGGTTGGCCGTCTTGACAGGGGATCTGTTCAAGGAGGCCATGGCGTCGCCGTCGTACAGGGTGAACGGCGCGCGCCGCCGCTGGTTTACGGGTTATGGGTTCGCTCACAGCCGTTTGACCTCGAGTGTAGTTGAGCTATGAGGCTGGCGAGTGGCGGTTGTGCGCCGCCGTGGTGGATTCCACACCTACAGAGAGGTTGAGACGATGACGGTGTTGGTCACGGGCAGCACGGGCACGGTCGGGTCCGAAGTGGTCGGTCAGTTGGCTGACCGGGGTGTACCGGTGCGGGCATTGACCCGGTCCCCGGAGAAGGCATCCTTCCCGGCCGGGGTCACCCCCGTCGCGGGGGAGTTGACCGACCCGGATGCGATGCGGGCAGCATTGGCCGGGGTCAGTGGTGTGTTTCTGCTGAGCGCGGTCGCTCCGGACGAGCTGACCGGCACGGTGAACACACTCACCCTCGCTCGCGAGGCCGGGGTACGCAATATCGTGTATTTGTCGGTGATCCACGCCGATCGTTTCACCGATCCGCCGCATTTCGCCGCGAAGGCCGCCGCGGAACGCATGATCGCCGACTTCGATTTGCCCGCAACGATTCTGCGTCCGGGCTATTACATGCAAAACGACATCGTCGGCACGCATCGGCGCGCCCTCGACGAGGGCGTGTATGCCCCACCGGTGGGCAACAGGGCGGTGCTGGCGACCGATATTCGCGATCTCGCCGAGGTCGCCGTGGTATCCCTGCTGCGCCGCGAACACGCCGGTGAGGCGTTGCCGCCGGAGACGATCGACGTCGTGGCCCCCGAGGTCCTCACCGGCACCGCGATCGCCGACCTCTGGAGTGCGGTGCTGGACCGGCCGATCGCCTACGCCGGTGACGACCTGGAAGCCTACGGACAGCAGATGCGCGAGGTCATGCCCGGCTGGATGATCTTCGACATGCTCCGGATGCTGCGCCGGTTCCAGACCGACGGCATGCACGCCGCTCCCGGCACCGACGAACGCTTGCGCGAGCTGCTGGGACGGCCGATGCGCTCCTACCACGACTTCGTCCGCGACGCGGCAGCCGCCTGGACCAACTGACCGGCCCGCGCGATTCGGAAGGAGCGAGCGTGGCCCCGGGTGGCGTTCGAGGAGGCGGCGCGCCGCAAGGTGGGACTCACCGCCGTGCACGCCTGGAGCGATGTCAGCGCCGGATTGGATGTGGCCATGATGGGCTGGGACGACATCCGCGAGAGCGAGGACGCCGTATTCGCCGAAAGCCTGGCCGGTTGGTCCGAACGCTACCCCGAGGTCCCGGTCCATCGAATCCTGGTCCGCGACAGACCGGTCCGCGCGCTGGTCGACGAAGCCGAGACCGCGCAACTGCTCGTCGTCGGCAGCCACGGCCGCGGCGGCTTCACCGGCATGCTGCTCGGCTCCACCAGCACCGCCCTGCTGCACTCGGTGCACTGCCCGACCCTCGTCGTGCGCAAGGCGTAACAGGCGATGGATGATGTCGATCGCCACCCTGACGATGAATCCGGCGATCGAAATCGCCAGCCGCACCGAGCGATTGCCGCCCACGGACAAAATGCGGTGTGAGACACCGCGATTCGACCCCGGCGAGGGTGGCATCAACGTCGCCCCCACGGTGGTCGCGCTGGGCTATTCGGCCACGGCTGTCTTTCCCGCACCCACAAACCCACACACAGGCGTCGAGAAGCCGTCCATCGGTGAGGTTGTGCACGGCCCGCAATCCGCCGCACCCCGGGCACCACAGTCCGGTCAGCGCATAGAACGGGCAGATCCCGTACGACCCCTGCACGTGCGGATCCCGCACATGCAGCAGCGCGATCGAGCCCGCCGCGCCGCCGCGACCACGACCGGCTCTCCGGAACTGCCAGGCAGTTCCGGACCGCGGCGCTGCGGCGGGTCCTCGATGACACCTTGGCTGCGGCGCTGGGCCAAACCGTCGCAGGCGGATCGCGAGATCAAGCTGTCGGTGTCGCCCGACATCACCGAGACCACGCTGACCGACCTCGCCGCCACCGGCCGTCTCACCCGACCCGCACACCACGGAATCGCGCGCCATGCCAAGGAATTCGTCGAGTCGCTCGAGGGCCCTTGTCCCAAGGGTTGTCGTTTGCTGATCCGGCTTGTCGCGTCGGTCCGGCTGTTCAGCCGACCGTGTAGCCGCCGTCGATCGGCAGGTCGATGCCGTTGATCATCGCGGCCAGGTCGGAGGCGAGGAACAGTGCGGTGGTGGCTACGTCGTGGGGAACGGCGAAGCGGCCCAGCGGGATTCGGGCCAGCATCGGTGCGGCCTTCGCCTTCTCGCCCCAGTGTTCGCGGCCCATGTCGGTCAGTACCACGGTGGGGCAGATCGAGTTGGCGCGCACTCCTCGCGGGCCCAGTTCCAGCGCAAGCACTTTCGTCGCCATCAGCAGGCCTGCCTTTGCCGTGCTGTAGGCGTAATGCTCGGGCAGCGCGCGCAGGGCGGCGGCGGAGGCGACTGTGACGATGGATCCGCCACCGTTCTGGGCCATCGCGGTACCGACGGTGGCGGCGAGCAGCGCGGGTGCACGGAGGTTGACGGTGAGCACCTCGTCGAATGTTTCGGCGGTCAGGTCGGTGACCGGTTGCGGAGAGGCGATCCCGGCATTGTTGATCAGTACGTCGAGACCGCCGAAGGTCGCTGCGGCAGCGGCGGCCAGGTGCGCGGGTGCGTCCGGTTCGGACAGATCGGCCGCGACCGCCTCGGCCCGGACATCGAACCGCTGCCGCAGTTCTCGCGCCTGTGCGGCGAGCGCGCCCTGGTCGCGGCCGGACAGTACCAGCGCGGCGCCCGCGGCGGCGAAGGTCTCCGCGAGGTCGGCTCCGATGCCGCGAGCCGCCCCGGTGATCAGTACCCGCTTGCCGTCGATCCGAATCGAATTCACTTGCTCTCCAACAGTTGTCGTGCGGTGACAGGGTGGGTGACGAGCCGGTTGAAGAATTCCGCTCGCGCCCGGCGAGGTTCGCCGCGACCTTCTCGTTGCCGACCGCCACGACGATGCCCACCGGAATCTGGCGAAAGATAACTCGGGCGGCCGCCGAGCTTTTCCGGAGATCAGCCGGGTGGTCTCGTTGGTCTGGTACCACCCCTCGGGCTGGTCGTTGCCGCCCACGGTGGGCACGACGAGCACCCCGGGAATGGGTTCGAGATCGAATTGCGCCACCTCGTAGACGATCCATCCGGACGACACCAGCAAGACGCCGCCGGGGACCAGTCCCACCTCCGTCAGTGCGCGGGATACGGCGGGCGCGAGATAGCTGACCATCACCTCGACTGTCGGCGTCGCCGGAGTGCCGGGACTGCTGGGCATGCCTGCAGTATTTCACTGCACATTTGTTCACGCCATAGATTCTGTGAACATTTGTTCTGGGCATTTATGAACGCGCCAGGCTACTGTGATGGCCGACACAAGGCGGAGGGTGTGCTGCTAGGCCGGGTCGCCGGGTCGATTCTCGATCGAGGTCATGTTCTGCAGCAGTCGGTGCGCAACGGACTTACTGTGCGAGTTGTCGGTTCGCCATAAAAGAAATGTTTTGATCTCGACTATGAGATCCTCGATGGGCAGTATTATGAATTCGGGTGGGTCGCCGACATTGATCAAGTCGGGAGCTATCGGGCAGAGGGTGATTCCCCGGGTCTGCCGTAAGCCGACGAGGATGCTGGTTATGCCGTTGAATCGGCGGTCGGGCTGATCGCGCACTCCGGCTCGTTGCAACGTTTCTATGGCGGCTCGAACCTGGGGGAATTCCCAGTGGGATGGTCCATGTATGTAGGTGTGGTCGCGTAGGTCGGCGAGCGTCAGTGTGCTGTGTCCAGGAAAGGTATCGACGTCTGTCAGGATGCCCATTCGTTGTGTTGTCACGGTTGCGGCGGTGAGATGTGGCTGGTCCGCGGCATCCAAATAGGACAGGGCCAGGTCGATTGTGCCGTTTGTCAGCTGGTGTGGCATATCCGCCGACGTTGTCTGGCTCACGTGAATGTCGATTCCGGCGTCGGTCGCGGCGGCTGCCAGCGCGCGGCGGAGAGCGGCGTCGACGACCTCCGGTATGGCCAGGCGCGCGATGTCCGTCGCTGGGCCGGGAGCGGCGCGGGAGGGTAGGGCATCGAAGTCGGCAACGAGCTGTTTCGCCCACGGGAGTAAGCGTTCGCCCGCCGATGTCAGTCGAACATGATGGGTGGATCGATCGAAAAGTTGTTGCCCTAGTTCCGCTTCCAGTGCTTTGATGCGTTGACTCAGCGGCGGCACCGCCATATGGAGTTCCTGCGCCGCCCTCGTGAAGTTGAGTTCCCGTGCCACCGCAAGGAAGTAACGCAGGTGATGAATCTCCACCTCCGCCAGAGTAGCGCGGTGTTATCACGATAGTCACGCCCTTGGATCTGATCGGACATTCCGCAGCGCACCTGCCCGCCATACCGTGGACTCGGTAACAGGGTCTGTCCCTCGCATAGGCGGTGGTGAGTATGTTCGGTGATTTGCGGGAGTACTTCGATGAGTTGCGCGAGCTGGGTGATCTGCGTGCTGTCACAGCGCCGGTGAGTCCTCGACTGGAAGCGGGCGCAATAGCCCGCCTGACCTCGGAGCGGGGCGGGCCCGTGCTTGTTCTGGAGGATGTGGCCGGATATCCGGGCTGGCGTCTGGCGGCTGGAATGGGCGGGTTGTCGACCGTCGCGGGTGCGCCGTATGCGAGGGCTGCGCTGTCGTTGGGTATGCCCGCCGCGACGCCGGGGCCGGAGATCGTGCGAACGTTGTCGGCAGCGCAGCAGGCTGCCCCGATCGAGCCGACCGTTGTGGCCTCCGGCGTGTGTCAGCGGCACGTGCTCACCGGGGACGATATCGATCTGTACAAGTTGCCGATTCCGTTGATCCACAACGAGGATGGGGGGCCGTACGTGAACACATGGGGGACGTTCGTGGTCCGTACTCCGGACCGGGGCTGGACCAACTGGTCCATCAGCCGGGCGATGCTGACCGGCCCGAACACCTTCCTGACATTCCTGACCACCATCGCCAATCCGCCGGGGACCGATGATCCCTACCTGCAGCATCTCGGAGAGATCGCCGATCGCGGCCGGTCGGGTCGTGTCGAGTTCGCGCTGGTGCAGGGCGGTCCGCCCGCATTGCCGTTCGTCTCCGCGATGGGGCTGCCTCCCGGGGTATCCGAAGCGGGCTATCTAGGCGGTTTGCAAGGCCGCCCGGTTCCGTTGGTGCGGTGTGTGACGGTGGATTTGGAAGTCCCCGCCACCGCCGAGGTGGTGATCGAGGGATATCTCGACTACGACGCTTACGGGTGGGAAGGTCCTTTCGTCGAGTACAACGGCTTCGGTTGGCGCGAACCACTGCCCGTGCCGACATGTGTGGTTACGGCTATCACCCATCGCGACGATCCGATTTATCCGTTCGTTTCTTCCGGTAAGCCGGTCGACGAGTCGCAGAGCGCGGTAGCGGTGATGTGGTCGGCGGCCGTCCTGACGAAGCTCCGGGACGCCGGATTGCCGGTGTCAGGATTTTGGTATTCTCCCGAGTCGGCATTACATATTGCGGTCGTAACCGTCGACCGAGGCTGGGAGCACTACTGGGACAGTAGTGCACGGCTGTGCGAAACTATTGCGCGAGTGTTGTCCCCGATGAAGCTGATGCAATGGGCCACCCATGTCATCGTCGCCGAGGACGACATCGACCCCAGTGATCCCCGGGATGTGCTCTGGGCATTCAGCAGAATCCATCCGACACGTGATCGCACAGAATTCCCAACCAAGACCCTCCCGTTACAACTCTTCCTGGAACACGCATCGGACGACCAGGAAACCGATGAACGGTTCGTCGCCGGGCCCACGCTGATGTGGAACGGGTTGCTGGGTACCGAGAAGCGTGCCGAACTCATCCCGGGCACGTTTGCGGCCAACTATCCGGGTCCTATCCGAGACAGGGCCCGGAAACTCGTCGCCGGGCTCGACCGATGAGACTCGTCGTCGCCGTCACCGGTGCTACCGGAGCGCCGCTCGCTGTCGCTGTTCTCCGCACACTGCGGCACATGGGAGTGCACACCCATCTCATAATCAGCCGATGGGCTCGCGCCACCATCGAGCAGGAATGCCACGAGTCGGTCCGCGAGGTATCGGCATTGGCCGATATCGTGCACCATCCTGACGATCACTATGCGCCGATCGCGAGCGGCTCCTTCCGTACCGACGGCATGATCATCGTGCCGTGTTCGATGCGGACCCTGGCGGCGATTGCCACCGGTACCGGTCCGGGACTCATTCATCGCGCCGCCGATGTCACCCTCAAGGAAGGACGTCCACTGACGCTCGTGCCACGCGAAATGCCGCTGCACGCGATACACCTGGAAAATATGCTCAGGGTCCGGCGGGCGGGGGCGGTCGTCATGCCGCCCGTGATGGGCTTCTATCACCAGCCCGCATCCATTCGAGACCTCATCGACCACCTTGTCTACCGAATACTCGACCAGCACGGCTTGTCGGTACCGGAAGCTCAACGATGGAAAGGACGATCGGAGGCCATACCGAACAACACGAATCACGCTGGCCAGATGACGCAATCGGACAGCGAACTCATCAAGGAGGATTGAAATGCCGTTCTATCAATGCCTGGTTCCCGCAGGATCGCTCGACCCCGGCACACGGGCCGAGCTGGCAGAAGCTATTACCGACGTGCACACTTCCCTGACCGACGCCCCGCGAGGATTCGTCCAGGTTCTGTTTGTGGAGTACGATCCGGAAGCGTATTTTACCGCCGGTAAGCCGAACAGATGCACCGTGATCAATGGTGCGATTCGAGCGGGCCGTGATCATAATGTCCGCACCGAGCTGCTCACGAAATTATCCGAGGCGTGGACATCCATATCGGGCCAAGACCCGACAACGCTGATCATCGGGCTGAACGAGGTCGACCCGACCGCCACCATGGAGGCGGGGGTGATCCTGCCCGCCCCGGGTGATGAACAAGCCTGGCTCGCGCTCAATAGCGCCCAACTCGGCGACCGGCTCTCGGCGAAGTAGACCAAGCTAAATCCGGGCTCGGCGCTTTCGGTAATGGCGCCGAGCGCGGGCAGCTCGATTCTGGCGAACCGTCGATATATATTTTCGGGCTCACGGCGAAGACGCGTCTCCGGACCGCCTTCGGCTCACCCTTTCGAGGCATTCTGATTTTAGAAAATAAACCATATCGGAGACGCTCGGCACTACGGCGAGAGTCACGCGATCGGGAGTTACGCGATTGTGCTGGGCGACGACAGTCAGGGAGAACAGATGGCGCTGTACCAATGCATGGTTCCTATGGGCTCGGTCGATCCTTCGGCTGCGGTGTCCACGATCAGGGAGTACGGCCTGCCGGTACCGCGGCCCGGCAAAGAAGCCGAATGGATCGAGAAGAATCGGGACCACCTCGTGGCCGCCGGATTGGCGGTGTGACGGTGCTCGACTCGTCAGTGGTTCGGACGACGTACGGGACGCTGCGAGGCAGCACCGGTAACGGCATCGCGGCGTTTCTCGGAATCCCGTACGCGGCGCCTCCGTTCGGCGCCAACCGCTTTCGCGGCCCGCGACCGCCCGCACGGTGGGACGGTGTGCGCGACGCGCTGGCCTATGGGCCGACCGCACCCAAACCGGCCACGGTCGCGCCGTTCGACCGATTCATGCCCGACCCACATATCCCGGGCCGGGACTGCCTCAACCTGAACGTGTGGACGCCCGATCCGGGTGGGGCGGGGCTGCCGGTCATGGTATGGATCCACGGCGGCGCGTTCTACTACGGCACCGGCGCGTCCGCGGTCTACGACGGTGCCGCCTTCGCCCGGGACGGCGTGGTCTGCGTGACCATCAACTATCGGCTGGGCGTGGAAGGTTTCGCGCACCTGCCGGACGCGCCTGCCAACCGGGGCCTGCGCGACCAGATCGCGGCCCTGGAATGGGTACGCGACAACATCGCCGCCTTCGGCGGCGACCCCGGCAACATCACGATCTTCGGGGAATCGGCGGGCGGGATCAGCGTACTCACGCTGCTCGCCCGGGAGCTGGACCTGTTCCAGCGGGCCATCGTGCAAAGCGGTTCCGGTGCCGTCGCACACGATCCGCACGATGCGGCGCTGATCACCACCGAGATCGCCAGGCGGCTGGGCATCGAGCCGACCGCCGCGGGCTTCGCCGCCCTCGAACCGGCCACTATTATCCCGGTGCAGGTCGCACTGAACCGGGAGATCATCTATTCGCCCGACTCTCAACGCTGGGGTGCCACCACCGTGGCCAGCGGTATGACCCTCATCCCCGTGCTGGACGACGACATGCTGCCCTGCCCGCCTGAAGACGCGATCGCGGCCGGCGCCGGTCGCGGCGTCGATCTGCTGATCGGCTACAACACCGACGAGTTCCGGCTGTTCACGATCGCGACCGGGCTTTCGGAATCCTTGACCCCCGAGTTCATGACGGCGACCACCGTCGCCCGGGGCTTCTCCCGGGACACGGCCGCCGCCTACACCCGCCCCCACCCGCAACGGTCCACCGCCGACCGGTTCGCGGAGTTCTTGACCGATGGGGTGTATCGGATTCCCGCCAACCGGATCGCGGAGGGACACACCGGTACCCGATGGATGTACGAGTTCGCCTGGCGCTCACCGATCGAACGCCTCGGAGCCTGCCACCTCCTGGAACTCGGTTTCGTATTCGACAACCTCGCCGCCACCACCGGCATAACCGGCGACAACGCACCCCAGCCACTCGCCGACGCCATGCACCGCGCCTGGGTCGACTTCGCCACCCACGGCGACCCCGGCTGGCAGCGCTTCGACCCCGCGACCCGCCCGGTCAAACTCTTCGACAACGCGGGAAACCCGACCGTGAACGACCCACACGACAACGACCGCAGACTCTGGAGCTGAACCCGCCCCCGGCAGGCCCGGCGGCCAAACATCAAGAGCCGCAACACATACCAGAGGTATCGATAGCCTCCGACAAGTCAAGGAGATCGGCGATGGCGTCCAGCAACCCGAATGACGAACTCGCACAACGCACCACACGCCCGCGCACCGACGAAGCTCAGCCCCATGCCGCCTTTCCCCGCGAGCGAGTAGCCGCGGCGGTACGCCGAATCGGTCTCCGCGCCGGGCAACTCGAAACGCTGATCACCGACGGTCATCCGGACCGGCCCGCCCTCACACCCCGACCGGCCGAGCCGATCCTCGACGAGAACGGCCACGGGACCCGCCACCTGTCGCCGGAGTACGAAACCATCGCCTATCACCAGTTATGGCAGCGGGCGGGCGCGATCGCGAACGTCTGGCACCACGACCCCCGCTACCGAGTACGCCCGGGAGATGTCGTAGCAATCCTCGGCGGCACCGGAATCGACCACACGACACTCGAGGTAGCCTGTGACCGTCTCGGCCTCGAATGCGTACCGGTGCGAGCCGAAACGCCTGCCCAGCACTGGCATTCGAACCACGCCGAGACACCACCACGCATCCTCGCCGCCAGCCTGGACCTGCTCGACGCCGCAATACACTGCGTTTCGACCCGTGCAGAACCCCAGGTATTGATCGTGTTCGACCTTCATCTGTACGACTACCAATTGGACTGCTATCACTGGCAGGCAGTGGACACCGCTCGCCGCAGCCTGGCCGCCGCCGGCAGCGCGATACTCGTCGAAGATCTACCCACCGTGCTCACCCGAGGCAGCACGCTCCCCGCAGCCCCCACTGTTCGCCCCGATACCGGCGAAACCACTCGGCCCGGATAATTCACACCGCCACGCCGCCAACGCCAAACCGGACTCCGACATCCGGGCCCTCCACTGGTTCGGCGTTCTGCCCGATGCGCTCAGCCATTGCTGGCGACTGCATTTCACCGAGGCAGCGCTCGTCGAAACGCACTCAAGCGACACGCCTGTCAGTCTGACACGGCCGCTCGGCATCTCTGGCTGCAATGTGGCGCGTCAGGAAGCAAGCGGACTAGGGAATGTGCCGGGCCTGCGATGGCACGGCGACTGCTCTCGACACGAGAGGTATACCGATGCGCGTCAGCCGATCCAATAGCGATTCAGGGTGCGGTGGCATCCCGCTCGGTCGAAGGCACGGCAATCAAGGTCGTGATCGGATGTTCGGTCACCCGCTTTCGGGGTAACCGCAACGACAGCGGACCAACGCGCATTGGTGGATTGATCGTCCCGCACCGTCGACATTTTCGTCGGGATGTGCGCCACTCACCCTGAACTCGATATCGACAGCCGTTTGACCTGTTGCCGGGCGGTCGGCCGACTGCGTGATCGGCTGGTGGCGTTGGCGTTACTACCGGATCGCCGTGATCGGTGAGGGTGGCGGTGTGGCCTCGGACGTTCGGGGCCGCCGAACGTGCCGGATACCCGACGGTACATCCGCCTGCACACGTCTGGTCCGCTATTAAGCTCGCAAATATTCAGTAATTGATGTTCTTCCTTTTATCCATCTCGCCGTGGCCTATGGGACATTCAGCGTCCTATTAGCGCCCTAGCGTGATCATGTGGAAGGGAGAGCGGAACGATGACGCGAACAGCCGCGCTATCTGTGCGACGCCGTGATCCGGTGGAGTGGGTTGTCATCGACATCGGCGGTGCGCGCGGGCACGATTGCGGACGTTTCGGTCGAGATTCCGGCCCAACCTTTCTTCCTTTCGCCTGCATACCGCCTCATTGGCGGACCACTGTCGTACGGAAAGGATCGAACGTCATGCCCACCGAAACCTATCCGCGGTTCATGTCGCTGCTGTACATCGAAAACTCTGAAGAGGCGCTAACCTTCTACACCGATGTGTTCGACTTGGAAGAAATCGTCGAACGCAGGTTCCCGTACAACCAGGCCCCCGGTAGTGAGCACCTTCGCGGACTGGCCTACTCCAAGCTGCAGTTCAAAGACGGCACAGCCCTGAGCGTGGCCGAACGCCAAGAATGGGACCGGCCCGGCGACACCGTCCATGTCGGTCTCAACTTCGACGATCCCACGGAGCAGAAGGCCGCGTTCGACAAACTCGCCGACGGCGGCACCGTCGTCACGGCACTGGACAAAACGGCCTGGGACCCCAATCAGATTTACGGCATGGTCCGTGACCGCTACGGCGTCACCTGGGAAACCAACTGCTACCTGTGACGGTGGCCCGACCACGAGGAGAACGTCATGACGACAAAGTTCAATCCGTACGTTGTCTTCTGGGGCAACGCGCGGCAGGCCATGGAGTTCTATCAGCGCGTCTTCGGTGGCACCTTGACCCTGACCACCTATGGCGAACTCGGGCGGCAGCACCCGGACGGCGCGGACAAGATCGTCCACGGCGTGCTCGACACCGATATCGGGTTCACGCTCATGGGTGCCGACGCCCCACCAGAGATAGCACAAACATCTTCCACCAATGTCGCGCTGTTCGTGAGTGGGACCGACGCGGACACCATGCACGGCTACTGGAAACAGCTGTCCGACGGCGGCAGCGTGCTGGACCCCCTGGCAAAACAGGATTGGGGCAACGAAAAGGGAGCGTGCAAGGACGGTTTCGGCACCAGCTGGCTGGTCGAAATCGTCCAGCCACGGTCCTGAGCCTTTCACCAACACGACATCGCAGCACAAGACTGGTGCCCGGCCGGGCCGCGCGCCGGCCGGGCCCGTCGAAAGCCGCGAACATCGACAGCGCGCCGACATACCGGTACCTCGACCCCTTCGCAGGGAGCGTCGGATTAAACCGTACTGTCCCGCAGCTGGACCTGGGCGGTGCATCGGTTACGGGATCACCTGGTGTTTCCGGGGTGATGTTCACGCCATTTCACGTCGGAGCAGGCGGGCAGGGCCCGTCGGCGGCGGTGTGGAAGTGGGCGGACGTTGGTGCTGATGTCATCCCGTGTTCGGACGCTCACTGCCGCAGATATCGAGCGCCACGCGACGGCCGATCACGTACGTTTTGTACTGGGTATGAGTACCTTTCGGTAGGACGTTTTCGGGGTCGGCGCGAATTACAGCGGCTGAATTCGTGTTGTCGCTGGGCTTGACGGCCGTGGCTGGTGGGTGGGGTACATCTGGTGGGTGCGGTATCCGCAAGGCGGTGGGCTGACCGCCGAGCGACGGATGTTGCGGGAGCGGTTGCGGCTGGAAGCCGCGGACGCTTTCGCCCGGGGCGAGGACAATGCGGTGATCGCCCACCGGCTGCGAGTCAGCGTGCGGTCGGTGCAACGGTGGCGCCAGGCGTGGGGATCGGCGGGGCGGGAAGCGTTGCGGTCCAAGGGCCCCGCGTCGCTGCCGTTGCTGTCCGACGAACAGTTCCAGGTACTCGAACACGAGCTGGCCAAGGGCCCGGCCGAGCACGGCTGGCCGGACCAGAAATGGACTCTGGCCAGGATCAAGACCGTGATCGGGCGCCGGTTCCACATCTCCTACACGATCAAGGGGGTGTCGTTGTTGTTGCACCGGCACGGGTGGAGCCGTCAGCAACCTGCCCGCCGGGCGGTCGAACGCGACGACGCGGCGGTCGCGACGTGGGTGAAGGACGTGTGGCCGCACGTAAAACCGCCGCGGCGGCGCTCGGAGCCTGGGTCGTGTTCGAAGACGAAGCCGGGTTCACGATGACGCCGCCGACCGCACGGACCTGGGCGCCACGCGGGCACACCCCGATCGTGCGGGTCCGGGGCCGAACCACCCGCCGGATATCGATCGCCGCGCTGACCTGCTACAAGCCCGGCCATCGGTCCCGGCTGATCTGGCGACCGTATCGGCACGACCGAAATAGTTCGGGCAGGAAGAGCTTCGCCTGGACCGACTACCGGGACCTGCTCATCGCCGCCCACCGGCAACTCGGCGGGCCGATCGTGGTCTGCTGGGACAACCTCAACACCCACCTCACCGCCGGCATGCGCCGATTCGTCACCGGCCACGACTGGCTCACTGTCTACCAACTGCCCGCCTACGCGCCCGATCTGAATCCGACCGAAGGCATCTGGTCACTACTGCGGCGAGGCCGGCTGGCCAACCGCATCATCACCGACCCCGACCACCTCATGCGCATCGTGCGCAGCGACCTGCACCGCATCGGCTACCACCCCAACCTGATCGACGGCTGCCTCACCGCAACCGGACTCACACCCACCCCGAAACGATCATGACGACAACACGAAATCAGCCTCTGTAGTCTGTCCGGGAGCGTGTTCGGATTCGTAGCCGGAGCGCGCGGGGGCGCAGCATACCGATGTGTGAGGGCCGGATATGGTCGCCCGCAACCGGTTCCAGCTGCCACCGGCTGGCGATCGAGGCCAGGGCGAGGGTGGCTTCGGTGAACGCGAAATGGCCGGCCATGCATCTGCGAGGTCCGGAACCGAAGGCGATGCCGCACGCTGATACCGGGTGCGGAGCTCATGGTCCGAACTCCTCCGGTGCGTGGTGATCAGACGATCTTCACGCCGAAGCGGCGGCCCAGGGCCATGCCGACGGCGGCGTGGAAGTGGGCGTACATCTCCAGGCCGCGGGAGCAGACCAGGTCGCCGAGGTCGAGGATGTCGGTCCAGCCGTATTCTCGAAGGAGTTGGACGGCAACGGCTTTCGCGTCGGGGTCGTCACCGGCGATGAACATGGTGTGGTCGCCGCCGCCGATGGACTTCGGGTCCACGACGGTCTCCTGTTCTTGGGTGACAAAGGCTTTCACCACTCGGGTCCCGGGGAGCGCACGCTGGATCTGCTCGCCGAGGCTGTCGGTGTCGACCGGATGCAGTAGCGGCATGAAACCCCATGGGGTGCGCCATTTATGGGCCGTGTCGTGGTTGTAGACATAGGGGACCGCGTAGTCGATGAGCGTTTTCCCGGTCAACTGTTCGCCGATGCCCGATAGCACCTGGTAGGCGTGGTCACCGGAAATGCCGTTGATGACCATGTCGGCGGCCGCGGCGGCCTCGCCGAAGGTGAGCAGTGTGGCGCCGGGATGGTCGTTCAGCCAGTCGAGGTAGGGCGGGTTGCCCATCTGGTCGGGTTCGGTCCGCGCCAGGGTGGCCTGCGGGTCGCGGGTGCCGACGAACACCTCGTGTCCGAGTTCCAGCAGCTTGGCGGCGTGGCTGCGGGCGCCGCCTCCGGTGCCCAGGATCGCGATCTTCATGGTTTCCTTACCTTTCTTCTCGGGTGCTGGAAGCTACTGGCTGCCATAGGCTTTCCTGCACCCGGGAGCGTCGGGTATGGCTTTCATGGTGCAGCCGCTGATGGCCCAGGGGGATTGGCCGCCCGGCGTTCCGCGACGACTCGACCGCTGATTGAGATACGCGACCCGATCGCTTCGTAAGGACACGACGGCGCAGTCGTCTGCCGGACAACCGAACAACGTGTGGAGAACGGAAGTGGTCGTGCGACAACATCTGTGGGCTGGTATTGACGCCGGTAAATCGGCGCATCACTGCGTCGTCATCGATACCGACGGCAAGCGACGGCTCTCGCGCCGGATCGCCAACGACGAACCCGCTCTGCTGGATCTGATCGAGGCCGTCACGGGCCTGGTCGACAACGCCGAGGTGACGTGGGCGATCGACCTCAACCACGGTGGGGCCGCGTTGTTGATCGCCCTGTTGCTCGGTCGGGACCAGCGGCTGCTCTATATTCCCGGACGGACGGTGCACTGGGCTTCGGGCACCTATCGGGGCGACGGCAAGACCGACGCCAAAGATGCCGCGATCATCGCCGACCAGGCCCGTATGCGCCGCGACTTGCAGCCACTGCGCGTGGGTGACGAAGCAGCGATCGAGTTGCGGATCCTCACCTCGCGGCGCACCGACCTGGGCTGCGACCGCACCCGCGCGATCAACCGATTGCGCGCCCAGCTGCTGGAATACTTCCCCGCTCTCGAGCGCGCGTTCGATCTGGCCCACAACAAAGCGGCGTTGATCCTGCTCACCGGCTACCAAACCCCCGACGGGCTCCGCGCGATCGGCACCGCCCGCCTCGAGGCATGGTTGCGTAAACGTAAGGCCCGCAACAGCGCCCGCGTCGCCAGCGCCGCGGTCGAAGCGGCTCGATCGCAGCGCACCGCGGTGCCCGGCCAGCGACTCGGCGCAGCGATGGTGGCCCGCCTGGCGCAGGAGGTGATCCAGCTCGACATCGAGATCGCCGAGATCGAAGCGATGATCGAGCAGCGATTTCGCCGCCACCGCCACGCCGAAACCATCGTGAGCATGCCCGGCTTCGGAGCCTTGCTCGGCGCGGAATTCATCGCCGCGACCGGCGGGGACATGACCGTCTTCAACAGCGTCGATCGCCTCGCCGGTGTCGCCGGTCTGGCCCCGGTTCCCCGGGACTCGGGCCGGGTGAGCGGCAACCTCAAACGGCCGCGCCGCTACGACCGGCGCTTGCTGCGAGCCTGCTACCTCGCCGCCCAAATCGCGGCCATCCACGACCCGGTCTCCCGGGGCTACTACCAGCGCAAGAGAACCGAGGGCAAAAACCACACCCAGGCTGTTATCGCCCTGGCCCGGCGACGCCTCAATGTCTTGTGGGCGATGCTCCGAACGAGAACCCCATACCAGCCCGCCCCGGGGACCGTTCCGGCTTGACAAAGTCATTGAGAATCCCCCTGATTTGTCGGGGGTGAGTGCTACTTGTCCCAGGTGATGGGCGGGGTGTGGATGCCGGGTCGCATAAGCAGGTAGTCGCGCACGTTGGTGACCGATCCGTCCGCGGTGTGCTCCTGCAGGCTGACTCCGGCCATAGTGAGGGCGGCGTGGTCGTGGCCGTGGCAGACGACCCAGTACTCCACTGCCGAGCTGTTGCCCCTGGTGAACGGGGTGCCGAATCGGACCTCGTAGCTGTCCATGGTCGGGAACAGCCGCTTCAGATTCATCACTCGCGGTGCACGCCCGCGCACCATCTCATCGAAGGGATGCTGACCGACGCAGTCCGGCGCGTAACGCAGCCCCATCGCATCGGGATCCATTGCATTCCACGATTTTTCGTAATCTCTCGCCCAATCTGCGGCTATCCGGTCGATATCCACGTGCACTCCTCTCGTCGGGGCGTCGCGCGATGCGACCGCCGATAGCGCAGCGGATGGTCGATAAACCGTTCCCGACTCCCGACCAAGTTGCTGCTCGATAGCTCATGAATGTACATGAGTACTGTACTGTTGTACATAGTCGACTGTGGAAAGAGGTGAGGAGACGGGTGACACACTCTGGTGAAGGCGATGATGCCGTGACGACCGCGCGGCGTCGCGCGGGTAAGGCGAGCCGCGAGCGCATCGCCGCCGGGGCCATGGCGGTGATCGCGGAGCGTGGGGTGGAGGGGTTGACCCACCGTGCCGTCGCCGAGGCTGCCGGAGTGTCGCTGGGGTCCACCACGTATTACTTCACCGACCGGGAAGACCTCATCGGCGCGGCCCTCGAGCTGACGGTGCGGCGGTTCGCCGACTATCTCACCGCCTGGGCCGATGAGCACGCCGAGGACACCCCGGCGCAAGTGTGCGAGGCGTTGACCGAGGCCCTGATGCGATGCTTCGGTGCGGATCGCGACACGAAACTGCTCGAATTCGAGCTGTATGCGGCGGCCACGCGTCGGCTGGCGTTGCGGCCGCACGCGAATCGCTTCGTCGAACTGTCCGCGGCGGCGATGGAGCGGCATTTCGACCCGGTGACCGCGGCTGCGGTGATGAGTGCCATGACAGGTCTGTTCGTGAACGGTCTCACCCAGGGCGTGACTCCCGAACGTGACGCGGTCGCCGCCGTGCTGCGCCGCATCCTGTGCGGCATCGGAGATTCGAGCACATGAGCACGACGATTCCCGTAATCACCGATGAGCAGCGGCGTGCGCTGCTGACGTCCCGGCATCTGCTTGCGCCGCACCGGCGTGCGGCGTGCGCTGCGGGAGTGGTCGACGCCGTGCTGGGCCTGCACGCCACCGATCCCGCGACGGTGTACCTGTCGGCGGCCGCGCGGTTGGCCGATCCACAGCACGATGACATCGAGCGTGACCTCTACGACCGGACCCAGCTGGTGCGGATGACCGGAATGCGCGGCACCCTGTTCGTCGTCACCACGGAGCTGGCGCCGACGGTGCTGGCCGCGACCAGCCGCTCGCACGCGGCGGCCCGCACGGCGGGACTGCTGCGAGTCCTGGAGCAGGCCGACCTCGGCGACCACGCCACCCTGGCAGGGCTTTTCGACGAGGTGCTGGCCCTGCTGCGCGGCCGCGGCGAACTGACCACCCGAGAGATCGCCGCCGAAATCCCCGTGCTGCAAAAGCAATTGGCCGTCTCGGCCGGGAAGTCGTACGAGTCGCGGCGCAGTCTGGCGGTGGAGGTGGCATTCGCCATGGCCGCCGATGGACACATCGTGCGGGCCGGGCGGCGGGGCGGCTGGACCAGCACACAGCACGCGTGGGCCGCCGCGCCCGCACTCCCTCAAATTCCGGTGCGGGAGGCCAGGGCCGAACTGGCCCGCCGATGGCTGACCGCGTTCGGGCCCGGGACCGTCGCCGACCTGAAATGGTGGACGGGCTGGACCGTGACCGATACCCGAAAAGCCTTGCGCGACAGCACGGCCATCGAGGTATCGCTCGAAAGCGAACCGGGATACGCCCTCGAGTCCCACCTCGAGCCCTTCGAATCGCCGGAACCGGCGGCCGTCCTGCTGCCCGCACTGGATCCGACGCCGATGGGGTGGCGCAACCGCGACTTCTACCTCGACCGGGCCCACGTCCCCGCCCTATTCGACCGGATGGGCAATATCGGTCCCACGATTTGGTGGAACGGCCGCATTGTTGGCGGATGGGCGCAACGCCGAAACAGCACCCTCGCCGCTCGGTTCCTCGCCGACCCCGGACGAGCCGCCCGCAAGGCAATCGGCACCGAGATCGACAGAATGACAAGCTATCTCGCCGACCGCCGCTTCACCCCCGCCTACCGCACGCCGCTCGAGCGCGAACTCGCCGGTCCCTGAGACCACCCGCTGAGGGGGAAACCGCCGGTCCGGACCGGCGGTCACATCTTCCCGAGAGCATCGATCGCGGATACCTCGGATTCCGACAGCCTCACGTCGAGCGCACCAAAATTCTCCGTAATGCGCTCGACGTGAACCGATTTCGGAATCGCCGGGATGTCGTGAGCAAAGTGCCACGCCAGGAGCACCTGCGCGCTACTCGCTCGGTGCCGGTCGGCGATCCCGGTCAGGATCGGATGGGTCAGCGTGGGGCGGCGCAGCGGGCTGTGGCCCTCCAGGAGGATTCCGCGTTCACGATGGGCGGCAACGAGCGTCGGGTCGTAGAGCGCCGGGTTGAATCTGATCTGATTCACCGCGGGCGCTCGTCCGGTCGCCGCGACGAGCGCGTCGAGCTGCTCGATGCTGTGGTTGCTGACACCGATCGCATCGGCCCGCCCGGTGGACGCGACCGAAAATCGGTCCCACACCCGAGCGTTGTCCTCGGGGCTCTTCAGCGGAAAATGCATGAGCCACAGGTCCACTCGCTCCAGGCCCAACGCTCGCAGGCTCGCGGTGAGGGCTTCGGTTTCGCCGCCCGGTGTGCGCTGCGGGTATTTCGTGGTGACGAAGACCTCCTCGCGGTCGATCCCGCTGTCCCGGAGGGCGCGGCCGACCTGATCTTCGTTGCCGTACAGCTGGGCGGTGTCGATATGCCGGTAGCCGACCTCGAGGGCGTGGCGGACGGCGCGATAGGCGTTGTCACCCTTGATCTGCCAGGTGCCCAGCCCGAGCCTCGGCAGCGACGCCGGGCTCATCGCGGGTTGACGATGGCGTCGATGTCCAGGGTCACCGCGAGGGTGCCCAGCACCGTGTCCGGGCCGATCCGGTTGGTGGCTCGGCCGTGCAGACAGGCCAGGACGTGGTCGATCATCGCCGAGTAGGGATCGGCCGCCGGGAGCTGTGTCGTCTCCTCGCCCTTGGATGTGTAGGTGGTGACCGTGGCGGTGGGTTTGCCGTCGAAGCCCTGGGTGAAGGCCGCGTCGAGAACACCGTCGGTGAAGGTGGCGCGGTAGCCGCCACGCGATCCGTAGGGCATGGGCATGCGGGAGGACGCCGAGCACCGGGCCGACGCGGCCGGGTAGCCGAGGACGGCCTCCACCACCCCCGTATCGGGACCGCATGCGGTCGCGGTGATGTCGAGAGTGGCGGGGACGCCGAGGGTTTGGACGATGAGATCGATATCGCCGTGCATCATATCGAGCGGGATCGCGTCCACACCGAGGCTGACCCCCGGCCACAGCAGGGCGGTGGCCTGCTCCACGGCCAGATGCTCGAGCCGACCGTACTTCCACGAGGAGACCGCGTCGAACAGCAGTTGATTCGCGGGCAGGAACCGGTCGTACATGTCGACGAAGACCTGCCGATCACTCGCCTCCGCGGCTTCGGCGACCTTCTTCGCCGCTGCCGTATCGGTGGCCAGCGGCAGCTCGGTGAGCACGTGTTTGCCCGCGTCCACCGCGCGCAGCACGGTGTCGGAGTGCATGTCGGTCGGCAGGCAGATATCGATGAGTTCGATGGCGGGATCGGCAAATACCGAGTCGAGATCGGTGGTCGTGGCGAAACCGTAGCGATCGGCCAGCGACCGTAGCACCTCGGGGCGGCGGCCGAATACCGTCACCTCGACGTCGCGTGTGGCATAGACGGCGGCGTGCGCTTGGCCGAAACCTGTTCCCAGCAAGGCGATCTTCATGAGGCCCCTCCTTCGAATCGTGCGTCACATTCCCGGGTTGGAGAACACTTCGAATCGGTTGCCGGTCGGGTCGACGATGCGTGCGTAGACCAGGCCGTCCGGGTTGGTGTCGGGGCCGAATTCGACCACCGCTCCGAGGTTTTCGGCGAGTTCGCTCACCTCGGGGACATCGCCGACCAGGAACGAGGGCACCAGATAGTCGGCGCCGTTCGGGCCGAGGTCGTACATCCCGCCGGAGGGCCATTCGTTGCCGGTGAAGATGTTGTAGTACTGCTTGCCGCCCGCGGTGTCGTCGAACTCGAAACGCCAGCCGAACGCCTGCGTGTAGAAGGATTGCGTGGCCTTGGGGTCGGTGGTTCCGACCTCGAACCAGGCCATCGAACCCCGCGCGGGTTTGGCGGCGGCCTGGACCATGTAGTCCTCCCCTGCCTCCATGCGTTCCTCGAATCTTTCGCTCGTGCTGCGGGAGAACAGCGAGAAGGGGTTGCCCTGCGGGTCGGCGAGGACGGCGAACCAGGTCACGTCGCCGACCTGCGTGGCCGGAATCATCACGGTCGCACCGAGTTTCGTGAGTCGGGTGACGTCGGCGGCGACGTCGGTGGACAGGATGGACACGTTGATCTGCTCGGTGGCGGCGGGGGTTTCGAAGAGGGCGCCCATTGGGAACGGGGCGTTGGACGCGATGATGCGGATGTAGCGGCGGCCGTCGATCGATGAGTCCGGGTCCAGCTCGTAGGTCCAGCCTAGCAGCCGGGAGTAGAACGTCTGCGCCGGTTCCGCGTCTCGGGTGCTGATCTCGAACCAGACGATCTGTCCGGGTGTCAGAGCGTTCATCGTTTCCTCCATGGTCGTTTTCCGTTGCCGCGCCGGGGATTCCGACGGGTGTTCACATGCGAATTTCCGCGGCCAGCCAGTCGATGGGGTCATGCTGATGGCGCAGGAACAGGTCTTCGAGCAGATACGCTCCGGCCAGTGCGCGCCAGCGGCCGTACCGTGCGGTCATATCGGTCAGGATGTCTTCTGCCGGAACGGATTCGGTGTCGTACAGCAGCCGCGAGTACAGCTTGGTCTCCCACGGCGGCACGACGTCGAAGGCGTCGTAATGGTGGAAGGTCTGAAACATCAGATACCCCACCGACGCCGGGCCGATCCCATACAGCTTCAGCAGGGCGGCGCGGGCCCGGTCCCGGTCCATCACCCGGATCGCGTTCTCGTCGAAATCGCCGTCGAGCACCGAGTTGGCGATGCGGACAAGGGATTTGGCGCGATAACCGAGCTTCATCGCCCGCAACGGCGCCTCACCGGCGGTGGCGATGGCGTGTGGTTCCCAGAATGCATGCAGCCGTCGGCCATCGAACTGGACCACCCGGCCGTACGCGTCGAACACCGATCCAACCATCGCGCTGATGCGTCCGGCGGTGGCCATCTGCAGCAGCGCCAGCACGCTCACCCATTCATACAGCGAGAACGCGCAACTCACCCGCATCCCGCCGATGCGCTCGATCGGCCCGGACAGGGCCGGATCCGCGGCGAAGCGCCGACAGAACCAGGACAGGTCGGTGTCCAGGTCGTAGCGCCAGCGCAGTTCGAATCCGATCGACTCGACCACCGCCGGTGGCAGTGCCCGCTCGGCGAACACCGTGACACCCAGTTTGGGATCCTCACGCGTTCCGTTGTCGTTCAACCGAATTCCCAGTACCTGATCACCCCATCGCACTGTCTGCCAGTGCACGCCGGGCTCGTGTACGGTCGTCGGATCGGGCAGCGTGGACGGCTTGGACGTGGTGGTGTCGAAGTGGAACGGCGCCGGTGGACACACGGTCAGATTCGCCTGCTCGGTCAGCGTCACCGGATGACGGCCCATCGGCCCACTCCCTTCGCCGGTAGATCGAAACGTCCTGACATGGCCAAGGTAGAAACCCAATAGGTCAGTGAAAGTCCTATTGATCAGGGAATTGGCGGGTGGGGTTCCTCACCGCTGTCCGGCCAGGTCGCGGCGGACATACTCGGCGGTGAACGTCTCCGCGCGCAGCAGGTCGGCCGGGGTGCCCTGGAAGACGACGCGGCCGCCGTGCCGTCCGCCGTCGGGGCCGAGGTCGATGATGTGGTCGGCGTGTTCGATCACAT
The DNA here is from genome assembly GCF_013186535.1 of Nocardia terpenica. NCBI lineage: Bacteria > Bacillati > Actinomycetota > Actinomycetes > Mycobacteriales > Nocardiaceae > Nocardia > Nocardia terpenica. Next base: position 1,487,309 of record NZ_JABMCZ010000005.1, read on the forward strand.
CGAGGTCGTGCTCGATCACCACAACGGTGTTGCCCGCGTCGACGAGGCGATCGAGCAATGTCAGCAGGGTGCCGATGTCGGACATGTGCAATCCGGTGGTGGGCTCGTCCAGAATGTAGATTCCGCCGGACCTGCCGAGTTCACCGGCCAGCTTCAGCCGCTGGCGTTCTCCGCCGGACAACGTCGACAATGGCTGGCCCAGGGTGAGATAGCCGAGCCCGACCTCGACCAGCGAACCGATCCTGGCGCGTAGGGTGCGGTCGGTGAAGAACGACATGGCCTCGTCGGCGGTCGATGCCAATACCTGCACGATGTCCCTGCCATGCAGCGTGTAGGCGAGAACGTCGGGGTCGTAGCGGGTTCCGCGGCAGCGCTCGCACAGTGTCGTCACCGGATCCATGAACGCCATGTCCGCCGTGACCTCGCCGCGGCCGCCGCACTCCCGGCATGCGCCTGTGCTGTTGAATGAAAACAGCCCGGCGTCAACACTGTTCGCGGTGGCGAACGCCGCGCGGATGCTATCCATGACGCCGAGATGGCTGACCGCGGTCGAGCGTGACGACGACGCGATCCCGGCCTGATCGACCATGACCGCTTCCGGATGGCGGGCGGCGAAAACCTCCGACACCAGTGTGGATTTGCCCGAGCCCGCCACTCCGGTGAACACGGTCAGCACCCCGGTCGGAATATCCACGCTGATATCGCGCAGATTGTGCAGGTTCGCGTGTTCGATACGCAGATACCCGGTGGGAGAACGACATTCGTCCTTCAGCCGACCGCGGCGGCGTAGCGCTGCACCGGTGACGGTGTCGCTTGCGCGCAGGCCCGGGTAGTCGCCTTGGTAGACGATTTCGCCGCCGTGCACCCCCGCGGCCGGGCCCAGATCGACGATATGGTCGGCGATGGCGATGACGTCGCGGTCGTGTTCCACGACGAGCACCGTGTTGCCCTTGTCCCGCAATTCCCGCAGCAGCGTGTTCATCCGGCTCACATCGCGGGGATGCAGGCCCACGCTGGGTTCGTCGAATATGTAGGTCATCCCGGTCAGCGACGAGCCGAGAAACCGCACCATCTTCAGCCGCTGCGCCTCACCGCCGGACAGGGTCGGCGTTTCCCGGCCGAGGGTCAGATAGCCCAGACCGATGTCGTCGAGGCGCCGCAGTCCGGCGATGGCCTGCTCCGCCAGCGGGGTGCCGAGCGGATGATCGATCGTGCCGAGCACCTCGATCAGCTCGGTCACCTCCATGGTCACGTAGTCGGCGATCGTACGGCCGTTGATCTCTGTTTTCAGTGCCGCCCGGTTCAGCCGGGCACCACCGCACTCCGGACACGGCCCCCGAGTGGTGAACCGCTCGACCGCCTTCCGAGTGCGGGCGGACAACGCGGACAGATCTCGGTTGAGATACAGGCGACGGAATTTGGCGACCAGTCCCTCATAGGTGGTCATGGCTCCGCCCGCGGTCCGGATCTTCACCTCGTCGTCGGAGCCGTCGATCAGGTTCTTCCATTCGGCCTCGCTGTAGCGCGACAACGGCTTGTCCAGGTCGAACAGACCCGACTGGGCGAACATGTGCCACTGCACCGTGCCGACCGCGAACAACGGAAACCGCAAGGCCCCTGCGTTGAGCGACAGCGACGTGTCGATCATGGCGTCCAGATTCACCGTCATCACCCGGCCGAGACCGTCGCACCGCGGGCACGCGCCTTCCGGGGTGTTGAACGAATACACCGTCGCCATCCCGGCCGACGGCTCACCCGCCCGGGAGAACAGCACCCGGATGATCGAATAGATATCGGTGGCCGTGCCGACCGTCGACCGGGCATTGCCGCCAATCGGTTTCTGATCGACCACCACCGCGGTCGTCAGCCCCTCGATCCGGTCGACATCGGGTTTCTCATACCGCGGCAACCGGTTTCGCACGAACGTCGTATAGGTCTCGTTCAACTGCCGCTGCGATTCCACCGCGATGGTGGCGAACGCCAGCGACGACTTCCCGGAACCCGACACCCCGGTGAACACCGTGAGCGCATTCTTCGGAATCGCCACCGAGATGTTCTTCAGATTGTGCTCGCGGACGCCCTCGATCTCGATCCGATGCACCGGATCGGCCATCTTCCTCCCGGCAGCCACGCACCCTCCTTTCCCTATCGACACCGGCACCGTGATCCGGCGCTCGTGCGCGACACTACGAAGCCAATAGGTCACCGACTGACCTGTTGATGCGTCAGGATGAAGACATGCGAGATCCGTCGGGCCGACTGCTGCACCTGCTGTCGCTGCTGCAATCACCACGCGAATGGACCGGCATCGAACTCGCCGAACGACTCGGCGTGACCCCGCGCACGATCCGCCGCGACGTCGAACGCCTGCGGGAACTCGGTTACCCCGTGCACGCCACCCAGGGCAATGTCGGCGGCTATCGCCTGGTCGCCGGGACCGCCATGCCGCCGCTGGTGCTCGACGACGAGGAAGCGGTCGCCATTGCCATCGGCCTGCGTACCGGCGCGACCGCGGCGGTCACCGGGATCGAGGACGCCTCCCTTCGGGCCTTGGCCAAACTCGAGCAGGTGCTTCCCAGCCGGTTGCGTCGCCGCCTCGCCGACCTCTCGCACGCCGCCGTCGTGCTGCCCGCCACCGCGACCGTCTCTGTTGATCCGGAAACCCTTGCCGCCCTGGCCTCCTCGTGCGCCGCCCACGAGAAGGTCCGCTTCACCTACACCAAGGCCGACGACGAGGTCACCAAGCGTTTCGTCGAACCGCATCGGCTGGTGTCGGCCGGACGTCGCTGGTATCTGGTCGCGTTCGACAGCGACCGCGCCGACTGGCGCACCTTCCGCGTCGACCGCATCACCGCCGTACACCGCACCGGCGTCCGCGTGCCCGCCCGGGAACTGCCCGACGGCGCCGACGCCGCGGCCTGGCTCACCCGCTCCCTGCAACGCACCGGCACCGTCCAGGCCCGCGTACTCCTGCACGAACCCATCGACGTCGCCCGCGATCATGTCGGCGCGCGACAGGGCATTCTCGAAGCCGCCGACGACGGCACCTGCATTCTCACCACCTACCCCGACCGACCCGAATACGTCGCCTTCAACATCACCCTGCTCCCCATGCCCTACACCGTGCTCGACCCACCCGACATCGCTCCACTGGTGCGCGCCATCGGTGAGCGGGCACTCGCCGGGACCGCGGACCCCACCGGAAACGACCCGGTCACGCCGTGAAGGTTCGGTTGGTGGGGGCCTGAAGTCGTTCAGAGGAGCCGTAATTGGCGCTCCTCCTGGGGTATGGGGGCGCTGTGCGCGGCGATGTATTCCGACCAGGTGGGCAGGCCGTGCCGCCGTGCCCGTGCGTGGACGTGTGCGGTGACCCGGTCGATGTAGTCGTCCGGCATGCTCCGATGACGGCCGTAACTGTCGGTCAGCCGCCGCGCCAGATCCGGTGGCACGGTGGCGGCGGCCTGCTCGAGGAACCAGGGGCGCAGCGCCGCCTTTATGCGCATGACATCCGGAAAGACCGTCACCGCACCAGCATCCACGCAAGCGTCGACCAAGGCGTCGAGGGCCGCGGGGTGGTCGCCCGCGTGCGGAATGATCGGAGCGATGAGCACGCCCGCAGGGATACCGGCGGCACGGAGGGTCCGGACGATGTTCAATCGGGCCTTCGGTGGGGACGCCGCCGGTTCGAACACGCGCCGGACCCGGTCGTCGAGCGAGCCGAGCGAGGTCATAACCAGCACGTCCGCCCGCTCGGCCGCCCGCGCGAACAACTCGATATCCCGAAGCAGCAGAGCACTTTTCGTGGTCGTGGTGAACCTGATCCGATACTCGGCCAGCACACGCAGAATCTCGGGCATCAACCGATACCGGCCCTCGGCGCGCTGATAACAGTCGGTCGAGGTGCCCACCATCACCCAATCATCACGGACGCGCCCGCGCCGCAACTCCGCCCGCAATACCTCGGCGGCATTGGTTTTCACCACGATCTGTTTGCTGAAATCCTCGGTGATGCCGAATCCGAGATGCTGGTGCCCGGTCCGGGCGAAACAGTACGTGCAGCCGTGGGCACAGCCCCGATACGGATTCAGCGTCCAGCCCATTCCGCCCGCGGTAGCGCCCGCCAAACGGTTGAGCATCGTCTTGGCGCGCACCTCGTGAAAAGTCATGCCGCCGAAGGGCGATACCTCGTCTCGCGCGGTTCCCTCGATGTCGAACAAGTGCGTCATGTCGTGGGCGCTCCCTTCAGCTACTCGCCGCAGCCACGATGCCGTTCAGTTCATCGACCACGGCGGCGGCCCTGCGCTGGGCCGATGCGATATCGGCCACGGTCGAGGCGCCGATGTGGATACCGAGCCGTCCCGCGAAACTGGTGATGATGTAGAACGGCTCGAGCGCGGTGGAGATGGCCAGCGAAAAGCCCGCGCGCCGGAAGTCTTCGACCGTGATCCCCCTGGGCGCGGTGAAGTCGGGGATCTTGCCCCAGTTCGACGAGTTGACCACCGGGACCGTCCGGTGGTTCTCCGGCGGCCCAGTGGTGCCGAGCGCACGACGTTGTATGCCGCCATCGGTCATCCCCACAGTGAGCCGGTCGCCGATATCGCGGGCGAGGGCGACGACATCGGTGCGGTCGGGGTGAGCGCAGAAGGGCACCAAGGTGACGGCCGTCGTCGCGGCGAATTCACCGACCTCACTCGGCGCAAGCCGACGAATGACGGTGTCGCTACCCATGGTCCGTTCTCCTTCTGGTTGGCACCACTGCCCGAGGTCTTCGGTCACATTCCCGGGTTGGAGAACAGTTCGAAACGGTTGCCGCCGGGGTCGATGATGCGGGAGTACATCAGTCCGTCCGGGCAACCGTCGGGACCGGATTCGACTGCGCCGCCGAGCTTTTCGGCCGCCTCGCCGAGCGCGGGCACATCGTCCACGAGGTAGCAGGGAATGAAATACTCCGGGCCGTCGGGGCCGAGGTCGTACATGCCTCCGATCGGCCATTGCGGGCCGGTGAAGATGTTGTAGTACGCCTTGCCCGCGTTCTGGTCGAATTCGAAGCGCCAGCCGAATGCCTCGGTGTAGAACGATTCGACGGCGCGGGGGTCGGCGGTGCCGAGTTCGAACCACGCCATCGAACCGCGGCCAGGCGGGAACTCGATCGAGCCGAGCGGGTCGGACGACAGCGTGAAGGTATGGCCGAGCGGGTCGGCCACAACAGCGGAGTCCTCCGTCGCCGGTTCCGCGATCGACGCGCCGAGTCTCGTCAGCCGCGCGGCGTCGGAGGCGACATCGGCCGATGCGACACCGACGCGAAGATGCTCACCGCCGGAAGCGGTTTCGCTGATCGACCCCATCGGCAAGACGGCACTGTGGGCGTAGATCCGCAGATCCGGGGACAGCGGGCCGGAGACGACGGTCCAGCCGAGCAGCTGCCCATAGAACTTCTCGATCGTCGCCGGATCGGCGGTGAGGAACTCGAACCAGCAGACCTGACCGGGTGACATGGCGTTCATCCGTGTACCTCCTGAATGCTTCGTGTTCAACTCGTGTCGCCGATATCGAGTTCACGGCGCACAAAACACAAGGTAGAAAGCCAATAGGTCCTCTATGGACCTGTTTGCCCGAGATTGGCTGGATGTGGTCTTCGTCATGCCGCTCCGCGTCGACCGCAGGGATGCACACAGCCGTGGCCCACCGGGGTATGGGGGCGGTGACGTGCTGGAACCGCTCGGGCCGGAGTCCCCGGGACACGATCGACGGCATCGTCCGCGACAAGAATGCGCATGCCCTCGCGAGAACAGTGCGGCCAGGTGGATCCGGTGCACATCGAGCGGCCGATGAACCCTGCCATGCCCGGTCGGTGTGGCCGTCGGCTGTCCACGGTGTGTGCACGTGCTCGTCCGATTCTCGCGATTCGCTATCCGCCTCTATGCGAGTAAGGAGTGCGAGTGATGGATACGGCTGGCCAGGACAGCATCCCTCGTGTCCCCGGCGCCATTCCCGGCCTCGGTCATGCTCGCCGGATGCTGGGCGATCCCTCGAGGTTTCTGTCCGACCTGCCTGCCCATGGTGATGTGGTCGAGGTCCGGTTCGGCCCCGCCCCAGTCGATTTCGTCTGCGATCCCGAACTGGTGCGAACCATCCTGCTCGACGATGCCACCTTCGGCCGTGGCGGCGTGCTGTTCGACCGGGTCCGCGAGGTGACCGGTGAGGGTCTGGGCAATTGCCCGCACAGTGAGCATCGCTGGCAGCGGCGTCTGCTACAGCCGACCTTCACCGCTACCCGGGTGGCCGCCTACGCGCCGACCATGATCGAGCAGATCGGCACGATCGTCGACGGATGGGGCGACGGGCAGGTCCTCGCCGTGCTCGCCGAGATGTCGGCGATTACCTCGAAAACCCTTGTGGCCACCCTTCTTTGCGGGTCGCTCCCCGATGATGTGCTGCGCATGGCCCATCACGATCTGCAAACCGTCACCACTGGGGTCGGCCGCCGCATGATGATCCCGCCGCTGCTGGATCGACTGCCGACACGGGGCAAACGCCGCTACGACCGTGCGCGACAACGGTTACGCGACACTGTGGACGCGATCGTGGCCGATCGCCGGAACCGCGTCGGCGACGAGCTGATTTCGCTGCTGCTGGCGGCCCGCCATCCGGTATCCGGCCGACCGCTGACCGATGCCGAGATCTCCGATCAGGTCGTGTCGTTCTTCCTCGCGGGCACCGAAACCACCGCCGATACGCTGGCCTGGGCGATACATCTGGTCGCCACGCATCCGGAGGTACAGAACCGCCTGCATACCGAGGTCGATACCTACCAGGTCCATCACCGCCCCGACCGATACGAGCAGCCCGACCGCGCCGCCGCCATCGCCCGGACCAGCGTGATCCCCTTCGGCTCCGGCACCCGCAAATGCATCGGCGACGACTTCGCCATCACCGAAACCACCCTGGCACTCGCCACAATCGCCGGGCGATGGCGGCTGGAGCCGATCGCGGGCGACCGTGTCCGGCCCTCCCGCATCGGCATGCTGCGCCCACGCGGACTCCGCGTTCGAGTCCGGTCACGCTCCTCAGCCGATTGATCATGGTGCCCGAGAGTCGTCTCCCAGGGCATGTACCCTTGCACAGTACATACGTACATAATCGGCCGCGAGGACCGGTCGTGGAGCAAGGGGACCAATGCCGCCAGCCGCCCAACGTCGTCGCCGGACCGACAAGCCGCGTCGGGAAGTCATTGCGGAGGCCGCCGAGCGAGTGCTCGCGGAGCGGGGTGTGGAGGGGCTGACGCATCGGGCGGCGGCCGAAGCGGCGGGGGTGCCGTTGGGGTCTACCACCTATTACTTTGCCGATCGGGACGATCTGATTGCCGCGGCGCTCGAGCGTGCGGTCGACCGCTACGCCGGATATCTGCGGGATTGGGCGTCCGAGCACGGGAACGACACCCCGCACCAGGCGGTCGAGTCCCTGGTCGACGCGGTCATGGCCTGTTTCGGAGAGCAGCGCGAGCAGCAGACGGTGGAATTGGAGCTGTATCTCGCCGCCGCCCGCAGGCCCGCGCTGCGGGCACTGGCGGATCGGTTCACCGAATTGTCCCTGGAGGCGTTGGCCCCGTATCTGGATCCGGTCGCCTCTCGCGTGGTGATCAGTACGATGACCGGAATCATCCTGCTCGGCCTAGCCGCGCAAACCCCGCCCCATCGCGACGAAGTCGCCCAATTACTGCACTATGCAGTGCATACGAGTACGAACTGAACCGACGACGTCGGTGACTCAGGTCACATAGCTACTCGATGGCTAACCGGTCTTTGGCTGACCTAATAGCCTCCTACCTTTCGCTGCATGACAACAATCGCTGACCTCTCCGAAGACCGTGTGCAGGCCGATCCACGGCGGTGGCTGGCCTTGGCCGTGTTGTTGGCGGCGGCGTTCATGGACTCGGTCGATGTGACCGTGGTGCATATCGCGATCCCGAGCCTGCAGCACGATATCGGCGCGACGGCCGCGCAGGTGCAGTGGATCACCGGCGGCTACGCTCTGGCGTTCGCGCTGGGCCTAGTGACCGGCGGTCGGCTCGGTGACATGTTCGGCCGAAAACGGCTGTTGCTGTTCGGTATTGCCGCGTTCACTCTCACCTCGCTGCTGTGCGGCGTCGCCTCCGGTCCCGAGATGCTGCTGGCCGGTCGGGTGCTGCAGGGCGCGGCGGCGGCGATGATGGTGCCGCAGGTGCTGTCGATCGTCCACGTCAGCTTCGCCGAGCACGAGCGGGCGAAGGTGTTCGGCATTTACGGCGCGGTCATGGGCCTGGGCACCACGGCCGGTCCGCTGATCGGGGCGAGCCTGGTCGAGGGGAATCTGTTCGGCCTGCACTGGCGGCCCATCTTCCTGGTCAATCTGCCGATTGGCCTGGCCGTGTTCGTCATCGGGGCGCTGGTCGTCCGGGAGTCGAAGTCCGAGCGGGCCACGAAGCTCGATTTGCCCGGCGTCGCGCTGGTGACCGCCGGACTGTTCCTGCTCATGTTGCCGCTGACTCAGGGCCGCGAACTCGGTTGGCCCGCATGGTCGATCGCCATGCTCGCCGGTTCGGCGCCGGTGCTTGCGCTATTCGTCGCCTACGAACGGTGGCTGGACCGGCGCGGTGGTCAGCCGCTGGTGCCGCTGGCATTGTTCCGGGCGCGCAGCTTCTCCGGCGGGCTGGCCGTGCAGCTGTGCTTCGGGCTCGCCTCCGGCGTGTTCTTCCTCGCCTGGATCCTGTATCTGCAGCTCGGGCTGGGCTGGTCGCCGGTCAAGGCGGCGCTGGCCGGTCTGCCGCTGTCGATCGGACTGATCCTCGGTGCCGGTGTGTCGACCCAAATCCTGGTCCCCCGCTTCGGCCGCACCGCCCTCCAGTCCGGTGGACTGATCACCGTCGGCGGCGCACTGCTGTACCACATGCTCGTCGCACACAACGGCACCTCGATGTCGGTCGCGCAGACCGCGATTCCGGCCGTCCTCATGGGCCTGGGCTTCGGAACGATCATCGCCCCGCTCACCGACATGGCCCTCTCCGCGGTTCCGCACGACGCTGCGGGCGCGGCGTCCGGATTGTTCAACACCGTCACCCAGCTCGGCCAGGCCCTCGGCATCGCCCTCTCGTCGCTGGTGTTCTTCGGCCGTCTTGACCACGGCGACGACATGCCGACAGCCTTCGGCTATTCGCTGTGGTACGTCGCCGCCGGTTTCGTTCTGGCATTCGTGCTGCTGTTCGCGCTGCCGCGCGTCACCAAATCACCGGCGGCAGAGTCCATTCCGGCCTGACGGCTGCCAACCCCCGCTACCACCTTCATAGAGAACTTGTCTCACGGGCATGGTGTCGCCGCCTCGGATATCGGACTCCGGGCGGCGACGCCAGCTGGGCAACGAGGCGTCTTCGCACAGCTCAATCACTCGGTTCGAAGGAGGTCATCATGAATATCGACGACTTGCTGATCGATTCGATCGGCCGGGCCACCGCCTACGACGGTCCTCGCCGCACGCCCGCGGTCGGCATTATCGGTGGCGGGATGTCCGGCGTCTGCATGGCAGTCATGCTGCGCCGGAGCGGGATTCGTGACATCACCGTCTTCGAGAAGGCATCCGAGCTGGGCGGGACGTGGCGCGACAACGTCTACCCCGGCCTGTATTGCGATGTGCCCGCCCGGTTCTATCAGTACAGTTTCGCGCCGAATCCGCATTGGACGCGAGTGTTCGCCTCCGGCACCGACATTCACGCCTATCTGCGTCGCATTGCCGACAGATTCGATGTGCGCCAACATTTCCGCTTCAACACCGAAGTCACCGAGGCACGCTTCGTCGACAACCGGTGGCAGGTGCACACCGCCGACGGCGCGGTCGCGACCTTCGATTTCCTCATCGCGGCAACCGGCGTGCTCCGCGTCCCCCGATACCCGGACATCCCGGGGCTCGGCGACTTTCACGGCCCGGTAATGCACTCGGCACGATGGGACCGCGCTGCCGAGGTCGTGGGCAAGCGCGTGGCAGTGATAGGCACAGGGTCCACCGGCGTCCAGATCGCCACCGCTCTCGCCGAGACCACCGCCCGGCTGGACCTGTTTCAGCGCAGCGCCAACTGGGTTGTGACACTGCCGAATCCGCGCTACTCCGCGCTGACCCGCGCGGCACATCGCCGATGGCCGATGCTGGATCGGCTGGGCTACGACGGATATGAGCGGTTCTTCGAGTTCTTCTCCCGCGCGGTGATCCGATCCGGTTGGCGTCGAACACTTCTCAGCACGATCTGCCGTGCGAACCTGCACACCGTGGACGACTCCGATGTGCGCCGCATGCTCACTCCGGACTATAAACCGATGTGCCGCCGCCTGATCGTCTCCGGCGGATTCCTTCGTGCCGTCCGCCGTGGCACCGTGCACGTGGTCGATACCGGCATCGACCACATCGCCGAGCGCGGCGTCGTCACCACCGACGGTGTCCTGCACGAGTGCGACGCGATCGTGCTGGCCACCGGGTTCGACGCCCACGCCTACCTGCGGCCGATGCGGCTGTACGGGCGCGACGGGATCGGCCTCGACGATGCCTGGCGCGACGGGCCGCAGGCTCACCTCACCGTGGCCGTTCCCGGATTCCCGAACTTCTTCATGCTCCTGGGCCCGCACAGCCCCATCGGGAACTACTCCCTCACCGCCATCGCCGAAATGCAGGCACGGCACATCGCGGCCTGAATCGACCGCCGGCGCGACGAACTCTTCGACACCGTCTCCCCCACCCGCCGCGCCACCGACGCCTACCACGCCGGGCTCTACGCCGCCCTGCCCGAAACCATCTGGGCGACCGGATGTTCCAGCTGGTACCTCGGCAACGACGAACTCCCACAACTATGGCCCTGGACCCCCGCCGAACTCCGCACACGACTCTCGGCGGCACCCGACCTCCACGACTACGACCTCCGCCGCACCCTCATCGACACGTCGCCGTCCCCCACCCATCTCCTCGGAGTGGACGAAGATCGATCCTGATCGACGTCCGGCGCGAGGGAGACACGATGAGCGGAGGTTCGGAAATCCCGATCCGCGCTATGCGGAGGTCCCGGCCGCGATGGCGGAACCGGAGTTCGTGCACGGTGCGCGAGCCAACATGGATCTGTTCCTGCATACCTGGCGGACCGGCGAGTTGCCGATCACCGAGCAGATGAGTGGGGTCGTCGAGCTCGCCGTGGCCCGGGTCCGCGAAGGTGTCTCGCTCACAACGATTCCCGGCTACTACCGGATCGGCGCGGCCCGGAATGGTTACGGCCCGCGGTCGGCGGGTTCGTGCTCGGCGGGCTGCTGCTGGTGCTGCCGCAGATGTACGGGGTCGGGTACCGGGGCGACCCGCGCCGCGATCACCGCGATCATCGTTTTGTTCGAGCTGACCGGCGAGTACACCATCATCCTGCCGCTCATGCTCGCCATCGTCGCCGCCACCGCGGTCTCCCGAGTGCTGTCGAAGGACACCATCTACACACGCAAACTCACTAGCTGCGGCGTGGATCTCGATGCGGCACATGATAATACGGCCGACCGCATGGACGGTCTCACCGTCGCCTCGGTCATGGAACTCATGCCCGAACCCATCCCCGCCGACACTCCCCTCGACGCCGCGAGCCGGGCAGTGTGGTTGTCGGCCAACGGAATCCTGCCGGTCACCGGCCCCGACCAGCGTTACCACGGCTGCGTCACCGCTCGTGCGGTCGCCGACCTGACCGTCAGGCCACCGGAGGTCGTCGAAACATCCACTCTCCTCGAGGCTCTCGACATCCTCGCGGGTGCCGAGGGGGCCGGAGTGCCCGTCCTCTACTCCCGCGGCCATGCCGTCGTCGGCTGGCTCACCCACCGCGCCGTCCTTGCCGCACTGCAGAATCCGGCCCCGCAGCCGCCGCCTGACCCGCGAGACCGAGCCGCCGCAGCACCTCCGTTACCCTCTCGGGAGCCGGGGCCACGGCTGGAAGCCGTCCAGGCCCGGCAGCGGCGTCACCGATCCGCCGTTGGCGGGGAGTTCGGCCTTCCAGTCCGCTCCCACCCACTTCTCGGTGGCATGTACCGATCGCAATCGCCCGTCGCCGTCTTGCAGGGCCAGATCCGCCACCGCGCGGTCCGGGTTGAAAGACACCCAGCGGAATCCGGCGAACAATGGGAGTTCGCCCTCGGAGTCGAATCCCGTCGGCACTCGCCGGTCCGGCGCCCGGTCGGCCGGCGCCACCACGGCCATGGCACGGGCCTCGGAAACCCAAGCGGTGCCGCCGATACCGGCCAGCCGCGCCTGGTGCTGCATCATGGCCACGACCGCGCCTTCGGGAGTGTGACTGAATCCCGTGGCGACATCACCCTGGACTCGGGTCGGGCCCCAGCGCGGCGAGGCGGGCAGCCCGGTCCCGTGCCAATGCTGCCAGGTGATCCAGGGTGCCATCACCAACGCCAGCGGCACGGTATCACCCGCAGTCGCGGAATCCAGCGCCCTGGAAGCGGGCGCTGCCCGCTGCCCGGTGGCCGTCGGCGACGAGCAGGCCGCCACCGGCATCGTGAACACGATAACCGTTGCGAGGCAGCCGAATACCGATCGTGACAGCCGGGTCCGGTCGGGTGAACCGGTCATCGCAGTTCTCCGTTCTGCCCGCCGTCGCGGTGCGGGCCGTTGTGCCCGTGCGGGCGTGGGGCTTCGCCAAT